>NZ_QEIO01000265.1 GCF_003336425.1 Marinitenerispora sediminis | reverse complement strand
GGCGGGGGAGGTCGCGGAGGGGGCGGTCGCGGTCTCGGAGACCGAGGTGGCGCAGATGCTCGACATCACCCTGGACAACGCCGTGAAGTACGCGGGGAGCGGCAGCACCGTCACCGTGAGCTGCGGGCCGGGCGGCGCCGGCCAGCTGCTGACGGTGCGCGACGACGGGCCGGGGCTCGCGGAGGCCGAACTCGCGCACGCCACCCGGCGGTTCTGGCGCTCGGCCACCGCCGGCCAGCGGGGGACCGGCCTGGGCCTGGCGATCCTGCAGCAGCTGGTCGCCGGGCGCGGCGGCACCCTGCGGCTGCGCCGCGGCGCGCCGCGCGGCATGGTGGTGGAGATCGGGCTGCCCGCGCCGGAGGGAGGCGCCCCGCGCGTCCCCGCGGCCGAGGGCCCCGGCCCCGGCGGCGCGCGGTGAGCGCGCCCGCGCCCACCCGGCGCACGGCCCTCGCCGCCGGCCTCGCCGCGGTGGCGGCGGCCGTCCTGGCGGGCGGCTGCCGGCGCGGGGAGTACCACGGCCCCCGCCGGCGGCTGCGCCTCGCGGCGGGGGAGCCCGGCGGGTTCTACGCGGACTTCGCCCGGCTGCTCGCGGCGGAGGCGGCGGCGCAGGAGCCCCGGCTGGGCGTCGAGGTGGTCGGTACCGACGGCAGCTTCGACAACATGGCGCGGGTCGCGGCCGGCGACGCCGACCTCGCGCTCGCCCTCGGCGACGCGGCGCGCTCCGCCGCGCTCGGGCACCCGCCCTACCGCCGGCCGCTGGAGCTGCGCGCCCTGGGCCGGGTGTACGAGAACTACACGCAGCTCGTGGTGCCGCGGGGCTCCGGGATCGAGCGCGTCCGCGACCTCGCGGGCCGCCGCGTCTCCCTCGGCGCCCCCGGCGCCGGCGTCACCCTCCTCGGGGAGCGGCTGCTCGAGGTCGCCGGGCTCGACGGCGACGCGGCCGCCGACGTGGCCCACCTGGGGCTGCGCGACGGCATCGCCGGGCTGGAGGACGGGGACGTCGACGCGCTGCTGTGGTCGGGCGGGGTACCCACGCCCGGGCTGCTGGAGCTGTCGCGGCGCGTCGGGCTCCGGCTGGTCCCGCTGGGCGGGCTGATCCCGGAGCTGCGCGAGCGGTACGGCTCCGGCTACGACCCCATCGACGTCCCCCAGGACACCTACGGCAGCCACCCCGCCGTCCCGACCATCGGGGTGCCGAGCCTGCTGCTGTGCGCCCCGGAACTGCCCGAGGAGGTCGCCGCCGCGCTGGTCGAGGTGCTGGTCCGCCGCGCGCCCTACCTCATCCCGCCGGACACCCTGGGCACGCAGTTCCTCAGCCCGAGCGCGCTCATCGGCACCGGCGCGGTCCCCCTGCACGCCGGCGCCGAGCGCGCCTACCGGGACCTGCACGGCTGACGGAGCGTCCGGCCCCTGGCGCCCCGCCGCCCGCGGCGGCCGTCCCCCGGCTCGGGGCCACCGGGGTCTGCCGGCTCGGCGGGCCGCGAGGCGGCCGGTGTCCCCGCCGCGGCGGTGCCGGGAGCGGCGCCCCTGCCGCCGGGCGGCGCATGGGAGCAGGGGGCGGGCCCGCCGAGCGGCCGGCGGCGCCCCTGCGCTGCGCCAGCGCGGGCCGGAGGCCGGCTCGCCGCCGAACGGGTGAAGTACGGTCTGTCGAGTGACGAACCAGCGCAAGCCGCGAGGCCCGTACCGCAAGAGCGCGCAGCGGCGGGAGCAGATCCTCCAGGCCGCCTACGAGGCCGTCGACGAGTACGGCGAGCGCGCCTCGCTGCACGACATCGCCGCCCGCGTCGGGGTGACGCAGCCGGCGCTCACGTACTACTTCCCCACGCGCGACGAGCTGCTCATCGCGGTCCTGGAGCGCTGGGACGTGCAGGGCAGGGCGTTGGCCGGCGCCTCGGGAGAGGACCAGAGCATGATCGACGGCATGGTCGCGGGGACCCGCCACACCACCGACCACCCGGGGCTGGCCAAGCTGTTCGTCACGCTCTCGGCGGCGGCCACCGATCCGGAGAGTCCCGCGCACGGCTTCTTCGCCGAGCGCTACCGCACCCTCGCGGCCGAGGTGACGCGGGACGTCGAGGAGAAGCAGCGGGCCGGCGCGATCCGGGCGGACGAACCGGCGGAGCACCTGGCACGAGCGGTGATCGCGGTGCTGAACGGCCTGCAGCTCCAGTGGATGCACGACCCCGCGGTGGACATGGCCGCGATCGCCGAGACGTTCACGCGGATGCTCGCACCGCCCGGCGGCACCGGCGGGGCGCAGGAGCCGGAGCAGCCCCCGATCGGTCCCTAGCCCGGGCCGGCGCGGAGCGGTCCCCGCTCTCCGGTCGGGGCGGCGACGATGACCAGCGCGGACCGCGTTGGACAACGGGACTGGACGAACGCAGGCAGGCCCCGCACCCGCTCCACGTCCGCCGGTGCGCTCCGGGGCCGTGCCCCGTCGGGTGCGACCAGGGCTTCGCCGGGCCGGGATCGAGAGGGCCGCCGCGGGGCCGGGATTCACGCTGATCCGGCCAGTGCGCGCGGAGGAGCCGGAACCGGGCGTGGGGGCCCGGGTGTGTCAGCGCGTCCGCGCGCGCAACGCGGCGATCTGGCACAACCGGCTGATCGGCGCCACGGTCAAGCGACCGCTCCTCGCTTACGACCATGGACCAGCACGCCCATCTCCCAGCAACTCTCCCAGCAACGATCCAGCCCCGCCCCCCGGGGCGTCGCCCGCCCGGACCGGCGACAGCGCCGCGCGCCGCCCCAGGACCGACCGCCGCCGGCGCGGGAGCGGCCGGGGCCGCCGCCCGGCCCCCCGGTTCCGCCCTCGGCGGCCGGCTCGCCCGTCCAGCCGGCGGCCCGCAGGCGCGCGGCGCCGGGACGGCCGAGGGCGCGCGGACGGCACGCGCACGCCGGGTCGCGCCTCCGCGTCCACAGCTCGCGCACCGCCCCGGAGCGCCCGCCCGCCAGTGGCCGAGCAGGGGGCTGCGCGCCCGGCAGATCCGGGGGCCGCCACGGGGACGGCCGAGGCTCACGGTTCACCAGGTGCGGCCGTGCACGCGCCGCCCGCCCCACCCGGTGGACCGTTGCTGGGGATTCGGTGTGCTGGTCAGGGCCGTCCGGGGGGCAGCGGCCGCTGGGTCAGGCGCGGGTCGGCCGCATCCCGCCGGATCGCGGTGCTCGGCGCCCGGACCGGCTGGCGGGGGCGGGTCGGCGGTCTCGCGGCCGTGCGTGCGGCACGGCGGTCCGGACCCCGGCCGCTTCTGCGATGTCCGGATGGCGACCGCCTGGTCCCCCTGGGCGGAGCCGGCCGCCTTCAGCGCG
>NZ_QEIO01000264.1 GCF_003336425.1 Marinitenerispora sediminis | reverse complement strand
GCTGGTCGCAGGGACGCGGGCGGTCGTCATCGCTGGTACCTCATGAGCAGGGCGGCCGCCACCACGACGAAGCCGACGGCCAGGGGCTGGTAGAACTGGGAGACGCCGAGCAGCGTGAGCCCGTTGGTGAGCGCGGTGAGCAGCAGCGCGCCGACCACCGGGCCCAGGACGCTGCCGCGTCCGCCCTGGAGGGCGACACCGCCGAGGACCACCGCGGCGATCGCGTTCAGCAGGTAGGTGGTGTTGGCGGCCGGTTCGGCCGCGCCGAGCCGGGCGACCAGCAGGATCGCCGCGATCCCCGACAGCGCGCCCGCGATGACGTAGACCGCGAGCTTGACGCGCCGGGTGCGCACGCCCATGGCCCGCGCCCCCTCGGGGTTGCCTCCGGTGGCGAGCACGTGCACCCCGAACCGGGTGTGGAACAGGACGACGTGCGCGACCACCGCGACCGCCGCCGCGACGATCACGAAGTAGCCGACGGGGCCGACGGAGCCGCTGGCCAGGCCGAGCAGGAAGGCGCTCACCACCTCGGCGGGCTTGCCGTCGGACAGGATGAGGGCGAGCCCGGTGGTCACCGAGAACATGCCGAGGGTGACCACGAAGTCGGGGATGCGGCCGCGCGCGATGAGCACGCCGCTGGCCGCGCCGGCGAGTCCGGCGGCGGCGACCCCGGCGGCGATGGCCGCGGCGATCGGCCAGCCGTGCGTGTAGAGCATCCCGATGACCACCGCGCCGAACGTCATCGTGGTCGAGGTGGACAGGTCGATCCCGCCGGTGGCGATGACGAACGACTGCCCGACCGCGAGGACCACGAGGATGGCCGCCGAGACCAGCATCGCCTCGATGTTTCCGAGGGTGAGGAAGCTCGGGCTGGCGATCCCGAAGACGACGACCAGCCCGGCCAGGCCGATGACCGCCGCCCAGTCGGCCCAGAAGCCGATGTCGCGCACCCGGGCGCCCAGCGCCGGGCGCTCGGTGAGAGTCACTTGTGCCATGTCATCTCCGTGGTGTCCGTCAGCTGCCGCCGCCGGTGCGGCCCAGCAGTTCGGCGAAGGGGTCGTGGTAGGGCTCGAACGGCCGGGGCGCGGCCGCCTCGGCGTCGGCGACGTTGGCGCCGGTGACCAGCGCGACGGGCGCGTCCACCGTGCGGGGGAGCTCGTGGCCGGCGATGGCCGCGGCGCACGCCTCCATGCCCATCTCGCCGATCGTGTACGGGTACTGGGCGACGGTCGCGGCGAGGTCGCCGCGCCGCACGCCGGCCAGCCCGTCCTCGGTGCCGTCGACGCTGACCACCGCCACCTCGCCGGTGCGCCCGGCGTTGGCGACGGCGCGGGCGACGCCGAGCCCCATGTCGTCGTTGGCCACGAAGAAGCCGGCGAGGCCGGGGTTGGCGCGCAGGATCTCCTCGGCCCGGGTCAGCGCGTCGGACCGGCTCCAGTCCTGGACCGCCACGGTCTGCACGACGTCGAGCCGGCCTTCGGCGGCCTCCTGGAAGCCCTGCAGCCGCGCCGCGCTGGTGACGTCGCCCGCGGTCCCGCCGACCAGGGCGACGGGGGCGCCGTCGCCGGCGAGGTCGGCCATGTGCTCGCCGGCGGTGCGGCCCGCGGCCACGTTGTCGGTGCCGACGTAGGTGGTGATCTCGGCCCCGGACAGCTCCGCGGCCTCGGCGTTGACCGGGCTGTCGATGTTGACCACCGGCTTGCCGTCGCGGGCCAGGGTGCTGAGCGACTGCACCAGGTTGGTGCCGCTGATGGGGTTGATGATGTAGCAGCCGTAGTCCTGGACCGCCACCGCGGCGAGCTTGTCCGCCTGCCCGGTGGTGTCGCTGGTCGACTGGGCCGCCTGGACGGCCACCCGGCCGTCGGCCGCGGAGCGGATGCCGTCGGCCATGGACAGGAAGAAGGGGTTGTCCAGCCCCTTGATGACCGCGGCGACCTGGTCGCCGTGGTCCGCCGTGCCGCAGCCCGCCGTCAGCAGGAGGGTGGCGGCAACCGCGATCCGCACGCGTGTGCGGCGCAGTCCGGAAAACATCGGTCACCTCCGGAAACGGGCGGGACGGGCGAGTCCGCGCGCCAACATGTGACGCACCCTACTCCTACTTTTGGTCGTCGACAATCAAAAGTTCGCTGGCTTTTGGCGGGAGTGCGGGATAATGGTCGGGACGACCGGGCTGACCAGGGAGGATACGCGGTGGACAGCGGCGCGGAGGGACTCGCACAGGTACTCGGGCTGTTCCGTACCCGCGGCAGCCAGACCCGCGCCGACGTGATCGCCGCCACCGGGATGGCCCGCTCCACCGTGAACCAGCGCCTGGAGGCCCTGCTCTCCGCCGGCCTGCTGTGCTCGGCCGGGGAGAACGCCTCCACCGGCGGCCGCCGCGCGGAGCGGTTCGCCTTCGACGCCGACGCCGGGCGGCTGCTCGTCGCCGACATCGGCGCCTCGGGCCTGCGCACCGCCCTGTGCGACCTCGGCGGCCGGGTACTGGCCGAGCGGACCGAGGAGATCCCGGTGACCCGCGGTCCCGAACCGGTGCTCAAGGCGGTCGACGAGCACTTCGCCCGGCTCCCGCTGCCGCGGACCGGCCCCGGCGGCGGGCCCGCGCTGCGCGGCGTCGCGGTCAGCGTGCCCGGTCCGGTGGAGTTCGAGGCCGGCCGCGCGGTCAGCCCGCCGATCATGCTCGGCTGGGACGGGTTCGACATCGCCGGGCACGTCCGCCGCCGCTACGGCGTCACCGCGCTCGTGGACAACGACGTCAACGTGATGGCGTTCGGGGAGCACCGCGCCGGCCCGCCGGGCGTCGGCCACCTCTTCATGCTCAAGGTCGGCACCGGTGTCGGATCCGGCATCATCGCCGACGGCCGCATCCTGCGCGGCGCCCAGGGGGCGGCGGGCGACATCGGCCACCTGCCCGCCCGCCTGGAGGAGCCGCCGTCCCCGGGCGCGGAGCCCGCGCTGTGCCGGTGCGGCAACGTGGGATGCGTCGAGGCGTACGCGGGCGGCTGGGCGTTCGCCCGCGACCTGTTCCCCGGCCTCGCCGACGAGGAGACCGTGAACGCGGTGCCCGAGGCCCTGCGCCTGCTGCGGTCCGGCGACCACCACGCCATCCGGCTGGCCCGCCGCTCCGGCCGCATCCTCGGCGAGGCGGTCGCCGGGGCGGTCAGCCTCCTCAACCCGGCCGTGGTGGTGGTCGGCGGCCAGTTCGCGCTGACCGGGGAGCACGTGCTCACCGGCATCCGCGAGGTCGTCTACCGCCGCTCGCTGCCGCTGGCCACCCGCAGCCTGGTCATCCGCCCGGCCGCGCTCGGCAAGCGGTCCGGCGTGATCGGGCTGGCCCAGCAGCTCGCCGACGCGCTGTTCGCGCCGTCCGGGATCGCGGAGCTGCTGCCGCGGGGGTGACGCCGTTCCCCCCGAGGCGTGCGGGACACCGCCGTGCACCCGCCCCCGGCACGAAAGCGGCCTCC
>NZ_QEIO01000263.1 GCF_003336425.1 Marinitenerispora sediminis | reverse complement strand
GTCCTCGGCCGTGCCGTACCCCACGAGCACCGCGCCGGACCCGGCCGGGCCCGCCGCGCCGTCCGCGCGGCCCGTCCCGCCCTCCCGGGCCGGCTCCCGGGCCTCCGGGACGACCACTCCGGGCTCGGCGAATCCGCCGGCCGGCCGCGCCTCCCCGGTGTCCACGCTGATCAGCGGTGTGCCGACGGCGACGGTCTGCCCGGGAGCGCCGTGCAGCGCGGTCACGGTGCCGCGGAAGGGGCACGGCACCTCGACCACCGCCTTGGCGGTCTCGACCTCGGCCACCGGCTGGTCCACGTCCACGGTGTCGCCCACCGCCACCAGCCAGGTGAGTACCTCGGCCTCCGTCAGCCCCTCGCCCAGGTCGGGCAGCGTGAAGTCGCGGACGGCCGGCGCGGGGGTCACGAGCCCACCCCCGTCCGGTGCCGGCGTCCGGCGCCGGCCTCCTCCCGCGGGCGGGAGCCGACCGGCGACACCCAGTCGGACTCCCACTGCAGGCGGCCGATCGCGTCGAGGAGCCGGTCGACACCGGGCAGGTGGTGGTGCTCCAGTTTCGGCGGCGGGTACGGGATGTCGAACCCGCCGACCCGCAGTACGGGGGCCTCCAGGTAGTGGAAGCAGTGCTCGGTGACGCGTGCGGCGACCTCCGCGCCGTAGCCGGCGAACGTCGCCGCCTCGTGGGTGACCACCGCGCGCCCGGTCCGCAGTACCGAGGTGGTGACGGTGGCGTCGTCGAAGGGGGCGAGGCTGCGCAGGTCGACCACCTCGACGTCCCAGCCCTCCTCACGCGCGGCCTCGGCGGTGTCCAGGGCGGTCTGCACCGTCGGACCGTAGGAGATGAGGGTCACGTCGGTTCCGGAGCGGCGCACCACGGCGCGGTCCATGGGCTCGGTGCGCACCGGGGTGGCGACCTCGGCCTTCGACCAGTACCGGCGCTTGGGCTCCAGGAAGACCACGGGGTCGGGGCAGGCGATCGCCTCGCGCAGCAGCGAGTAGGCGTCGGCCGGGGTGGCGGGGGTCACCACGCGCAGGCCGGGGGTGTGGGCGTAGTAGGCCTCGGAGGAGTCGCTGTGGTGCTCCACGCCGCCGATTCCGCCGCCGTAGGGGATCCGGATGACCAGCGGCAGCTCCAGCCGGCCCCGGGTGCGGTTGCGCATCTTGGCGACATGCGACACCACCTGCTGGAACGCGGGGTAGCCGAAGGCGTCGAACTGCATCTCCACCACGGGGCGCAGCCCCTGCATGGCCATGCCGACGGCGGTGCCCACGATGCCGGACTCGGCGAGGGGGGAGTCGAAGCAGCGGTCCTCGCCGAACTCGGCGGTGAGCCCGTCCGTCACCCGGAACACCCCGCCCAGCGGGCCGACGTCCTCGCCGTAGACGACGACGTCGGGGTCCTCGGCGAGCGCGTCGCGGAGCGCGAGGTTGAGCGCCCGCCCCATCGTGATCTCGGCCATAGCCTGCTCACCCCTCCCGCAGTTCGTCCCGGAGGTCCGCGCGCTGGCGGGCGAGCGCGGGCGGGATACCGGCGTAGACGTGGGCGAAGAGGTCGTCGGGATCGAGGTGGTCGTCCTCGGCCAGCCGGCGGCGGACGTCGGCGGCGACCCGCTCGCCCTCGGCGGCGAAGCGCTCCAGGTCCGCGTCGCCGGCCGCGCCCTCCGCACGCAGCAGGGTCTCCAGCCGGCTGAGGGGGTCGCGGTCCCGCCAGTACGCGACCTCGGCCTCGTCGCGGTAGCGCTGCGGGGCGTCGGCGTTGGTGTGCGGGTCGAGGCGGTAGGTCTGCGCCTCGATGAGCACCGGACCCGAACCTGAGCGTGCCTCGGCGAGCGCGCGGGAGACCACCGCGTACACGGCCGCGGCGTCGTTGCCGTCCACGTGGTAGCCGGTCATGCCGTAGCCGATGGCCTTGTGCGCGAGCGTGGGCGCCCGGGTCTGCTTCTCGACCGGGACGCTGATCGCCCACCGGTTGTTCTGGATGAGGAAGACGACCGGCGCGTTCCACACGGCGGCGAAGTTGTAGGCCTCGTGCGCGTCGCCCTCGCTGGTGGCGCCGTCGCCCATGAGCACCAGCGCCGCGGTGTCCTCTCCCTGGCGGCGGGCCGCATACGTCAGGCCCACGGCGTGCGGGGCGTTGCTGGCCAGCGGGGTGCACTGCGGCGCGCAGCGGTGCCGCCGGGGGTCGTAGCCGCTGTGCCAGTCGCCGCGCAGCAGGGTGAGGACCTCGGCAGGGTCCACGCCGCGGGTGAGCAGCGCGACGCTGTCGCGGTAGGTGGGGAACAACCAGTCCTGGTCCGCCAGGGCCAGCGCGCCCGCGACCTGGCACGCCTCTTGGCCGTGGGAGGAGGGGTAGACCGCGAGACTGCCCTGTCGGGCCAGCGCGCCGGCCTGGCGGTCGAAGCGCCGCCCGACGACCATGCCACGCAGCAGCGCCAGGAGCGTGTCGTGGTCGGGGGTGGGGAAGGCGGGATCGCCGAGGCGGCGGCCGTGCCGGTCCACGAGCCGGATCGGCTCCAGAGAGGGCAGGTCCGGAACGGCCGCGGTCCCGCTGCTGTGGGTGCGCTTCATGTCTTGAATATGTGTCGATTCGCCACATAGTGTCCATAGCGCCGGGCGAAGCCTGGGCAGATGGCCGAAGCGGCTCCGGACGGGAGTCCGAACGTCTGCGACGTCCACATCGTGGACGCTGTGAGGTGAGACACATGGTCGTCGATCTTGACGCCGTGGACCGCCGGATCATCGCCCTGCTGCGCTCCGACGGGCGCATGTCCATCCGGGCCGTGGCCGAGCGGACCCACATCTCCCGGGCCAACGCCTACGCGCGTCTCGACCGGCTGCGCAGCGAGGGCGTGATCACCGGGTTCACCGCGGTGGTCGATCCGGAGAAGTACGGGACCGGTCTGGCGGCCTACGTCTCGGTCAAGATCCAGCAGCATTCCTGGGAGCGGTTCCGCGACTACCTGCGCGACATCCCGGAGGTGGACCACGCCGCGCTCGTCTCGGGCGACGTCGACCTGCTGCTCCTGGTGCGGGTCGCCGACGCGTCGGCGCTGCGCACCTTCGTCCTGGAACGGCTGCAGCGCATCCCCGAGGTGCGGTCCACCCAGACGATGTTCATCCTCGACGAGCCGCACCTCGGCGGAGGGCGCCCCGCGGACGACGCGGGGCAGTGACGCCCGCGAGCACGCGGCTCTCCGGCCGCGCGGGACTGTCCGGGGCGGCTGGCCGGGTGCCGTCTCCCACGCGCGGCCGGGGGAACGGGGAGAGGCCGTGGACGACGTCCGGCGGCGCGCACTACTCGGGGGCGGTGGACAGGATGCCGCGCGGGGGCTCCGTCGTCGGCGCGGCCGCGTGCTCGGACGGCCTAGACCCCGGCGGACGCGGGCGGAGCGGGCCGGCTGGACCGGCGGGCGCGCCCGGAGCGGCCCGGCGGAGTCTGGTGCGCAGCCCTGCGACGGTGCCGCCCGAAGGGGAGGCGGTGCCCCGGTCGGCGGCCCCCGCC
>NZ_QEIO01000262.1 GCF_003336425.1 Marinitenerispora sediminis | reverse complement strand
CGCGGTCGGCGTCGCCGAGGGGGCTGGGCCGCCAGTCGGGGGCGGGCTCCCAGTCGGCGGGGACGACCTCGGCTTCGATGAACCAGATGTCGTCGGTGCCGAAGCCGTTGGGCAGGTCGATGCGCCGCTGGTAGACGCCGTGGATCACGGCCTTCATCTCCCGCGGCAGCGTGATCTCGCGCTCGTCGAGGCCGTACTCCGAGACCCGCATGACGTTGAGCCCGGGGTGGCCCTCGGGGACCCGCAGCATGACGTAGGCGTCGCGGACCACGGCCGAGTGGGTGCCGATGGAGGTGGAGGTGTAACTCAGGTTCGTGAAGGTGGTGCCCGCCAGCCGCTCGGCGATCTCCGGAGTGAGCGGGCCGCGGTGGCCGGGCGCCACGGCCGCCACCAGCTGCCGCACCACGTCGTCGTTGACACCCCAGTGCAGGTTGAGCGCTGAGGGCAGGTGGCTGTGCGCGATCGCCTGGTCGAGCTGGGGGATCAGCCGGACGAAGTCGTCCCGCGACTCGGGCGGGACCTTCCCCTCGCGCAGCCCCGACTTCATCCAGTCGAAGGAGCTGCTCGTGTACTCCTGCACGGCCCGCTCATGGTGGGGCGCGAGCCCATCCGACGGCATGTGCTGGGTGGCCCACGTGACGGCCTCCTCGTCGCTGCCGAAGCGGGTGGCCGCCATCCCGACGCCGCCGGGCTCACTGGCGGTGCCCTGCCAGCGCGGCGCGGGCGGGATCTGACCGCGGACGTCGTCGGCCGGCCACTGCCGGTTCGCGGGCGCGGAGGCGCCGATGTCGGCGTGCGCCATGTTGACATCGAGTGCGGGGTTGTTCTGCCACTCCCGCAGCGCGTCCTCCGTCCGCCGGTCGGCACCAGTGGTCGGGAAGACGTCGGTGACGCCGGTGCCCGACCGCGCCTCCGGCGTCCGGGTGGCGCTTGCACCGGCGTCGGGCCGGGGGGCGGGGGGCTCGAAGGCGGGCTGGAGTGTCCCGTCGGGGGTGACGGTGCCGCCGGCCCGGGCGTAGTTCTCGCGGGCCTGGTCGAGGTCGGCGTGGGCGCGGTCGAGCTCGGTCCGGGCGCGGTCCATTTCCGCGCGGGCGGTCTCGGTGCCCGTCCGGCTACCGCGGGCGTCCGCCAGGCGGGCCTGGGCGAGGTCGGTCTCGGCCTGGGCGGCGGTGACCCGGCGCTGGGCGGCCTCGACCCTGCCGCCGAGGTAGGAAAGGTCGTCTTCGGCGAGGCCGAGGGCGTTCCTGGTGTTCTCCAGTTCGGTCTCGAACCGCACGACCTCGGTCTGGGCGCGGGCGACCTCGGCGCGGGCGTCCTCGATCGAGCGGCCGCCGCCGTCGGCGTCCGCCCGGATCCCGCTCTCCGGGGAGGCGCCGTCGGACCGGCCGTTCGGGGCGGGGGTAGCCGCCGGCGCGCCGACGGTCGCCACGTTGACCTGGAGATCGGACTCAGAGGACATGTCGGACGCGTCGTCCATGTCGTCGTCGCTGTCCGGCGGATCCCAGTACCTGGTCGACTCGTCGAGGGGTGCCGGGCGCCAGCCGGGAGGCGGCTCCCAGCTGTTGGGGACGACCTCGACCTCGAGGACCCACAGCAGGTCGTCCTCGAAGTCCGCGCTCGGCCCCTTCCTCTGGTAGACGTCGTGGACCACGTACTTGAGTCCGCGGGACACGGTGAGCTCGCGCTCGTCGTTGGTCCACTCCGCCACGCTGATGAGGTTGACGACCGGCAGCCCCTGGGGCGCGCGGATCAGGAGGTAGGCGTCCCGCAGGGCGGCCGGGTACCTGCCGACGGAGGTGGAGACGACGCCGTCGTCGACGAACGTGGTGCCGACCAGGCTCTCGACGGCCCGGGGGTCCTCCGGGTCCGCGTCGGGGCCGTAGCGGTCCCGCACCAGCCGCGCGATGAAGTCGGATTCGACGCCCCGGTCCAGGATGACCGGCTCGGGCAGCTGGGAGCGGCCGATCCCGTTGTCGATGTGGCGGATGAGGTCGGTGGCGCGCCTCTCGGCCTCCTGCTGGGTCAGCCCCTCCGGCACGGGGACCTCGCCGTGGCGCAGGGCCCGGTTGACGATCGAGTGGCCCTCCTCGCTGTACTCCCGGAGGGCCCTTCTCGACTCATCCGGCATGCGGGGGAACGGCATGGCGGTCTCGGCCCAGGTGACCGCCTCGGCGTCGTCCGCGAAGCGGCGCGCCCGGCCCATGCCGACGCTGCCGGGCTCCTGGCCGTTGCCCTGCCAGGGCAGCGCCGGGGGGACACGCATGGTCCAGGGGATCGGGGTCCCGTACTCCGCGATGGCGTCGAGGGCGCCGTCCAGCGCGCCCGAGCGGTGCCAGAGGGCCCACTGCTCGCGGATCATCTGCTCGACCCGGTCAGGACTCCGGGTGGTGCTGCGGAAGCCGGCCAGCACCTCCGGCAGCGGGACGCCGAGCCGGTGGGCGAGGTAGGAGGTGAACATGGGCAGGGCGCTGCTGGCGTTGAGCCGGGGGTGGAGGGCGGTCGCCAGGTACTGCGCGACCTGGCCGCTGACCGGCGCGACGGCGGCGTTGGCCCACGACATCTGCGGCGAGTCGGTGAAGGCCGGGTTGGCCTCGATCACCGGGTTGTCCCGCCACTCCCGGACCGCGGCCTCCGCTCGCTGGCCGCCGACGGTACCCGGCGTCTCCGCCCCGGTGCCCGGGGGTGCCGTGGTGCGCGTACCGGCGTCGGGACCGGGTGAGGCGTCGGTGCTCCGCGGCGCGTCGGTGCGGCTGCCGAAGCGGGGGCCGGGGGCGGGGGCGCCGTCCGCGTCGTAGCTGCCGCCGGCGTCGGCGAAGGCGGCGCGGGCTCGGCCGAGGTCGGCGGTGGCGCGGTCGAGTTCGTCCTGCGCGCGGGCCATCTCGCCGCGCGCGATCTGGGGGCTGGTGTTGCCGTCGCGGGCGTCCGCCAGGCGGGCCCTGGCGAGGTCGATCTCCGTCTGGGCGGCGGTGACGCGGCGCTGGGCGGCCTCGACCCTGCCGCCGAGGTAGTAGGGGTCGTCCTCGGTGAGGCCGAGGTTGGTGCGGAGGGTCTCCAGGTCGGTCTCGAAGCGCACGACGTCGGTCTGCGCCCGGGCGACGCGGGCGCGCGCCTGGTCCACCGACGTCGGGGGCGTTGGGTCGCCCTGGCCGGTGTGCGCAACGGCGGTCGGGTCGACCTCCATCCTCATGACGGTGAGGTCGCCGCCGCCCCGCCGCCCGGAGGACGAGCTCTCGGCGGGGAAGCGCCCGCCGCCGGGCGGGGCCTCCCGGACGGGGGTGCTGGAACCGGAGCCGTGCCGCGAACCGTGCGGCGTGTCCGCGGTGGGGGTGGCACTGCCGGACCAGGCGCCGGGGTGGCCGATCGTGGCGCGGGCGCGGTCCAGTGCGTCCCGCCAGGCGGTGAACCGCTTCTCGAACTCCTGCCGTGCCTTGTCCGTGGCCTTCTCGGCGGCCGCGTAGTCGTCGCGGGCCTGCTGGTCGGTGGGGTCGGCGATGAGCCGCCGGACCAGCGGTGGCAGCTTGGCCCGCTCGTCGTAGTAGGTC
>NZ_QEIO01000261.1 GCF_003336425.1 Marinitenerispora sediminis | reverse complement strand
CGCCCGCACCCGCCGGCCTCGCGGCCCTCGCCGCCCCGCTCGGCGGCGGTCCGGCGCTCGTCAAGGACTACGTCAAGTCCCGCAAGTCCGACTGGGACACCGCCTGCTACATCCCGGACCTCGCCGACACCGCCGCGCTGCACCGCGTCGTCGCACGGTTCGTGGAGCTGCAGGGCGACGACCTCGCCGGCGGGATCGTGCTGCGCGCCTTCGAGCCGTTCTCCGCCAGCGGCCGCGCCACCGAGGCGCGCGTGTGGTGGCTGGACGGCGCGCCGATCGCGGTCGGCCCGCACCCCGACACCCCTGACGAGCGCCCGGAGCCCGACCTGCGCGCGGTGCGTCCGCTGGTCGCCGCCCTGGGCTGCCGGTTCGTCACCACCGACCTCGCCCGCCGCACCGACGGGGAGTGGCGGGTGGTCGAGGTCGGCGACGGCCAGGTCAGCGACCGCCCGGCCGCGCTGGAGCCCGCCGCCCTGCTGGAGCCGCTGCTGCGGGCCGGGCCCCCGCCCCGCTGACGGCGCCGCTCAGCTCCGCGGGAGCCGCGCGGTACCCGGCTTGGTCGACCCCCGGCTCCACACCGGTACCGGTGCCGGTCAGCGGCTGTCCGTAGACGTCGGTGATCCGCACATCGGACCCGCACCCCGCCCCGGGCTCCGAGAGGACGGAGTCGTACCCGGCGCGCGGCGGCGCGGTCCACCCGGCCCAGGCGCCGCACATGGCGGCGTTGTCGTCGTCGCTGTGGTCGGGGGCCGCGATGGCGGTGTCTCTCCGGTCGCGTCGAAGGAGCAGTTCCCGGCGCCCGTCAGAAGGTGCCCTGACCGGAGTAGGGGACTCCGGGCCGCGCCGCGGCCACCAGCGCCGACACCGGCGGCGCACGCCGTGGGACGCGTCCCGCCCTGGGGAGCCTTGCCGCTCCCCGCCGGTCCGCCTCGTTTGCGTGCCGGAATTCGGGGAGGTGCGCGGTCGGGGGCACGGACTGCCGTGCCGCCGAGCCCGGAGAACGCCGCCGACCAGCGCTGAGCAGTTCGGAACGGTGCCGCCCGCGCCGGGGAGGGGGCGGCGAGGACACCGCGCCGCGCGGTCCGGGAAAGGCCGCGGGACATATCAGCACGCCCGGACCACCCTGTACAGGAACCCCGGAATTTCCGAGCCGTGCCCCTTTCACGGCACCCGCACGATTCGACACGGGAGCGCCGCGGCCCGCTTCCGGAATACGCGGCCGCCGCTTTCCGCGCCGTTCCTCCGGCCGGGCCCGGCCTCTGCCGCGCGCCGGTGTCCGGCGCCTCCCGGCCCCACGGGCCGCCCGGTGGGCCTCCGGGTGCGAGTGGTGCGGGAAGGATCGTCCGGTCGCTGTCGCAGGCCGCCCCGAGGCGGGTAGTTCGGTCGGTGAGGGGGTGGTGCCGATGCCCGGCCACGTCTCTACGCAGGCCCGGATCGAGCAGGTACTGATCAGCCGCCCGGACCCCGGCGACATAGCGGTCGCCTGGATCGAGCCGTGGCCCGACGTGCCCGCCGAGGACCAGGTGCCGACATGCCGGCTGACCCTGGCGCCCGGAACGCACATCGACGTCCGTCCCACCGACGACCTGGCCTATCTCGACCGGCTCCGCGACGTCCTGGCCGAGGTGCGCGTCCGCCTCACCGCCGCCCGCGCCCGCCGCTCCCGGTGACGTCCCGACCGGACGCGCCGCGCCGTCACGGCGCGTCCCCGCACCGGGAGGCGGCGAGACCGGCCTGGCAGCCGTCCCACCGCTGCTCCTCCGCCGCCGCAGAGGCGGCGGCCACCGCGCCGCCGCCGCGCGAAGGGCCCGGTGGGGTCGCCGCGCCGCGGGTCCCAGGAGAGGGGGGGCAGCGCCCACGGGAGGAGGGCCACCGCGAGCGCGGCCCGGCTCAGGAGGGCTTGCCGTCAGACACGCCCCAGGCTCCCGAGCAGCGGCGAAGGGCCGGGCCCGCCGTTCTCACCGGTACCAGCCGTTGCCCTGCGTGAAGCAGCGGACCAGGTAGTCGCGCAGCGACACCGTCACCAGCCGCCGCTGGTCGGTCTCGTGGTCCCAGACGATGATCCCCGGCCCGTAGTCGGTGTGCACGTAGGCGAACTGCGGCCCCATGTCGCTGTCGCCGAAGAAGACGAGGTGGTCGAACGGCGCGTACAGCTCCAGGTAGTCCGGTTCGGCGCGCATCGCCAGGTTGTCCTCGACGAGCCGCTCCGCCGACCAGACGACCGCGTCCCCGTAGGTGTTGTGAACCCCGTTGACCTCGCGCAGCAGCGCGGCAAGCTCGAAGGGCAGCGGCAGGGCGAGCACCTTCTCGATCTCCGCGATCGCCGCCTCCTCGGCGGGCCCGGCCAGATCGGTTTCCGGGGACAGGTCAGCTATCAGTTCACGCCACACAGACAGAATCATCACAGGTAGTGCCAAGGCGCGAGAAATCGACGGGCGCGAGTCGGCCGATCCGATCCGGATTTCATCCCGCCGGAATGCCCCACGACCGCCACCCGATGTGACCGGCGTCACACCCAGGGTGGAATACCGGCACCTCCCCCACCGTTGTCAGGTGTGCGGGCCGGTGCGGTAGAAAGTGTCCCCCGGGCTCCACTCAATGCCTTCGCGGAATACCGCGTCCGCGGTCCACTTCGGTGGACGCGCGGGCGGTCTTCGGAGCCGCGTTGTGCGACACGCCGTGAGGCGACCGCCGTACCGGCCCCGCAGACCAGCGGCCCCCGCCACCCAGTGGCGGGGGCCGCCACGCGTTCCGGGCCCGCCCGGCCGAGATCACCCGGCCGGGTCCGCCAGCTCGGCGTCGTGGACCAGCAGCGCGATCTGCACCCGGTTGTTCAGGTCCAGCCGGGTCAGCACCGCCGACACATGCGTCTTCACCGTCGACAGGCTCAGATGCAGCGCCGCGCCGATCTCGGCGTTGGACCACCCCCGGCCCACGCACAGCGCGACCGCGCGCTCGCGGTCGTTGAGCATCCCCAGCCGCTCGCGGGCCGCGCCGCGCCGCGCGTGCCGCTCCGGCTCGGTGGCCCGGGCGATCAGCCGGCGCGTCACCTCGGGCGACAGCACCGGCCGGCCCGCCGCCACCTGCCGGATCGCCGCGACGATCTCGGCCGGCGGCGTGTCCTTCAGCACGAACCCCGCCGCCCCCGCCCGCAGCGCGCGCAGCACGTGCTCGTCGGCGTCGAAGGTCGTCAGCACGACCACCTCCGGCGGATCCGGCCGCGACCGCACCGCCTCGGTCGCGGCGAGCCCGTCCATCGTCGGCATCCGGATGTCCATCAGCACGACGTCCGGGCGGTGCCGGGCGACCAGCGCCGCCACCTGCGTCCCGTCGCCGGCCTCGGCGACCAGCTGGATGGCGGGAGCGCCCCCGAGCATCATCGCGAGCCCGGCGCGCAGCAGCGGATCGTCGTCGACGACGAGCACGCGCACCGGCGGGGTGTCCGATCCGTTCATGCCGGCCAGGGTAGCCAGGCCGCCACCCGGAAACCGCCCGAGGCCGTGGCACCGTACTCCAGCCGACCGCCGGTCAGGGCGGCACGTTCGGCCAGCCCCGCGAGACCCTGGCCCTGCCC
>NZ_QEIO01000027.1 GCF_003336425.1 Marinitenerispora sediminis | reverse complement strand
TTTCCGGGGGCGTGAGGAGCGTGACTTCCGCGACCGCGACCGCGGCCGGGACGACCGCGGGTTCCGCGGCCGTGACGAGCGCCCGCACCGCGGGCGGGACGAGCGCCCGCGCGACGACCGCGACGGCCGAGGACGCGAGCGCGCCCCGGGTGGCCGGGGCGGCCGCCCCGGCCCGGAGCGGCGCGGCGGCCACCGTCCGGCCGACCGCGGCCCCGCCACCCGCGAGTCACGCGGCCCCGCCTCCGGCGCCGGTGCGGCGGCGTCCGGCCAGGGCCGGGCCGAGCGGGAGCTCTCGCGCGCCGCGCAGGCCCGGTTGCGCGCCCTGCGGGAGGAGTACGATCCGCGCGACGACGACCGCTCGGACGAGCCGCGCGACACCTACGCCGACGTGTCCGGCGGCATCCGGCTGCAGAAGGCGCTCGCCCAGGCCGGCGTCGCCAGCCGGCGCGCCAGCGAGGAGCTGATCGCCGCCGGCCGGGTCTCCGTCGACGGCCAGGTCGTGCGCCGGTTCGGTGCTCGGGTGGACCCGGAGGAGTCGGAGATCCGCGT
Organism: Marinitenerispora sediminis; assembly: GCF_003336425.1. Classification (GTDB taxonomy): domain Bacteria; phylum Actinomycetota; class Actinomycetes; order Streptosporangiales; family Streptosporangiaceae; genus Marinitenerispora; species Marinitenerispora sediminis. Next base: position 48,462 of record NZ_QEIO01000027.1, on the reverse strand, counting down.
CGACGGCATGCGGGTGGTCACGGCGCCGGACCGGCTGTACTTCGCGCTGAACAAGCCGCGCGGCGTGGTCAGCACGATGTCGGACCCCGAGGGGCGGCCCACGCTCGCCGACTACTGCGGTCAGACCGAGGAGCGGCTGTTCCACGTCGGCCGGCTCGACACCGAGACCGAGGGCCTGATCCTGCTCACCAACGACGGCGAGCTCGCCAACCGGCTCACCCACCCCCGCTACGAGATCGTCAAGACCTACATCGTGATGGTCCCCGGCCCGGTGCCGCGTGAGGTCATCCGGGAGCTGCGCGAGGGCGTGGAGCTGGAGGACGGCCCGGTGCAGGTCGACTCCTTCCGCGTGGTGGACGACGCCGGGCCCAAGGCGCTGGTCGAGATCCAGCTGCACGAGGGCCGCAAGCACATCGTCCGCCGGCTGATGGAGGCGGTCGGCCACCCCGTCTCCGACCTCGCTCGGACGCAGGTCGGGCCGATCGGCCTCAACACGCTCAAGGTCGGCACAATGCGGGCCCTGACGTCGCGCGAGGTCAGTGAGCTCTACACTGCCGCAGGAATGTAGGTGCCCGGCCGGCGGCCGGGCGGGACGTACAGCGGAGGGACGACAGTGGCGGTAAGGGCGATCCGTGGGGCCATCCAGGTGGACGCGGACGATCGGGACCTCATCCTCGAGGCGACCGCCGAGCTGGTCTCGGAGGTCATGCAGCGCAACCGGCTCACGACCGACGACGTGATCAGCGTCATCTTCACCGCCACCCCCGACCTGCGGGCGGAGTTCCCGGCGCTGGCCGCACGCAAGCTCGGCTTCACCGACGTGCCGCTGATGTGCGCCGCCGAGATCGCCGTCCCGCACGGGCTGCCCCGGGTGGTGCGGCTGATGGCGCACGTCGAGACCGACCGCCCGCGTTCGGACCTCCAGCACGTGTACCTGCGCGGTGCGCAGGCGCTGCGCCTGGACATCGCGCAGTAGTACGGCGGCTCTGGCCCCGAGGGGGCACGGCGCGACCGCGCCGTGCCCCCTCGCGCGTGTTCTACGCTGGGACGACGAGAGTTCCGGTGGCGAGGCGGGGGAGCGGTGGCCGTGATCGAGCGAGCGGTGGTGGTGGGCGCCGGACTGATCGGCACCTCCATCGCGCTGGCCCTTCGGGAGCGGGGGGTCGAGGTGGCGCTGGCCGACCGCGACCCCGGCGCCCTGCGCCTGGCCTGCGACCTCGGGGCGGGGAGCGCGCTGCCCGCCGACGGCCCGGTGCGTCCGGCCGACGTCGCCGTCATCGCGGCGCCCCCGCAGGCCATCCCGGCGGTGCTGCGCTCCGCCCAGAACCGGGGGCTCGCCCACGTGTACACCGACGCCGCGAGCGTCAAGCACTCCGTCGTCACCGAGGCGGCCCGGCTCGGCTGCGACCTCGCCACCTTCGTGCCGGGGCACCCGATGGGCGGCAGTGAGAAGCAGGGACCGAGCGCGGCCCGCGCCGATTTGTTCCTCGGCCGCTCGTGGGCCCTGTGCCCCACCGGCAAGGCCGACGCCGGCGCGGTCGCGGTCGTGACCGAACTCGCCCGGCTGTGCGGCGCCGATCCGCTGACGCTCGACGCCGAGGAGCACGACCGCGCGGTGGCGCTCGTCTCGCACGCCCCGCACGTGGCGGCCGCCGCGGTGGCGGCCCGGCTGCTCGGCGGTGACGGCACGGCGCTCACCCTGGCCGGCCAGGGGGTGCGCGACGTCACCCGGATCGCCGGCGGCGACCCGGACCTGTGGGTCGAGATCCTGCGGCACAACGCCGTGCCCGTCGCCGACGTGCTGGCCGACGTCGCCCAGGACCTCGCCGACACGGCCGCGGCCCTGCGGGCCGGCGGCGTCCGGCCGGAGGGCCTGACCGGCCCCGTCCGCGACCTGCTCGCCCGCGGCAGGGAGGGGCGCGACCGCATTCCCGGCAAGCACGGCGGCGCCCAGGCGCCGGAGTACGCGGTGCTGCCCGTGGTCATCCCGGACGAGCCGGGGGCGCTGGCCCGCCTGTTCGCGGCGGCGGAGGAGGCGGGCGTCAACATCGAGGACGTCCGCATCGACCACTCGCCGGGCCTGCCAGTGGGCGTCGCGCAGCTGTCCGTTCGCCCGGACGGCGTGCAGCGGCTGTCGCGGGCCCTGGCGGCCGGTGGATGGTCGGTCCATCCGTAGGCTCCCCTTGCGGTTGGCTGCGGAAGGGTAACCGCGGTAGAGAGTGGCAGGTCGGCAAGGATGCGCCCCGGGTGTGCGGGGATGACCCGCGTATTGGTCTTGAACGTACTGGTGATGAGGCGTGCGCCCCGCGTGTGCGGGGATTGCCTTCCCGCGCCGCATCCCCCGCCGGATGCCGGGAATGGCCGTAGTGACGCGGGTCCGAGTACCGTTCCCGCCCCTGTAGCCTGGATCGTTGAGATGAGATGGAATCAACCCGGGGAGAGGTTGCCACGGTGAACGCGCGGGGTCACGGCGGAGGCATCGTCATCGCGATTGACGGTCCTTCGGGGTCGGGCAAGTCCAGCACGGCCAAGGGCGTGGCTCGGGCGCGGGAGCTGCGGTACCTCGACACGGGAGCGATGTACCGGGCCATGACGTGGTGGATGTTGCACCACCAGGTCGATGTCAACGACGCGGCAGCCGTCGCGGAAGCGGCATCGCGTCCGGTCATCACCCTGGGCACCGATCCGGACGCCCCCACCGTCCAGGTGGACGGCGTGGATGCGGCCCAGGCGATCAGGACCCAAGAGGTCACCACCAACGTGAGCGCCGTCAGCGCCGTACCAGCGGTGCGGGAGCTGCTCGTCACCCGCCAGCGCCAGATCATCGACGAGGCGCGCGACGAGGCGGCGGGCATCGTCGTCGAGGGCCGCGACATCACCACCGTCGTCGCCCCGGACGCTCCGGTGAAGATCTTCCTGACCGCGAGTGCCGAGATGCGGGCGCAGCGGCGGAGCAGGGAAGTGCGGTCGAGCGATGTCGCGGCGACCCAGGCCGATCTGGCCCGCCGCGACCAGCTCGACTCCAGCCGGGCGGCATCCCCGCTCACGCAGACGGCGGACGCGACCGAGCTCGACACCACGGGACTCTCCCTGGACGAGGTCATCGCGCTGGTGGTGAAGCTGGCCGACGAGGCCGGAGCGCGCACCCCCGCGCTGTAGGCGGCGGCGAACACGCGTTGCCTGCGGGGCACGACTGACCATCCCCACGGCACGCATCCTGGGCGCGTGGGGCATTGCGACCGGGAGAACCTTGATGAGTGAGAGAAGCGACGTCCTGAACGGCGTCACCGACCAGGGCGACGCCATCGACGACGCCGCGGTCAAGCCCGTGGTGGCCGTCGTGGGACGGCCCAACGTGGGCAAGTCGTCGCTGGTGAACAGGATCATCGGCCGCCGCGAGGCGGTCGTGGAGGACGTTCCCGGCGTCACCCGGGACCGGGTGGCCTACGACGCCACCTGGCAGGGCCGTGAGTTCACCCTCGTGGACACCGGCGGCTGGGAGACGAGCGCGAGCGGGCTGGCCGCGATGGTCGCCCGCCAGGCCGAGTACGCCGCGCAGACCGCGGACGTCGTCCTGTTCGTGGTGGACGCCACGGTCGGTATCACCGACGCCGACGAGGCGGTGACCCGTGTGCTGCGCGCCACCCGCAGGCCGGTGGTGCTGGCCGCCAACAAGGTGGACGGCGCGCTGCAGGACGCCGACGCGCTGGAGCTGTGGCACCTCGGGGTCGGCGAGCCCTACCCGGTCAGCGCGCTGCACGGCCGCGGGTCCGGCGACCTGCTGGACGCCGTGCTGGAGGCGCTGCCGGAGGAGGCACCGCGCGAGACGCTGGAGGAGGAGGGCGGCCCGCGCCGGATCGCGCTCATCGGCCGGCCCAACGTCGGCAAGTCGAGCCTGCTCAACCGGCTGGCGGGCGAGGACCGCGTGGTCGTGGACTCGGTCGCCGGCACCACGCGCGACGCGGTGGACGAGCTCGTCGAGCTGGGCGGCAGGACCTGGAAGTTCATCGACACCGCCGGAATCCGGCGCCGGTTCCGGGCACTGCAGGGGGCGGACTACTACGCCACGATGCGCACGGGCGCCGCGCTGGAGCGCGCCGAGGTGGCGGTGGTGCTGCTGGACGTGAGCGAGCCGCTCGCCGAGCAGGACATCCGGGTGGTCGAGCAGGTCGTGGAGTCCGGCCGCGCCCTGGTGCTGGCCTTCAACAAGTGGGACGTGCTGGACGAGGAGCGCCGGTACTACCTGGAGAAGGAGATCGACCGGCAGCTCGGCCGGGTGCACTGGGCGCCCCGCGTGAACATCTCGGCCCGCACGGGCCGGCACGTCGAGAAGCTGGTCCCGGCGATCGAGACCGGGCTGGCGTCGTGGGACACCCGGATCTCCACCGGGCGGCTGAACAGCTGGCTGAAGGAGCTGGTGGCGGCGACCCCGCCGCCGGTGCGCGGCGGCAAGCAGCCGAAGATCCTGTTCGGTACCCAGGCCGACACCCGGCCCCCGCACTTCGTCCTGTTCACGACCGGGTTCCTGGAGGACAACTACCGGCGCTTCATCGAGCGCCGGCTGCGCGAGGACTTCGGCTTCGAGGGCAGCCCGGTCAAGCTCTCGATGCGGATCCGCGAGAAGAAGGGCGGCGGCAAGGCGTCGCGGGGCAGCGTCCGGCCCGACTGGAAGCACTGACCCGTCCTGCCCTCGTCCACAGCCCCCGTGCCCGTCCGGTCCGCCGGGCGGGCACCCGGCTATCGTGGGCCCGGGAGGTGGGGAGAGTGGAACGGATCCTGGTCAGCGCCTGCCTGATGGGCCAGCGCGTCCGCTACGACGGGGGCGCCAAAACCTCGGCACACCCCGCCTTCGAACGCTGGCGGCGCGAGCGCCGCCTCGTCTCCTTCTGCCCGGAGGTCTCCGGCGGCCTCCCGGTTCCGCGCCCGCCGGCCGAAATCGAGACCGGCGCCACCTCGCGGGACGTCCTCGCGGGCGCGGCCCGGATCGTCACCGACGCCGGGGCGGACGCCACGGACCACTTCCTGGCGGGCGCGCGAGGCGCGCTGGCGGCGGCGCGCCGGCACGGGATCCGCGTCGCGATCCTCAAGGAGGGCAGCCCGTCCTGCGGCGTGCACCGGGTGGGCGACGGCACCTTCAGCGGCGCGAAGAGACCGGGTGACGGGGTGACGGCCCGGCTGCTGGCCGACCACGGTATCCGGGTCTTCACGGAGGCCGAGATCGACGCGGCGGCGGCGTACATGCGGGAGCTGGAACGAGGCTATTAATGCGCGGGTAATTTTCTTCGTTAAGTGCAAGTTGTCGATTGCGCTTTGAATTGTCTCACAATGGGCCGAATGAATGGAGTCCATTTCTGATGGACTCTGAGATGAAGTGCTTGTTTGATCAAAAATCAGCGGAAATGTGGGGATTTGAACTCTTGGCTTGTTAGGGGAGGGATCTGTCCAGGAGAAAGAATAGCGACGATCCCAGGAAGGCTGTGCTCAGGGTAGTGTGCGTGGGGGATGAGGTGAGAGTCCAGGTGGCGACACCGGTGATGTATGCGATGATGGTGCAGAGTAATACGATGAGCAGAGTTCGGTAGGGGGATGCTGCTGGTCGTCGCGAATTGTCGGGAATGTCTCTCGGCATTGGTGCCTCCCGCTGGAGATCATATCCGTGTCCGGTCGATCCCGCCATCCGTAGCTCGCCCTCACACTCCCTAATACCTTTCCCTTGCGTGGTGTCGGGGGTGGCAATATCCTGGTCGGAATGTTGCTGCCCCGCGCATGTGGGGGTGAGCCGATATTCGGGAGTATGTGTCGGCCTTGATGTTCGACGCGCCCCACGCATGTGGGGGTGAATGGGGAAATAGGGTACAGCCAGGGCTCTCTCTACTGATGTCGCATCTCTTTAGACGAAGTCGGTCAAATAACAGAGAAACACAGAATGACGAACGGGTCAGCCGCCGACGCCGATCTCTTCGAGGCGCGAATCGGCGTCTACGCCACGCCGGCCCAGGTCGCGGACACCGTCGCCGCCCTCTCCGCACTGCTGCGCGAGGAGCGGGGGGCGGCGGGTGCCGTGCCCTGGGACATCGCGGTGGTCGAGGATGCCGGCCGTACCGACCCCGACGACATGCCGCTGGCGGAGTTCTACGGCGAACTCCCCGAGCAGTGGCGCGCCGAGCATCCGGGGGAGGAGCCGGGCGAGCGGATGATCCACGAGATCCGGGTCGGAATGTACCTCCCCGAGGCCCACGGCCACGATCTCCGGCAGCGGCTCAACCGGGTGGTGTGCCCGGACCTCCAGCACAGCGGACCGTGCCCGATCCCGTGGTCGTCGAGCTACACCGACCCCGCGGAGGAGGCCGAGCGCGACTACCTGGAGCGCCGCTACGCACGGCTGCGGGCCGCTGCCTGACCCGGCCGTCGCCGAACGCGGCAGCCCGCCGAAGGAGGTGCCTATGGGGGCGGCCCGGTACTCGGCCCACCGATCGACCGCTTGCCGGAGGTCGAGCGCGGCAACCTCGTGCCGGGGCAGGCCTACGGTGTGGACGAGGCGTTCCGCGAGCCAGTCGGGGACGGGTTCTCGTCTTCGGCAGGGTGTGTTCTCGGTTGCCGCCCCTGCTCACCTGTCACTCGTCAGCCGCCCGATGTCGCCGAGGGCCTCCGCGACCCCCTCGCTGTCACCGATCTCCTCGAAGATCACCAGTGCCGCCCGGAACCGGGCCATGGCGATCCCCGGCGCGCGGTCGTCGCGGTGCAGCAGGCCGATCTCGTGCAGGACGTGCGCCTCACGGTGCCGGTCGCCGATGACCTGGGTGAGCTGGAGCGCGGCGGTGAACCACACCAGCGCTTGGTCCCGGTCCTCCAGGGCTCGCCACACCCGGCCGATGGCGGTGCGGGCCACGGCCTCGCCGTGCTGGTCGCCGACGGAGAGGAACCCGGCGAGGGCGCGGTAGTAGTCCTCCAGCGCCTCGGAGTAGCGCCCGCGGAACCGCGCCACCGTGGCCAGGCCGCTGGTGGCGATGGCCTCGCCGTGCTCGTCGCCCTCCGCGGCGAACAGCTCCTGGGAGCGGCGGAACGCCCGCACGGCCTCGTCGAACTCGTCCTGGTAGATGTGTAACTGGCCGAGCCCGCGGAGCAGGGCGGCCTCGCCCCGCCGCAGCCCGGCCGTGCGGGTGGCTTCCAGTGCCACCCGGTGCGTGCGCTGCCAGTCGTCGTAGTGCGCGCGCAGGTCGAAGTAGGGCACGAGGGACACCGCGAGCTCCCACGCCGAGGCCGGCAGGCCGGCCGACGCCGCCTGCCCGACGGCGGCGACGAGGGAGTGCCGCTCGGCGTCGAACCACGCGCGCGGCCGGTCGGCCAGGCGCTGGCGGGCGGCCGGCTCCACCTGCCAGCGGGGCGCGGTGGTGAGGCGCGGGATGAAGGGGTTCACCGGCAGCCCCGTGTTGGCCATGTCGGTGAGCGACAGCCAGCCGCCCACCACCCGGCGGACGGCGCGGCGGCGGTGCTCGGTGTCGCCGGGCGCGGTCGCGACCTCCCGGGCGTAGAGCCGGAGCAGGTCGTGCATCGCGTAGCGCGGCTGGCCGAGCTCGTCCACGCCGACCGGGCGGATCAGGTTGGCGTCGACCAGGGTGTCCAGGACGTCGTCGGCCGCCGGCCGGTCCAGCAGCGCGCCGATCGTCCAGCTCGGGGTCGCGGGCATCTCCTCCAGCGTGCCGAGCAGCCGGAACACGGTCGCGGCCGGCGGCAGCAGCGAGTGCAGGCTCGCCTCGAAGCTGGCCCGCACCCCGCCGAGGACGCCGAGCCGCCGCGACTCGTCGGTCAGCCGTTCGGCGAGCACGCGCAGCGGCCATCCGTACCGTCCGGCCAGCTTGGCGCCGGCCAGCCGGAGTGCCAGCGGGAGCCCGCCGCACGATTCCACGATGGCCGCCGCGGCCTCCGGCTCCTGCGCGACCCGCTCGGGGCCGGCGATCGCGGCGAGCAGCGCGGTGGCGGCGTCCGGCGCGAGCACGTCGAGCTCCACCAGCTGGGCGCCGGGGAGGTCGGTGAGGCGGCGCCGGCTGGTGACGAGGACCCCGCATTCCGGTGTCGAGGGCAGGAGGGGGAGGATCTGCTCGGTGTCGCCGGCGTCGTCCAGCACCAGCAGCATGCGCCGCCCGGCCAGCCGCGAGCGGTACATCGCCGTCCGCCCGGGCAGGCCGGCGGGGATGGTGCGGCCCACCACCCCGAGGGCGCGGAGCACCTCGGCGAGCGCTTCGGCCGGGGCGGTCGGCTCCGGGGTGGTCCCCTTGAGGTCGAGGTAGAGCTGCCCGTCGGGGAACCGGTCGCGCAGCGCGTGCGCGACGTGGGTGACCAGCGTCGACTTCCCGACCCCGGGAGGGCCGGCCACGACGGTGACGCCGGGGCCCCGCTGCCCGTCCGCGCCGAGCCGGAGGAGGCCGTGCACGAGCTCGGCACGGCCCTGGAAGTCCGGGAGGTCGGGAGGAAGCTGGCAGACCGGGGGCAGCGCCGTCGGCAGCACGGTGGCCAGCGCCGCGGTGATGGTGGTCGCGGCGGGGTCGCCGTCGAGCACCGCCTCGTGCACCTGCCGCAGTTCGGCGCACGGCTCCACGCCGAGCTCCTCGACGAGGAGCCTGCGCACGTCGGCGAAGGCGCGCAGCGCCTCGGCGCGCCGCCCGCTGCCGTACAGCGCCAGGATGAGCTGCAGCCACAGCCGCTCCCGGAACGGGTGCTCGGCGAGCAGCGCCCGTAGCGGGGAGATCGCCGCGGCGTGCTGGCCGAGGGACAGCTGCAGGGCCCCGCGCTCCTCGGCGACCGCCACCCGCCGCTCCACCATCCGGCCCACCGCGCCCTCCCACATGGGGCTGGCCGGCAGGTCCTCCAGGGGGCGCCCCCGCCACCGCGACATCGCCCGGTGCAGCAGCCCGAGCGCCGTCTCATGGTGCGCCCGCTCACGTGCGGCCTCCGCCTGCCGGACGAGGTCGTTGAACACGTGCAGGTCGAGTTCAGCGGGCTCGACGCGGATCGCGTAGCCGGCGGAGCCCGCGCGGATGCGGTCGGACCCGCCCAGGGCGGCGCGCAGGGCGCTGGCATAGGTGCGCACGTTGGCCACGGCAGAGGCGGGCGGCCGCTCCGGCCACAGCGTTTCGACGATGGTGTCGAGCGGCACCATGCGGTTCGCCTGGAGCAGCAGGGTGGCGAGCAGCATGCGGGGCTTCACGGCGCTCAGCTCGGCGCCCTCGCCGTCAACCTGCACGCGTAGGGGGCCGAGGATCTCGAATCTCAACTCCGGACGCGACATGTTCTGCCCTCCGACACGCCTCTGGGGGGTACGGGCATGACGCTACCGTCCGGTAACGCGCTATTGGGAGGTATTTTCGGGGATTTGTCGGAGTTCGTGGCGACGGCGGGGTAGCTCGGCCGTATGCGGCGGAGCGACCCTGGCGCCATGCCTACCAAGCGACTGGCGAGCGCCGTCCTCGCCCTCCTCCTCGGCGTGGGCTGGCTCCTCGTCGGCGCCGCTCCGGCGCAGGCGGCTGAGCCCGTGCAGCCCAGCGGGCGCCCGCGGCGGCATCGTGGCCGGCCTTCCGCTGCCGGAGCGCGGTACGCCCGAACGCTCCGCAGCGTCGCCGAGGCGGCCGTCCGCCCGCCCGGCGGAGACGCAGACAGCCCGGGCGGTGGACAAGCACCGGCCCGGGCCTGCGTTCCCGCACTGCTTATGCGCCAAGGAGGCAGGAACAGGACAAGGCTATCGCCGCGCCCGCGGCCGCGCGCGGCGAACGCCGGTTTTCCCAGACCCGCCGGGCCGGGCCGTCGGCGTCAGGCGCCGGTCTCCTCCGGCGGCTGGTCGGTGTCGAGGCGGGTCTCGACGCCGTCGATGATGGTCCAGCACTCCAGCTCGTAGGGCCAGAGCCGGGGGAGGTGCGCGCGGGCTTCGGCCGGGTCGGGGAAGATGAAGGCGACGTTGTCGATCGGCTGCTCGGGGCCGAGCGCGTTGTCCCGGCGGGCGGCGCAGGCGTCGCGCATCTCCACCGCCGGTACCGTCCGCCCGAGGACGACGATCTTGAGGACGCGGCGGTTCTCGTCGTAGAGGCCTTTGATGTCATGCCGGTAGAGGTAGGGAGTCTGGAGGTAGCCGCCCTCGGGCCTGATACCCATGTGTTCGTGTGCCGGCCTGGCCTGTTGCAGGGCTTCGGCCGCATTCAGGTCGAGGTCGTGGAACTGCACCAATGTGGTGTCGTGGGGCCCGCGCAGGAGCCGCCAGGGTCCGGTCTCCAGCCAACGTCGGGATACCAGGTTGCGGTGGCCATCTCCCTTGAAGGCGCACGCCCACCCGTGCGGAATGTGGTAGTTACCGAATCCGGGGCCGCGGTACCTGAGTGCTCCCTTGCGCCACTCCCGATACCGAGTCGCGAACGAGGCCACCTCGAAGGGAATGCCGCTGAGGAACTCCACCAGGTCGGACGGATCTCCTTCGAAGTCGAACGTGGCCTGTACGACGCGGCGGGGTTCGATGACGAGCTTGTAGTAGTGGCCGCTGTCGAAGAACGCGGCGATGGTCTGCCCGGTGTCGGCATACTGGCGAAGCCAGTCCGGGGTGGGGGTTGCCGGCGTGCCCTCGATATCGACGGTCAGGTCGACGGGGACAGCGTTCTCCCCCCACAGCCGCCGCTCCCAGATTGTCCGGGCAATGGCGGTGAGATCGGGTCCGCTGAACGCCACAGCGATTCGTCCCAGCGCCATTAGCCGCCTCCCATCGGGCAAGGTGTTTTCCAGGTCGATCATGCTACTCCGTGTCACCGACGCCATCTCTCCTCAGATGCGCGTCCGCATCCGGTACGGCGCGTTCCCCAGTGAGCCACTGTTCCAGTGTGGCCGCGCCGGGCTCGCCGCCCCAGGTGCCGCGGCCGCTGAGGAACGCGACATCGTCCTTGTCAGGGGAGACGCGCAAGCTCTCTCCGCGATCGTTGTGGATCTCGATCTCGATGCTGGCGTCCTCGTACCTGTCGAGCAGGTCGCTGAGTATCTGCGCGTTGCTTCGGACCCCTGCGGGGTCCGGGAACACCACGACCGCGTCGTCGACCGGGACAAAAGATCCGTCTTTGAGTCTCACTTCGTGCCCGGTGATCTCGATGAGGTCGCCGAGCTGCTGTATCTGCTCCGTGCCGAGCTTTCCGGTGTAGTTCTTGATCTCGAATGCGGTGTTTCCCTCCACGATGTCGAGCCGCCGGTTCGACTGGAGTTCGAACCCTTGAGCCTCTGCCTCGGCCCTGCTGATGGTGACCTGGGTCTCCCCGTCTTGGGCGTACATCTCCCGGTACCACGACTCGCCCAGACTGCCGCGATCGGAAGGGGCGAGATCGCCGCTCACCTCCAGCATCATCTGGTGGCTCGTGGCTCGAAGAGCTTGATCCTCATCGAGACCGTTAGCGCGGAACTGCTCGAAGCGGGGATCCGCTGTGACGAACTGCGGGTCCAGGACATGGCGGACGATCGCGTTGCGGAACTCTTCCTTGGCGTAGTGGCGAATGTTGTCGTACGACTGCCCCGATGGATCCCGCATCGCGTTGAGGACATCCAACGGGCGGCCGTCGGCATCCACGTTGGACGCGTCGATGAGCTTGAGGTCTTTCAGTACGTCGACGAACTTCTGGAACGAGGAGTTGTTGCCTGAGATCAGCGCGTCAAACGCCTGCTCCCGGGTGGCTCCCCGTGGGAAGTACTCCCTCTCGCGCGGGGTGGCGTTCTGGAAGTCCCCGGTCTCCCAGTCCCACTCCAGCGCCGGGAGGTCCTGGCGGCCCGGCAGTCGCCGGATGTACGGCATGTCGCCATTGCGGACCCACACGTAGCCTTCTGGCGCGTCCTTTGCGCCTATGGGCTTCCAAGGGCCGTCGCCGTTCGATGCGCCATCACCCGATGTCCCCGAGGAGCCCCCACGATCCGACGATCCCCCGTCGTCCGGGAGGCCGCCCGGACCGTCGCCGCGGCCGTTCGACGGGAGGTCCGGACCACCGCTCGACGGGCCGCTGCCACCGCCGGGCGTGTCGATGGTCCCGGTGCTGCCGCGGTCCGTCGAAGGCAGATCCGGGCCTCCCCCGGAAGGACCGCCCCCGGACGGAGTGTCCAGCCGAGCCGACGGCGACAGGTCGGGCGACGGCCCGCCCCCGGGCCGGTCGCCGATCGACATCTCCGCGCGCCCTTCCGGCAGGCCCGCGTTCACGAGTGCCCGTTGCCGGTCATGAATTTCACCGATGATGCCCTCGGGGTGGGCGAGTTCGGCCAGGTCCAGGTCCTGGCGGAAGCGCTCGATCAAGTATTCCTGCATCTGCCGGGTAGTCGGCAGGTTCTCGGGATTCCGGAGCGGGTCGGAGGCGTCCGCGTCGGCGGCCCGGGTCTCCTGGTCGGCGTTCGCGTCCGCGTTCGCCTCCGCGTCGGCGTCGCGGTCCGGCGTGCGCTGCGTATCCGCGCTCTCGCTGTCCGGCCTGTCCGCAGCGGTGTCGGTGTCGTTGCGGTCGACCGGGCGGTCCGTGTCGGCCGGTGGCTCGTCCCGCGCGGGGCTCTCGGGGGTCCGGTCGGCGGGTTCGCTGGGGGTGGTGTCGGTGTCCGTGCCTGGCCGGCTGGGCTCGGACGGTGTGCTGTCCGGCGTGTCCGGACGGGGGGCGGGTTCAGGCGTCGGCGAGTCCGGAAGCTCGCTGAGGCGGGCGGCGTCGTCCAGGGACTCGCTGAGGCCGTCGAGCCGGGTCTGGGGGATGTCCAGCCCGTCGAGCGCGGCGGCGAGTTCCGCGTCCGGAGACGGGGCTCCGTCAGGGCCTGGGCGGTTGTGGCCCTGGTTGATGTCGAGGTCGGACCGGTTCGTCGGCAGGTCCGGCGCGTCCGGTGCGTTGGGCAGGTCGGCGTTGTTGACGGCCCGCAGCCCCCGCATGCCTTGGGAGACCCGCGAGGCCAGGATGGGGACGCCTACGGTCGCGCCGACGCCGGTGGCGGTCAGGGCGATGCCGGCGATGGTGGTGCCGATGTTGAGGATGCCCTGGGTGATCACGTAGCCGGGGCGGTCGCCCCACTCGCGCCACGGGACGATCGAGTGCGCGACCTCCGTCCAGGCCGCCAGTCCGTTCTCCCAGCCGTCGGCGAAGGCGAGCATCCGCACGCCTTCCCAGGTCTCGCCCCAGTACTGCTTGGCGTTATCGAGGGGGTTGCCGTTGAACCAGCCGCCCTCCTCGGTGTACAGGCCGACCATGGAGGCGGCGTCCAGGAACGGGGCGGAGACGAAGTCCCAGGCCCCCATGGCGACGTCCTCCCACCACGGGGCGTCGTGCTCCTGCGGGGTCGCCCACGGCGTCTGCACGCCCTCCGGAACGGAGGTGTAGCCGTAGACCTCCTGGCCGTCGCGCGCGGTCGGCTCGGCGCCGTACTCCCCGGCGACGAAGGTGGTCCCCCCGAAGATGGCGGTGATCCTGTTCGCGCACGCCCGCTCGGCCGCCATGTAGGCGTTGAGTTTCGCGAGGATCTCGTCGTTGAGTTCGTTGAACTCGTCGACCTTGTCCTCGTCCTTGCGCCAGTCCTCATTGGCGTCTATGTGCGCCTTGAACGCCACCGCCTCGCCCTTGAGCTCGCGCAGCCGCGCCTGGATGGGCCCGGCCTCCGCGGCGAAATCGTCCAGTGCGTCGGCGACGGTGGACACCGCGGATTCGAAGTCGTCACCGGCGGTGGCAACCGGATTGACGGCGGCCAGCAGGGTCTCGGCCTCGGGCGCGATGTAATTGCCCGCGAGCCCCTCCCACGCGCTCTTGATGTCGTTGCCGGTCTGGGCGATTCCGGTGCCGTCGCCGCGCAGGGCGCTGGCCGCGGTCTGCAGTTCGCAGACGTTCAGTTCGGGAACGATGATCTCGTCAGGCCGGATAACGTACTCTTCGCTCAACGCCGCACCCCAAGCGCTCCGTCATTCACCTGTCATCGCCGCCGCGCCGAGCGGTTGAGAACTCGGACGGCTCGGAACCACGGATGGTTTCTGAACCGTGAATGGCTTTCAGCGGCGATTATGATCGATGGATCGGACGAATCCGGGTGCCGTTTTCCGGATCGGAATAAGCGGCGCGGCCGCGGGGACGGGCTTTCACCGAGGACAGCGTGATGCGACTTTCCGGGTGAATTCCCAGGTCAGGGAATGTGAACGGGTACGGCGGGGGAGGCGACCGCAGGTGTCCTCAACCCGGATGGCGAAGGGCTGAATGCGTCGGTGGCCGGATTCGGTCACCGGGGCCTGCTGAGGGCGCTATGCCGTGGCAGGGGCGGACCCCGCCCTCCGGGTCACGGTCGTCGGACGTCAGGCGCGTGCGCCACGGGCGGTTCCGCGGCCAGCGGTTCGGAGACTCCCACGAACCGCGGACTCCCCGCACCGGACTCCCCGCCGTGCGTGCCGTCCGCCCCGCCCGGTCCCCCCCTGATCATGCCCTTTGACCCTGGTCCGCCCGATCACGGTGCGTGAGGGTGGACAGTGGTCGGTCGGATCCGGCGGCCCGGACGGTCCTCCGGAGGGAGGCCGTCCGCACGCGGAATCCGCGAGGGGGGCGGACATGAACGTACGCGAGATCATGACGAGCCCGGTCGACGCCGTACCGCCGGTCGCCTCGGTCGCCGAGGTGGCCCGGGAGATGGAGCGGACCGGGGTCGGCTGCCTGGTCGTGCTGGACCAGGAGATCGTGGGGATCGTGACGGACCGGGACCTCGTCATCCGGTGCGTCGCCCGGGGGCTGCCCGCCGAGCAGACGCTTGTCCGCGACGTGATGTCGCGCGACGTCATGGTGGTCGGTCCCGACAATCCGGTCGAGGACGTGTTCGACGTCTTCGGCCACCACGCGTTCCGCCGGCTGCCGGTCGTGGAGGGCAGGTCCCTCGTCGGGCTGGTGACCGTGGACGACCTGCTGCTGAGGGCGCACTACATGTTCTCGGGGCTGCTCGGGCCCATCTCGATGGAGACATTGGTGCCGCGGTCGCGCGAGCCCGCGGCGGGGCCGCGGCAGCGCACCGGAGCCGAGGGCGGCTGACCGCGGGGGCCCGCGGCGGGCGCGCGGGGACCGGAGCCCGCGGCCGGGGAGCGGCCACCGGGCGCCCCGTCGGCCGGCCGAGCCGGTCAGCCCCGCGCCGCCCGGCCGGGACCGGGCGGCGGGCCCTCCGGGGCCGGCCGCAGCGCCACCGCGCTCACCTTGTACTCCGGACAGCCCGTCACGGTGTCGGCGAACCCCGACGTCAAGACGTTGGCCGGAGCGTCCGGGAAGTGGAAGGCGGTGAACAGCTCCCCGGGCGCGACCTCGTCGGTGCGGCGCGCCGCGAGGACGATCGCGCCCCGGCGGCTGGCCACCTCGACGCGGTCGCCGTCGGCGATCCCGAGGCGGTCGGCGTCGGCGGGGTGCACATCCAGGGTCTCGGCGGACAGCAGCTCGGCGTTGGCGGTACGCCGGGTCATCGACCCGGTGTTGTAGTGCGCCAGCCGCCGCCCGGTGACCAGCACGAACGGGTACGCCCCGTCCGGCTGCTCACCCGGCGGCAGGTACGGACGCGCGGCGAGCGCGGCCCGGCCGTCCGGCGTGGCGAACCGGTCGAGGTACAGGACGGCCTCGCCCCGTTCGCCGGCGCCGCGGCACGGCCAGTGCAGCGGCCCGTCGCGGTCCAGCCGCGCGTGGGACAGGCCGCCGAACAGCGGCGCCACCGCCGCGCACTCGGCGAGCGCGTCCGCCGGACTAGGGCAGCCCAGGTCGGCTCCCAGGGCACCGGCCAGCAGGTGCAGGATCGCGAAGTCGCTCCGCGCCTGCCCGGGCGGTGCCACCGCCGGACGCACACGCTGGACGCGCCGCTCGAAGTTCGTGAACGTCCCGTCCTTCTCCAGGAAGGACGCCGCCGGGAGGACCACGTCGGCCAGTTCCGCAGTGCCGGACAGGAAGACGTCCTGGCACACCACCAGTTCGCAGGCGGCGAGCGCCGCGCGCACGTGCCCGGAGTCGGGGTCGCTGCGCATGATGTCCTCGCCGATGACATGTAGCGCGCCCAGCCGGCCGGCCACCGCGGCGTCGAACATCTCCGGGATCCGCAGCCCCGGGCGCTCCGGCACCGGCGCGCCCCACACGGCGGCGCAGCGCTCCCGCGCGGCCGGCTCGGCGACCGGCTGGTAGCCGGGCAGGTGGTCCGGCAGCGCGCCCATGTCCGACGCCCCCTGCACGTTGTTCTGACCGCGCAGCGGGAGCACGCCGCAGCCGCCCTCCGTGCCGACCGAGCCGGTGAGGACGGCCAGGTTGGCGAGCGTGCGGACGCCGTCCGTACCGTGCCGGTGCTCGGTCACCCCCAGGCCGTACAGGATGGCCGGCCGCTCGGCCGAGCCGAAGCGGCGCGCTGCGCGCGCCAGGTCGCCCGGCGCGATCCCCGAGAGCCGGGCCACCCGCTCCGGCGGATGGTCGCGCAGCACCTCCCGCAGCTCGGCGAGCCCGCTCGCCCGCTCGGCCAGGAACGCCTCGTCGGCGAGGCCCTCGGCCAGCAGCACGTGCGCGATGCCGTTGAACACCGCCACGTTGCTGCCCGGCCGGCCCCGCAGGTGCACATCGGCCAGGTCCGCGAGGTCGGTCCGCCGGGGGTCGGCGACCACCAGGCCCGCACCGGCGAGCACCCGCTGCTTGATCCGGGCGCCGACCACCGGGTGCGCCTCCGTGGGATTGGCGCCGGCGACGAGGAAGCAGTCGGCGCGGTCCAGGTCGTCGAACGGATTGGTGCCGCCGGCGAGCCCGAACGCCGCCGTCAGGCCGGACGCCGAGGGCGCGTGGCACAGCCGCGAGCAGTTGTCGACGCTGTTCGTCCCGAGGACGGCACGCGCGTACTTCTGCGCCAGGTAGTTCTCCTCGTTGGTGGCCCGCGCCGAGGAGATCACCGCGACCGCATCCGGGCCGCGCGCCGCGCGGATCGCGGCCAGCCGGCCCGCCGCGAAGCCGACCGCCTCCTCCCAGGAGGCCTCCTCCAGCGGCGCGTCCCGCCCGCCGCGACGCAGCAGCGGCACGGTCAGCCGGTCCCGCGCGCGGGTGTACCCGTGCGCGAACCGCCCCTTCACGCACGCATGCCCCCGGTTGACGGGAGCGCCGTGCACGGGCGTGACCGCGGCGACCGAACCTCCGCGGACGTGTACGTCCAGGGAGCAGCCCACTCCGCAGTAACCGCACGTGGTCCGGGTGGTGCCGGCCAGCGGGCTCGGGTCGAGCAGCCCCGGCTCGGACAGCGCTCCGGTGGGGCAGCTGTCCACGCAGCCGCCGCACCCCACACAGGGGGAGTCCACCCACGGTTCGCCGGCACCGGGCACCACCACGGTGTCGAAGCCCCGCCCGCCCATGTCCAGGGCGAACGTGCCCTGCACCTCGGCGCACATCCGCACGCACCGCTGGCAGGCGATGCACAGGTCCCGGTCCAGCTTGACGTAGGGGTGGGAGTGGTCCGTTCCGCGGCGGTGCGGCAGCGCGCCGAAGGAGCCCGCGAACACGCCGAGCAGCGCGCAGCAGCGCACGAGCTCGCTCCGGTCGGCGGGGACCGCCAGCGCCCGCTCCGGCAGCCCGGCCGCGACCAGCTCCAGCGCCCGGCGCGCCGCCGCGCGGGCCCGCTCCTCCTGCGGCCGTACCCGCATGCCGTCCGCGGCCGGCGTGGTGCAGGCCGGCAGCACCCGGCCGTCGACGTCGACCAGGCATACCCGGCACGAGCCCACCGGGGCCAGCCGGTCGTCCTGGCACAGCGTCGGCACCTCCTGCCCGGCCGCCCGGACCGCCGCCAGCACGGTCGCGCCCTCGGCGAGCTCCACCGCCGTGTCCGCCACCCGGACCCGCATCAGCGGCCGCCCCGCAGCTCGTCGCCGTACACGCGCAGCAGGCCGCGCACCGCCCCGGCCACGCCGCGCCCGAACGCGCACAGGCTGGCCACCGCCATCGCCTCCAGCACCGGATCCTGCTCCTCCAGCGCCTCGCGGACCGGCGCCGCCGCTCCGGAGCCGATCCCGCGCGCGAGCTCCAGGCCGCGCCGCGACCCCACCCGGCACGGCGAGCAGCTGCCGCAGCTCTCCGCCGCCGCGAACTCCCACAGGTGCCGGAGCAGGTCCCGGGCCGGCACTCCCGCGTCCACGGCGACCAGGCTCGCGTGCCCGAGCGGGACGCCGCGGCGCCCCAGGTCGGCGGCCAGCAGCGGCACGTCCAGTTCCTCCGGCGGCAGGAATCCGCCCAGCGGTCCGCCGACCTGGACGGAGCGCGGCGCCTCCCCGGAGCGCAGCCCGCCGCCCAGCTCCTCGACGAGGAGGCGCAGCGGCGTGCCGAACTCCACCTCGAACACCCCGGGCCGGGCGAACCGCTCGTTCAGGCTCACCAGCTTCGTCCCGGTCTCCGGGGCGCGGCCCAGCCGGGCGTAGGCCGCTCCGCCGTGCGCCGCGATCCACGGCACGGCCGCGAGCGTCTCCACATTGTTCACCGCCGTCGGACGGTTCCGGAAACCGCGCCGCGCGGGATAGGGCGGGCGCGCCCGCACCCCGCCGCGCAGCCCTTGGAGGGTGTGCAGCAGAGCCGTCTCCTCGCCGGCCACGTAGGAGCCCGCGCCTTGGACCACCTCCACGTCGAAGCCGAACCCCGAGCCGTGCACGTCGGATCCGAGGTGCCCGGCCGCCCGCGCGCCGTCCGCCGCCGCGCGCAGCCGCCGGGCGGCGAGCGGGTACTCGGACCGGACGAGCAGCAGCCCCCGTTCCGCCCCCACCGCGAAGCCGGCGAGGACCAGCCCCTCCAGGACCCGGTGCGGGTCGCTCTCCATGAGCAGCCGGTCGCAGAAGGACCCGGGGTCCCCCTCGTCGCCGTTGGCCACGACATAGCGGGGCCGCGCTCCGGCCCGCACCGCCCGCCACTTGTCCGCGACCGGGAACCCGGCACCGCCGCGGCCGCGCAGCCCGGCCGCGGCGACCTCGCGCAGCACCGAACCGGGGTCGCCGGACGCGGCGATCCGCGGCCATACCTGCCACGGCCCCTCGGCTCCGGTGAGTCCGGCCAGGAGCACCGCGTCCCGCGCGGCGCACCGGAACGGGACCGGTGGCGCGGGCCCCGGCCCGCCGGGGGCCGCGGTGCCGGCCGGCAGCAGCCCGCCCAGTCCGGCTCCGGTGCACGGCAGCTCGCCGTCCAGGGCGCTCGGCGCCGCGTAGCAGTACCCGAGGCAGTACACCTTGGCGAGTGAGACCGAGCCGTCGGGCGCGCATCCGCCGCAGCGGACTCCGAACCCCTCCTCCAGCCGCCGGATGTGCCGGCCGCGGTCCGCCACCAAGCACGCGGTGCCGTCGCAGACCCGGATGTGGCGCCGGCCCCGGGGGCCGGACGCCAGGTCCGCGAAGAACGACGCCGCCCCGGCGACCGCGGCCACCGGCTGGCCCAGTTCCGCGGCGATCCGCCGCTCGTCCTCGGCCCGGACCGCGCCGTGCCGGGACTGCGCCGCGCGCAACCGGTCCAGCGCCGGTGTCCCCGGCCGGTCGACGCGGTCCTGCAGTTCCACGAAGGCGTCCCGGGACTCCGCCATGTCGCCCTCCCGAACCGGCGCGGGCCACCGCGCCGCATGGACGGGGAGCACCGACGCCGCGCCGACGGCGCCTGTCCCCGCAGGTCATCTCGCGGCTACCCGCGGCGCGCCGACCCAACCGCCGCGGTACCGCCGGGTCTAGCCGGACAGGATGACCGGCAGCACCGTGAGGCCGCTGATGAAGCCGTGCAGCAGGATGTTCACCCACAGGTTGCGGTAGCGCGACCAGAGGTAGCCGAACAGCAGGCCCGCCGACCCCTGCGCCACCACGCCCATCGCCACGATGACCCACCACTGGGGGTAGGCGTGCGTCGCGACCGCGCTCGAAACGCCGTAGACGAGGGCCGTCACGACGATCCCCGGCCACCGGCCGAGGAGCAGCTCCAGCCGGGTCTGCAGCACCGCCCGGAAGAAGATCTCGCCGAGCACCACCGAGTCGGCGAAGGCAAGCAGGATCCGCGCCCACAGGGCGTACCCGGTCGGCAGGGTGTAGGGCGTCGGCAGCGGGCTGGTCCACGGCGTGAACAGCGCCAGGTACATGTAGACGGCGACGGCGACCAGCCCGGCCCACCGCCACCAGTCGGGGACCCGCAGCCCCAGCCGGGCCGACCGCGGGCCGCCGACCGTGTAGCGCATGATCCCCTCGGGACCGATCAGGATCATGGGGACGATCAGCAGGAAGAGCACCTTGGCGATGTCGTAGGACAGCGCGGGGAACGCCGGGTTCACCATGCCCAGAGCGAAGCCCAGCAGCACGTCGCCGACGTGGAAGGCGAGGAGGCAGCCGAGCAGCGCCACGACCTCCGGCCGCAGGTGGCGGATCCCGAGGTCCCGGCGCAGCTGGTCGGCCTCCGCCTCCACGGGCGTCCGCCAGGGAAGCAGCCGGATCAGCAGCATGGCCGCCAGGACCGGCAGCCACAGCTCAGTCAGCGGCCCGGAGGCGTAGTAGCTGGCCGCGTGTACCGCGGCGTGGCCGGTCGCGTACAGCAGGGCGCCCGCCGCGACGTAGACCGCCGCCCCGGCGGCCACCACGCTCCGCCGCTTCGGGGTTGCCAGCATGGCCCGACCTCCTGACAGCGGATGCCGCGTCGTCCACCTCGCCGCGGTCCCCCTCCCAGCGTTCCCGGCCTCGGCCGCCACATGACGCCGAACAGGCAAAAGGTGCGCGGCGCGCTCACCCGCCGCTCTCGCCGAACCAGGGCGGTCGGCGGGAGGCGGCCGCTCCTCAGCCCGCCGTCGGTGGCCGTGCGCAGCGGGCGCACCATCCGCGGTCCGAGCCGGGCGGCGCGGGGGCGAACCAGGCGGGGCGGACCGGGCGGACCGGGCCTGCCCGCATCCGACGTGCTCGGCGACGGCCGATGACGGCGGTCGGGCGGCAGCCGCGCGGGGCCGGCGATCGCCTGCGGTCCGGCGGCGCGTCCGGTTGAATGGCCTCCGGGACCCCGCGCCTTCCCGGGCCCCGGTGGTCGTCCGTCCGTCGCGGTGAGGAGACCGGCGTGCCCCCTTCGCAACCCCCGTCCACCCCGAGGAGCCGCAAGCTGCCCCCGGGCACGCTGCAGTGGATCGCCGGCGGCGCCGGAGGTGCCGCGCTGGTGACCGGAGCGGTGGCGGTGTTCACCAGCGGCAACGAGGCCGGCACCACCGCGCTGCTCACGGTCGGCGCCCTGCTGCTGCTCGTCGGGATGTTTGGCCACCTCGTCGACAGCTTCGAGTTCAACGGCACCCGCGTGAACCTGCGGAAGGCGGCGGAGGCCGTGGCGTCAGCCCGCAGGGCGGAGCTCGACGGCGACCGCGACGAGGCGGCGCGGCTACGCGAGCAGGCGGTGGCGATCCTCGAGGAGGACGCGCGGGCGCACGCCACCGAGTACCGGCAGCTCCGGACGGACCTGCCGCGGGGCCGGGAGCGCACCCAGGTTCTCGAACAGCTCATGGACGAGGCGCGGCGCACCGCGGCGACGCTGCAGGCCACGCCCGAGCAGGTCGCCGCGTGGCTGCGCGGCGACGACGAGGGCGAACGGGTGACGGCGCTCGCCGCGATGCGGCAGCGGCCCGACCTGCGCGACCCCGAGGCGGTGCTGGCGGCCGTCGCCGACCCCCGCAGTGCGTTCGAGCACTACCACGCCATGAAGCTCGCGGCCGACATGGCGGGCGACCTCGGCCCCGATCAGCGGCGGCGGCTCGCCGCCACGGTCGAGGCCCAGCGCGGCCTCCGCTACCGCGCGACATCCGACCGCTGGCGGATGAGCGAACAGGTGCTCCGGGAGGTCGCGGCCGCCGACGGGTGACCTCCCCCGTGCCGCTCCCCGGGCGGAGCGGCGAGCACGGGGCCCGGAATCCGGCGCACCCCTCCGGTAACGATCCGCCTCCCTCCAGCACAAGGGGGCGAGTCCAACGGAAGGGGGCCGATGACGGAGGACGAGGACGCGGACGCCGCCCGGGGCGAGTTCACCCGGTTCTCCGAACGCCACTACGACGACGTCCGCCGCTACGCGCGGCGGCGGGTCCGGCCGGACCGGGCCGACGACGTCGCCGCGGAGACGTTGGCGGTGGCCTGGCGGCGCCGCGCGAAGGTCCCCGCGCGCGAGCCCCTGCCCTGGCTGTACGCCGTCGCCCGCAGCATCCTGCTGGCCCGCGCGCGCGAGGAGCGGCAGCGCGGCCGCCTCATCCGCCCAACCGGATCACGTCGTCCGGAGTCGCCGGGTCCGGGGCGGCCGCCGGGAGCGCCCCCGCCGCGCGCAGGGCGGAACCCACCGCCGGGCCCCACGCCGGGCGGAGCCGGGCGGCGGACAGCAGGGCGGGGTCGGCCAGCACCTCCCGTGCCGGACCGACCGCCAGCACGGCCCGGTCCAGCAGCAGGGCGCGGTCGGCCCAGCGGTGCGCGAGGTCGACGTCGTGTGTCGAGACGACCAGGGTCGTGCCGGCCGAGCGCAGTCCCTCCAGCGTGGCCAGCAGCGACTCGACACCGGCCGGATCGAGGCCGGCGGTCGGCTCGTCGAGGACGAGCACGTCCGGCCGCATCGCCAGCGCACCGGCCAGTACCACGCGTTTGCGCTGGCCGAAGGAGAGCAGATGGGTCGGCCGCTCCGCCAGGCCGGTGATGTCCAGTGCCGCGAGCGCCCACGCGACGCGGTCGCGGACCTCCCGCTCGGCCAGGCCCTGGTTGAGCGGACCGAACGACACGTCCTGGGTGACGCTCGCCGAGAAGAGCTGGTCATCGGGGTCCTGGAAGACCAGCTGCACGCGGCGGCGCAACCCGGCGGTCCCGCGCCGGGTGCGCCGCACGGCGGCGCCGTCCAGGACGATCCGCCCGGCGTCCGGGGTGAGGCTGCCGGCGAGCAGCCGCAGCAGGGTGGTCTTGCCGCCCCCGTTGGGGCCGAGGACCGCCAGCACCTCGCCGGAGAGCACCTCGACCGACACGTCCGTGAACACCGGGGCCGGATCGGTCGCGTGGTAGCCGAAGGCGAGGCCGCGGCCGGCCAGGACGGCGGGCCGGGCGGTGGAGGCGTCGGAGTCGGTCACGGCCACATCCCGGGGTGCAGGGCGGCGGCGGCCACCGACAACGGGGGCAGGGCCGCCGCGAGCAGCGCCGCCGGCCGGACCGGCGGTGTGTCGACGAGTACGGTGAGCTCGCCCTCGTAGCCACGGCACTCCAGGCCGCGCCGCATCCGGCGGGCGCGCTCGAAGGAGCGGACGAACACGGCCGCGCCGAGCACGCCCAGCGAGCGGACCCACGCGGCACGGGTCTGGTAGCCGAGGCGGCCCGCCTGCGCGGTGCGGATCCGGCGCGCGGTGTCCAGCAGGACGAACAGCATCCGGTACGTCAGCGCCACCGTCTCGACCAGCGCGGTCGGCAGGCCGAGCCGCGCCAGGCGGGGGAGCAGGTCGGCGAGCGGCGTGCTGAAGGCGAACATCAGCTGGCAGCACAGCGCCGCGGCCGCCCGGCCGGCGACCTCGGCGGCGCGCCGCCAGCCGTCCGGCGCCCACGCCAGCACGGCGTCCGGTCCGCCGACGCTGACGAGCATCGTCACCGCCCCGGTGAGCACGAAGAGCAGCGGCACCCACGCGGCACGGGCGAACGCGCGCGGCGGCACCCGTGCCGGACCGAAACCGACCGCCAGCGCGGCCAGGGCGCTCAGCGCGGCACCCGGCCACACCGGCAGCACCAGGGCGCAGGCCAGCAGACCTCCGAAGAGCGTGCCCTTGACGGCGGGGTGCACCCGCCGCCAGGGGCTGCTGTGGGCCGCGGCGTCGATCGCGAGCACAGGTCAGCGCCGGTCTGTCCCTGGTCCGGCCTCCGCGCCGGGGGACGCACCGCCGCCGGGCCGCACGCCCCCGGCGGCCGGCCGCAGCCGGTGCCGGGTCCGCGCGGCGCCGAAGTAGTAGCCGATGACCCCGGCGCCGATCGCCGCCTGCAGCGCGAACAGGCCGGACTCGATCTCGCCGGACGGCGCCTCGTACAGCGGCGCGAACCAGGGCCGGTAGTCGGGCGCGAGCTCGCCGACCGCCTCCTCCGCCTGGCCGTCCGCACCGGCGAACGGCTCGGCCAGGTGCCGTCCCGCCCCGATGAGGAGCGGCAGTACGGCGATCAGCGCGGCGACCAGCACCAGCAGCCACGTCGTCGCGGCCCGCGGGCGCCCGCTCGTCCGGGGTCCGGGCCCGCCGCCGTCCGCCGGCGTGCCGCCGTGCCCGGCGGTGTCGCGTTCCGGGGATGCCATGTCTCACACCGCCCTTCCGCCGGCCGGCGCGGCGGAACCGCCCGCGGCCGACCGCAGCACGGCCAGCCGGAGGAGTTCGTCGCGGGCGACCGTGCTCAGCAGCCGCACGATGACGACCGTGACGAGGCCCTCGATCACGGCGAGCGGGATCTGGGTGATGGAGAAGATGGCACCGAACTTCGCGAAGGCGCCCAGAACGCCGCTGCCGGCGTCGGGGAAGGCCAGCGCCAGTTGCAGGCTGGTCACCGAATACGTGCTCAGCGACGCCAGCGCCGCCCCCGCGAACACCGCGAAGCCGAGCGCGGTGGTCTCGGGCAGCCGTGCGGTGAGCCGCCGGACCAGCCGGTACCCGCCGTACCCGACCCACGGGCCGACAACCGCCATGGAGAACACGTTCGCGCCCAGCGTGGTGAGGCCGCCGTGGGCGAGCAGCAGCGCCTGGAACAGCAGGGTGACGGTGCCCAGGGCCGCCATGACGGGCGGCCGGAACAAGATCGCGCCGAGCCCGGCCCCGGTGGGGTGCGAGCAGCTGCCGGTGACGGACGGGATCTTCAGCGCCGACAGTACGAAGCAGAAGGCGCCGGACGCGCCGAGGAGGAGCTTGGCGTCGGGATCGGCGCGCACGGCCAGCGTGACCGAGCGGGCGCCGTGGAGGACGAAGGGGGCCGCGGCGACGGTCCAGGCCACCGCGTGCACGGGCGGTAGGAAGCCCTCAGCGATATGCATGTTGTGGGACCAACTCTCCAGCACCTCGTGGATGGTCGTCATGCGCCGCAGCCGGTCTCCTGGCTTCCGGGTCGACGCCCGGCACCGGCCTTCCCAGGGCGTCGCCGCCCCAGTGGCCTGGACCGGACCGTGCTGGCCGCGCGGTCGGTGGTGCCGAACTTCCCGTACACAGTGGCGAGGGCCGCGCCGGCTTCGCACCGGCTTCCCGAACACCACGGCCCCATGACCGTACGGCGCGGGACCCGCGCTTCGCAATAGCGGCCGCCGCGGCGGCACACGGGAGCCAGGGGAGAGCCGGACCGCGGCGGGGCGGCCCCCTGCGGGGCCGGGCGGTGGCCAGCGCGGGGCGCGGGTGCCCTGGGGGCTGTCGGCGCTCGGCGGCGGCGGAGTGCGGGGTCGGACGGCGCGGCGCCCCGGGCCCGCAGCGCCGCGCGGACGCGGGTGCGACCCGGAACGTGTCCGGTGGGGGTCCGACGGCACCGGGCCGGCTCCGCGGCCGGCGGGCAGGCCGGGCGGCTGCCGCTCTCCCCGCCCATGCGGGCGGAAGCGGCGGCCGGCCGGGTGCGGCGGTGAGCTCCGGGCTGGGGCCCGGGGCGGGATCAGCCGCCCTCGGCGCGGAGCCGGTCGAGCCGGCGGCGGTCCCGCTTGGTGGGACGCCCGGCCCCGCGGGCGCGGTAGGCGACGGGGGCGGCCGCCTGCGGGGGCGGCGCGGGCGTGTTGTCGACATAGCAGCGGACCGCGATCGGCGCGCCGACCCGCTTCTCGATCACGTGTGCCACCTCGACGATCCTGGTCACACCGTGCGCGTGCAGCCGGACGACGTCCCCCGGGCCGACGGACGCGGCGGGCTTGGCCGTGCGGTCGTTGACGCGGACGTGTCCGCCCCGGCACGCCTGCGCGGCCTCGGCGCGGGTCTTGGTCAGCCGCACCGCCCACAGCCAGCGGTCCACGCGGGTGCTGGCCGGACCGGGCGGCAGCGCGGGAGCGGGCTCGGACGGGCGGGCCGGCGGCGGCCGGGTCTCCGCGCGGTCTCCTCGTTCGTCCACGGTCGGTCCCACTTCCTCGGCGGTCGGCGGCTCATCGTCGGAGGTGCCCCTGTCCCGCACTGTAGCGCCTGGGGCAGCGCGGGGGCTCGTCGATTTCGGCGGGCCGGTCCATGCCCACATAGCCCCACAAAATCGGAGGAAAAGCATATAAAGGAAATAATCCGCCGAGCTTGCGCGCGCCGGACATCGGGCTGGGTTTCGCGGACCGCTGCTAGCTGGCGGGCGGGTCAGAGAATGCTTACGCCGGCACCGGATCGGAAGAAGTGCGGCGGACGTCGCTTTCCGGGCTCGCTGTGCAGGATGTCGCCCCAGGTCATCGCCGTGCAGCGGAGGGAGGAGCGTCGGAGAATTGCCGCGTGAAGGGTGGTGGAAAGGTCCAGGTCATTGCCGGCGGGGAGAGTTTTCCGCAATTCGGGATTCCGGCGTGCGCGGCGGATTCTGCGGCGCCCCGCTCTTGACCAGGAATGGCGCGGCAATTACGGTCTAGACCAGATTCACGGCGAGCGGAATCCCGGGCCGGCCCGGCCGATCCACGACGTCGAACGAGCGCCACCGGTCCGTGCCGCGGGACACACCGGACTCGCCCTGTCACTTCGCGTCCGACACCGCCCTGGGGACAGTGCCCCGCCGGTCCGTCGACGTGTCCGCCGGCAGCGCGGCCGGCGCCGCGACAGGACGAGCCGCCGCGCCTCGCCCGCGGAGGACCCGCCGAGGTCCTCGTCCCATCCCCCACGCCGCGCCTTCCCACCCCGTCGGTCCGTCCGGGCCGTCGCGGCCCGACCGGTGCCCCGCCCGCGGGGAGACGCGGTTCGACCGAGAAGGACACGACCATGATCCGGAACCTGAAACGCAAGCTCGTCGCCGCCGCGGCCGGGGTCGTCGCGGCCCCCCTCGTCTTCGTCGCCCTGCCCGCGAGCTCCGCCTACGCGCACGGCTACGTCTCCTCGCCCGCGAGCCGGCAGGCCCAGTGCGCGGCCGGCACGGTCAGCTGCGGCGACATCCGCTGGGAGCCGCAGAGTGTCGAGGGGCCCAAGGGCCTGACCAGCTGCAGCGGCGGCAACGCCCGGTTCGCCGAACTCGACGACAACGGCCGGGGCTGGCGGGTGACCCCGGTCGGGCGCACCGTGAACTTCACCTGGACCCTGACCGTCCAGCACCGCACCAGCACCTGGGAGTACTACGTCGGCGGCACCCGCGTGGCGTCCTTCAACGACAACGGCGCGCAGCCGCCCGCCACGGTGTCCCACAGCGTGAACCTCTCCGGGTTCAGCGGCCCGCAGAAGGTGCTGGCCGTCTGGAACATCGCGGACACCGCCAACGCGTTCTACGCCTGCGTCGACGTGAACGTCGGCGCCGCCTGACCCCTGCCTCCGCGTGGCGGTCTGACCGCCACCGCCCCGGGCGGCCCGGCGGGCCGCCCGGGCACCACGTCGCGGGTCGCGCCCCGGCCCCACCCGCCCCGGCCGCTGCGAGGCGCCGCGCCATTCCGGACCGCGGAATCCGGGGTCGGTTCATCGGCCGGTGGGATGAGCCGGTGGCCGATGGCCCTCGCAGGTGCCGTTGCGGCTGGCTGCTCCGGGCGAGGAGGTATTCCGGGGGCCTCGTCCAGTGCGGGCGGGAATGGAGTTCATTCCGGTACCGGGCGCGGAATTTTCACGGGAAGCGCTTTCCGTTTTGGTGGAGGTGGTGATCCCCCAGGCCAGGGCCAGGATGTGTGGCGGTGACTCCCCGTGTGGGGGTGGATACGCCGCCCGGAGGAAGCTCCAGGTCACCGGTGAGAAAAACGAGGAATTCCGCAATTCGGTATCCGTCAGGCGGCCGGCTTCGGGCCATCGGTCCTTGACCCCGAATGGCGCGGCAATTACGGTCTTGACCGCATTCACAGGCGAGCGGAAACCCCCGATCGGCCGGTCCTCGACGTCGAACGGACGACACCGGCACCACCACGGGGCCGACCCGACTCCTCCGTCGCCGCGCGTCCGACATGGCCCTGGGAGCGCGCCCCATCGGCCCTGTCGACGCGCCCCGCCGGTAGCGCGCCCGGCGCGGACAGGACGAGCCGGCGACCCGCCTGCCGAGGATCTTGCCGTGGTCCTCGTGACATCCCCCATGCCGCGCCCCCACTCCGCCGGTTCCGCCCGGCCGTTCCGGCCTGACCGGTGCCCGCTCTCGGGGGACACGCGGCTCGAACGAAAAGGACACGTCCATGAACCTGAACCTCAGACGGAAGACCGCCGCTGCCGCCGCCGGTGTCCTCGCGGCCCCCTTCGCGTTCGCCATGCTCCCCGCGGGAACGGCCTATGCCCACGGGTACGTCTCCTCGCCGGAGAGCCGGCAGGCCCAGTGCGCGGCCGGCACGGTCGACTGCGGTGAGATCCAGTGGGAGCCGCAGAGCGTCGAGGGGCCGAAGGGCCTGACCAGCTGCAGCGGCGGCAACACCCGGTTCGCCGACCTGGACGACGACGGCAAGGGCTGGGAGGTGACTCCCGTCGGGACCACGGTGGACTTCACCTGGACCCTGACCGCCCAGCACCGCACCAGCACCTGGGAGTACTTCATCGGCGGCGAGCGCGTGGCGGTCGTCGACGACGGCGGCGCGCAGCCTCCGGCGTCCGTGACGCACACCGTGGACCTCTCCGGGTACAGCGGCCCCCAGAAGCTGCTGGCCGTCTGGAACATCGCCGACACCCCCAACGCGTTCTACGCCTGCGTCGACCTCGACGTCGGCGCCGCGGCGGCGAACGAGGAGGCCCCCGCCGCGGAGGCTCCGGCGGCCGACGAGCAGGCACCCCCGGTCGAGGAGGCCGCCGCGGGCCACGAGCACCACGCCGCGCCGGCCCCCGCCGAGCCCGCCGGACCCCCGAAGCGGCTCTGCCGCTCCTCCTGACCCCCGGCTCCCGGGGTCGGGAGCCGGTCCGCGCGTTGGTGGCCGCGGGCGCCCGGGCGGCCGCGCCGGCTGCCCGGGCCCACCACCGCGGTCGCTGGTTCCGGTCCGGACGCCCCGCGCCGAGCGGGGCGTCCGGCTGGGCGACTCGGTGCCACCCGCTCATCACCGAGTCCCCCGGGCAGCGTCCGGCGCGGCGGTGCGGATGCCCCGCCGCCCGAAGCCTCCGGCGTCCCCGCGGTCCGCGGCGTTCCTGAGCAGGACGCCCGGACCCGGCGGGCCGCCGCGCCGGCGGTCGGCGGGCCGGTAACCGCTCCGGCACCGCGGTTCCGAGGCCGTCCCCAGGAGCGCGGGCGAGCGCGAGTCCGGCAACGCCATCCCGAACCGCCACCGAGAAGCGGTCCGGACAGGGCGGCCGCCGCGGTCGCCGACGGCCGAGCCGGGCACTCCGACGCGCGGCGGCGCGGTCCGCCTCGCGCGGAAGACGGGCCCCCGTCCCCCCCGTCCGGGGGGAGGGGAGGCCGCCAGGCCGACCGAGACCCGTCAGCGGGGAGGCCGAGTGCGGGCGACCGGGCCGGGCAGCCCGCAGGTGCCCGGTACCGCGGAGCCGAACCTCAGCAGGCCAGCGGCCGGCGCCCCCGCACGGTGGCCGCCAGCCGCCGTCCGCGGAGTGCCGGCGCGGCGCAGGAACAGGCGCCGCCGGGCGTGGTCCCCGCGGGCCCGGGCGCGCCAGGCGATCGCTCGGGTCGGGACCGCCGAGGCGCCACCGCTACCGTCCGGGGCCGCCGAGGCGGCCGGACGCCGCGCCGCCCTCCCACTCCCTGCGGCGCGACCACAGCAGCGCGAATGCGTGGTAGCTCTCATCCGGGCCGAGGTACCCGGTGGCGAAGCGCCCCGCGCCGGCGAGCGTGAGCCGCGTCGCGCCCTCCTCGTTCACGCAGGCCGTGTCGACGTCCTCCCCCACGCCGAGCCACACCTGGTCGTGGCGGGCGTGGAAGTAGACCCACCGCCCGTCGTCCGTCCGCGCCTCGATCTCCACGGGCGTCGCCGTGAGCGTGACCGCCGCCGACCGGATCCCCGGCAGCGCGGCGACCCGCCGCGCGGTGCCGTCCCACGTGTCGGCTCCCACGCTGTCCGCCGGCCCGGGCCCCCGCTCCGCGTCCATCCGCCGCGCCTCCCGTCTGCGACCTATCCCCGGCTGAAGGTACTAGGTCGTGTTTCTTGGAAGGTCCGCGGAATGAGCCGGTGCTCTGGAACCGTGTGCCGACATGGTCCGAGGCCAGGAACCCACCGACGCCGAGGGGGCCTGCCCGCCCCCGCTCATGCCCGCCCATCCCCGCAAAGGCCAGCGGTGGGACCACCACCGGCACGTCGGCAACGCCGTCCTCTTTCGCCCTCGCACTGGCACCCCCTGGGGAGACCTGCCCGAACGGTACGCCCCCGGGGAGACCACCGCGGGGCGGCACCGCCGCTGGTCACTGGACGGCCCCCGCAACCGCATCGCCGAACGGCTGCGCACCGACACCGCCACCGGCGAACCCCTCGACATCTCCGCGGACTCCACCATGGTCCGCCCCCACCACCACGCCGCCGGGGCCGCGAGAATAGGGGACGCGGCCCGGCACGAAAGAAACGCATCCCAAGCACCCGGCCGGCCCCCGGGGCGGGCTGACCACCAAGACCCACCTGGTCTCCAGCGCGGGAACCACCGCAGGCGCGGGTCGCGGGGCGGAAGACCCCCGGCCTTCGACCGGGGCGCCCACCGGGACCGCACCACCGTCGAACACTCCATCAACCTGCGCAAACAGAACCGGGCGGCAGCGACCGGGTACGGCACGAGGGCCGCGGTCGACGACGGAACCATTCACGTCCCCTCCATCCGTACCCGGCTACGTGACCTCACCCGTTCAACAAACCCTGCCTAGAGGAGTAGTTCCGATGTGTGGAGGTGTCCGGGCATGAAGAGAGGGCGTCCAGGATCAAGTTGTGACGCAAGACCTGGACACCCTCCTGACCGCACTTGACGTGAGAATCGACGACCACCTGGAGCTGAACGGGTGCATGCGGCGCCCGCCACGGCTCATCGACTCCGAGCTGCTGTGCCTGGCCGTTGCCCAGGCGCTGCTCGGCTCCACCTCCAAGGCCCGCTGGATGCGGTTCGTCCACGCCAGGCTCGGCCACATGTTCTCCTACCCGCCCCAACGCCCCGGCTACAACAAGCGGCCACCCGATTCCACCCCCGTGGAGTGCGGACGCTCCCGCCCCACGGTGCAACGATCCCACCTGGCCGGATGGGCCGCCTGCGGCTACTGCCGCTCCCACTCGCGGTTCTACTGGGGACGGCGCCTGTTCCTGGTCTGCACCCCCCTCGAGGATGCCCGTCACCTGGGCTCTGGCCAGCCCCGAAATCGACGAGCGGCAGGTGCTGGCCGCCAGGCCCCAAGCCGAGCCGGACCTGGCCGCCCACCGGCCCGGGCTGCTGCTGACCGCCGACCAGGGCTTCGCCTCCAAAGCGTTTGAGGCCGGGCTCGCCGAACGGGGAGTCACGCTGCCGCGGCCCTCTTCCAAGCGGGAGAAGACCCGCCCCGCCGAGCACCTACTCAAAGGGGTGCGGCAGTTGATCGAGTCGGTCAACGACACGTTGAAAGGCCAACTCGATCTGGAGCGCCACGGCGGACGCACCGCCGAGGGGGTCACGGTCCGGGTCGGCCAGCGGATCCTGGCCATGGCCGCGGCGATCTGGCACAACCACCACACCGGCGCACCGGTCATGAAGTCCCTGACCGCCTACGACCACTAACCACAAAGGAACTACTCGTCTAGGGCCCCACCGGGGGCGGCCGTCCCTCCGACGCCGCGGCCGGGCCAACCCCGCCGCGGACGTTCCAGATCCGGGTCGCCACGTGCAGGTTGAGCCGCTGGTCGGGATCGGCCAGGTCGTACCCGGTGATCTCGCGGATGCGCCGCAGCCGGTACCGGAGCGTGCTGCGGTGGACCACCAGCGCGGAGGCGGTGCGGTCGTAGCTGCCGCCGCAGTCCAGGTAGCGGGCGAGCGTGCGCACCAGGTCGGAGCCGTGCCGCCGGTCGTAGTCGAGCAGCGGCGCCAGCCACTCGGTCATGAACCGGGCCACCTCGCCGTCCCGCGCGCCGAGGATCCGGTAGACGCCCAGATCGTCGAAGGCCGTCACTCCCCGCGGCTCGGGCGAGGACGCCCGGACGTCGAGCGCCAGCCGCGCCTCCTCGAACGAACGCGGCAGGCGCTCCGGGACGGGGCAGCGCCCGCCCACCCCGACAGGGCCGAGGTCGGCGGCGAGCGCGGCGTGGAACGATGCCGCCTCCGGCGACTCCGCCGCCACGGCGACGACCAGCCCGTCGCACGCCGCGACCAGGGCCGGCACGCCGGTGCTCTCGGCGGCGTGCCCGGCCCGGCGCACCGCGTCGCCGTCCGCCGGCCCGGCCGGCCGGAGTACGGCGACGCGGTGCGGGCCGCGCAGGTCGTGCCCGGCGGCCGCCGCGCGGTCGCGCACGCTGTCCGCCGCCGTGCCGCTGACCAGGTCGTCGACGAGCTCCCGCCGCAGCCGCGACTCGGCCTCCGCGAGGTCGCGCAGCCGGACCAACTCCCAGGCCAGGACGGACGCCGCGCACTCCAGCGCGCCCTCCTCGTCCGCCCCGGCCCGCCGCTCCGGATCGAACAGCGCGAGGACGCCGAGCACCTCGCCGCGCGGCTGGACGAGTGCGATGAGCCGGTCTCCGTCGCGCACCACCCGGCGCTGCCGTGCCGCCCGGCGGACGGCCTCCCCCCGGTCGCCCGCCGGGCGCGGACCCGGCCCCGCCGACCCGGCCGTCGCCCGCGGACGCCCGAACCGGTCCTCCACCACGACGGGCAGCCGCGTCAGCCGGTGCAGCACGCGCGCGATCCCGGTCTCCCCCTCGCCCGCGGCGGCGTTCAGCAGGCGGTCGCGCATCGACCGCTCGCGCTCCAAGGCGGCGACCCGGGCGGCGAGCCCGCGCCGCTCCGACTCCGCCTCCTCGACGGCCCGGCGCAGCCGGTCGTTCTCCGCCTGGTAGGCGGCGACCCGCCGGCGCAGCCCCGCCGCACGGCCGCGTTCCGCCCGCAGCGTCCCGGCCGCGGCGAGCGCGGCCGCCACCGCCCGCGCGAGCGCGTCGAGCAGGAGCACCTCGCGGCCGCTCGGCGGGCCGGCGGCGGAGACCACGAGATAGCCCCGGTTGCCGTGCGGCCCGGGCAGCGCGAACGCCCGGCACCAGGGCGCACCCGGGAGCGGGATCTCTCCGCCGCGGCCGTCCAGCGCCGCGACCTCGGCATCGACACGGGCGTCGGGCGGCCGGCCGGGGACGTCGGCCTCGCACCGCACCAGCCGCCGGTCCCGGACCAGGTAGCAGACCTCGGCCCGGAAGGGCCCCAGGTCGGCCACCGCGCCCGCGGCGAACCGGAGGATGTCCTCCTCGTCGCGCTCGGTGAGCAGCAGCGCCGATCGGGCGAGCAGGTGGTGGACCACCGGCTCCGGCTCGCGCGGCGCCGCGACCGGGCCGACTGATCGTGCCGGGGTGCCGCCCATGCGATGCCCTCTCGCTCGGCTGCGTTGCCCGCCGTGCTCCGGCGTCCAGCACCCTCCATGCTATGGGGTCGGACCGTCCGCGGACCGGGCGGAAGGCCGCCCGACCTGCGCGGACTTGTACCACCAGGGCCATCCCGGGCGCGGATTTCCCCCTCGCGGGCGCACGCGCGGGCCGCCGGCGAGCTGCGACCCTGAGAGCACCGGGACCCGCCGGCCGGCGGCGGCTGCCCGCGCCGGGAACCGCGAGGTCCCCGGTCGACGCGGCGGGACGCGGCGCACATTCGGCGCGCGGCCGGCGCGGCGGAGCGGGCGGAGCAGGGAGCAGGGCAGACGAGGGCGGGGGCCTCGACCATGACACTGATCCGGATCGGGCGGCTTGGCGGCCGCGGGCGGACACCCGCGCAGGCGCCCCGATGGGCCGGTCCCGCGCCGGCCGCGTCCCGCGCCGGTGCACCGGCGATTCCCATAGCGGCGGTGGACGGGCGCGGGTACGGGGTCTCCGGGCGGCGCGTCCTGCTCGGCGGCCATCCCGACGCGGACCGGGCCGCCGCGAGCGCGCGGCCCGGCGTGCCGGCGATCCGGGGCCCGTCCACCCGGCCGCGGCGGCCGCGCACGGTCGGGATCGCGGCGGGGCCGGACCACGGCCCGCCGGCCGGCCCCCGCGCCGGGCGGCCCGCCGGTGCACCGACCGAGCGGGCATGACCCGCCGCCGGTGGCCGCGGGCGGCCGACCGTCCCGGCCCGACCGGCTCCGGGCGGACCGCTACGACCCGCAGGAAGGCAGGCAAGTCCCATGGCCAAGGCAGTCGGCATCGACCTCGGCACCACCAACTCCGTCATCGCCACCTGGGAGGGCGGCGAACCCAGGGTGGTCCCCAACGCCGAGGGAGCGCGGACCACGCCGTCGGTGGTGGCGTTCACCGAGTCGGGAGAGCGCCCGGTCGGCCAGCTCGCGCGGCGCCAGGCGATCCTGAACCCCAGGGGCACCGTGTACTCCGCCAAGCGGTTCATCGGCCGCCGCTTCGACGAAGTCCCCGACGAGGCGCGGGCCGTCGCGTTCGAGGTGGTCCCCGGCCCCGACGGAGCCGCCCGCTTCGACGTCCGCGGCAGGCAGTACGCGCCCGAGGAGATCAGCGCGCTCGTCCTGCGCAAACTGGCCGAGGACGCCGGCCGCGCGCTCGGCGAGCGGATCACCGAGGCCGTGATCACGGTGCCCGCGTACTTCAACGACGCCCAGCGCACCGCCACCCGCGACGCCGGCCGGATCGCCGGCCTGGAGGTGCTGCGGATCATCAACGAGCCGACCGCCGCGGCGCTCGCCTACGGCCTGGACAAGCGCGAGCACGAGTGCGTCCTGGTCTTCGACCTGGGCGGCGGCACCTTCGACGTCAGCATCCTGGACGTGGGAGACGGCGTGGTGGAGGTGCGGGC
Source organism: Marinitenerispora sediminis (assembly GCF_003336425.1). Taxonomy (GTDB): domain Bacteria; phylum Actinomycetota; class Actinomycetes; order Streptosporangiales; family Streptosporangiaceae; genus Marinitenerispora; species Marinitenerispora sediminis. The sequence continues at coordinate 13,536 of NZ_QEIO01000027.1, read as the reverse complement.
CACGGCCGGCGACACCCACCTGGGCGGCGACGACTTCGACCGGCGGATCGTCGACCACCTCGCCGACGAGTTCCAGCGCGACAACGGGATCGACCTGCGGCAGGACCCCCAGGCCCTGCAGCGCCTCTTCGAGGCGGCGGAGAAGGCCAAGGTGGAGCTGAGCTCGGTCACCCAGACCCAGGTGAACCTGCCGTTCATCACCGCCGACGCCGCCGGACCGCGCCACCTCACCACCTCGCTGATGCGCTCCACCTTCGACCAGCTCACCGCCGACCTCGTCGAGCGCTGCATGGACCCGGTCAAGCAGGCCATGGCCGACGCCAAGGTGACCGCCGACGACATCGACGAGGTCATCCTGGTCGGCGGCTCCACCCGCATCCCCGCCGTCCAGGGGCTTGTCCGGCGCATGACCGGGGGCAAGGAGCCCAACATGAGCGTCAACCCGGACGAGGTGGTCGCGCTCGGCGCGGCTATCCAGGCCGGCGTGCTCAAGGGCGAGGTGCAGGACGTGCTGCTGCTCGACGTCACCCCGCTCTCCCTGGGGGTGGAGACGCAGGGCGGCGTGATGACCAGGATCGTCGAGCGCAACACGACCATCCCGGTGCGGCGCACCGAGGTCTTCTCCACGGCCGAGGACGGCCAGTCGGCCGTCGACATCGTGGTGCTCCAGGGCGAGCGCGAGCGCGCCGCCGACAACCGGGTGCTGGGGCGGTTCCGGCTGGAGAATATCCGGCCCGCACCGCGCGGCGAGCCGCAGGTCGAGGTCACCTTCGACATCGACGCCAACGGAATCCTCAACGTCACCGCCCGCGACAAGGACACCGGCGCGGAACAGGGCATCACCATCAGCGAGAGCTCCAACCTGGACCGCTCCGAGGTGGACCGCATGGTCGCCGAGGCGGAGCGGCACCGCGACGAGGACCGCGAACTGCGGGAGGCGGTCGACGCCCGCAACGCGCTGGACACCGTCGCCTACCAGGTCGAGCGCCGGCTGGAGCGGCTCGGCGAGGCCGCCCCGGGCCACGAGCGGGCCCGCGCCGAGATGCTCGTCGGAGAGGCGCGCGAGGCGGTCGGGGAGCAGGCACCGCTGGACCGCGTCCGCTCGCTGACCTCGGAGCTGCAGCAGCTGCTCCAGGGGTTGATGATGCGTGGCGGGCCGGAGGGGCGCCGGGCCGCGGCGGAGGAGGGCACCGTCCCGCGCCAGCAGCGGGGCGAGGCAGCCGAGCCCGAGGACGTCGTCGACGCCGAGTTCGACCGGGGGTGAGGTGCGGACATGACCACCGAGCGACCAGACGCCCCCGGTGCGCCGGACCCGGCTGAGACGCGGAGGCGCCCCGCGGAGCCGGACGGCCGGGACGCGGCCGCGCCGGCCGGCCCCGCGACCGGGGCCGACCGCACGGCGCCCGGCCCCGAGGCCCCGCGCCACCGGACGGAACTGGACCTGAGCGCGGAGGAGCTCGCGGACCGCTGGCGGCGGACCCTGGCCGACCTCGACAACCTCCGCAAGCGCTACGCCGCCGAACTCGTCCGCGAACGCGAGGCCGAGCGCGACCGCGTCGCCGCCGCGTGGCTGCCCGTCGTCGACAACCTCGACCTCGCGCTCGCCCACGCCGAGGCGGACGCCGGGTCCGCGCACGATCCGATGGCGGTCGGCGTGCGGGCGGTGCGCGACCAGGCGGTCGGTGTCCTCGCCGCGCTCGGCTACCCGCGCCACGACGAGGTCGGGACGCCCTTCGACCCGGCGTGGCACGAGGTCATGGAGGTGACCGAGGCTGGCGACGAGCCGCCGGGGACGGTGGTGCGCGCGCTGCGGCCCGGCTACGGGGAGCCCGGGCGGCAGCTGCGCCCGGCCGCGGTCGCCGTGACCGCCGAGCGGGGGTGAGGGGCCGATGGCACGCGACTACTACGAGGTGCTGGGCGTGTCGCGCAACGCGACCACCGAGGAGGTCCAGCAGGCGTACCGGAAGCTGGCGCGCCGCTACCACCCCGACCTCAACGCCGACCCCGTGGCCGAGGAGCGCTTCAAGGAGGCCAACGACGCCTACCAGGTGCTGTCCGACCCCGGCACCCGGGCGCGCTACGACAGGTTCGGTCCCGACTTCCGGCGGGTCCCGCAGGACGTGGACGAACGCGTGGCGGCGGGCTCCGGCGGCCGCCGGCGCCGCGGCGGGCGCGCCGGGCGGGGCGGTGTGCACGTCGAGACCGGCTTCGGCGGAGTGGGCGTCGACCTGGACGACCTGCTCGGCGGGCTGTTCGGCGGCCGCAGCACCGGCCCGGTGCCCGGGGCCGACCAGGAGGCCGAGCTGGAGCTGGGCGTGGCCGACGCCTACCGCGGCGGCACCCGGCACGTCACGCTCGCCGGCCCGGAGGGGACCCGCGAGTACGACGTGCGCGTCCCGCCCGGCACGGTGGCCGGGCAGCGGATCCGGCTGCCCGGCGAGGGCGGGCGGGGCGTTGCCGGCGGTCCGCGCGGCGACCTCTACCTCGTGGTGCGCATCGCGCCGCACCCGCGCTTCCGGCTGGACGGGCGCGACGTCCACGTCGACCTGCGGGTCACGCCGTGGGAGGCGGCGCTCGGGGCGCGGGTGCCGGTGCCGACCCCGGGCGGCGAGGCGATGGTCCGCGTCCCGACGGGCTCCTCGAGCGGCCGGCGGCTGCGGCTGCGCGGCCAGGGCCTGCCCGACCCGGACGGCGAGCCCGGCGACCTGTACGCCGAGGTCCGGGTGGCGGTGCCGCCGCGGCCGAGCGCCCGCGAGCGGGAGCTCTTCGAGGAGCTGGCCGCCGTGTCGGCCTTCGACCCGAGGAGGCCGTCATGAGCACGCGTCCGACCACCGGCGCGGTCCGCGAGGCGCAGCGGGTCCGGGTGCGCTACCCGCTGGCCCGGCCGCCCCGGATCAGCCTGGAGGCCACCGCCCGGCACGCCGGCCTGCACCCCGACCTGCTGCGCCGCCTCGTCGCCCTCGGGCTCGTGGACGCGGTCCGCGACGCCCGCGGCGAGTTGTGGTTCGCCCCGAGCGCGCCGGCCGCCGCCGCCCGGATCCAGCGGCTGCGCGCCGGACTCTCGCTCAACTACGCCGCGGTCGGCGTGGTCCTGGACCTGCTCGACCGCATTGACCGGCTGGAAGCCGAACTGCGCCGCAAGGAGTGACCGCCGTGGACATGAACCGCCTCACCCAGAAGTCCCAGGAGGCGCTGCAGGAGGCCCAGAGCGCGGCGTCGCGCCTCGGGCACACGGAGGTCGACGCCGAGCACCTGCTGCTGGCGCTGCTCGACCAGCCGGAGGGGCTGGCGGCCCGGCTGGTCGAGGGCAGCGGCGCCGACCCGGCCGCGCTGCGCGCCGGCGTCGAGTCCGACCTGTCCCGGCGCCCCCGCACCACCGGGCCCGGAGTCGCGCCCGGCCAGGTCTACGTCACCCGGCGGCTGACCGCTCTGCTGGACAGCGCGGGCCGCGAGGCCGCCCGCCTCAAGGACGAGTACGTCTCGGTCGAGCACCTGCTGCTCGCCCTCATCGAGGAGGGCTCCGCCGGGGCGGCCGGCCGCCGGCTGCGCGAGTGCGGCGTCACGCGCGAGGCGTTCCTCGGCGCGCTGACCCGGATCCGCGGCGGCCAGCGCGTCACGTCCGCCACCCCGGAGTCCGCCTACGAGGCCCTGGAGAAGTACGGGCGCGACCTCGTGGCCGAGGCGCGCTCGGGCGGCCTGGACCCGGTGATCGGGCGCGACACCGAGATCCGCCGGGTCGTGCAGATCCTGAGCCGCAAGTCCAAGAACAACCCGGTGCTGATCGGCGATCCCGGGGTCGGCAAGACCGCCATCGTGGAGGGGCTGGCCCAGCGCATCGTCCGCGGCGACGTCCCCGAGGGGCTGCGGGACCGGACGGTCTTCGCGCTGGACATGGGAGCCCTGCTGGCGGGCGCCAAGTACCGCGGCGAGTTCGAGGAGCGGCTCAAGGCGGTGCTGGGCGAGATCAAGGCGGCGCAGGGGCGCATCCTGCTCTTCGTCGACGAACTGCACACCGTGGTCGGCGCCGGGGCCGCGGAGGGCGCCATCGACGCGGGCAACATGCTCAAGCCCATGCTCGCCCGGGGCGAACTGCACATGATCGGGGCGACCACGCTGCAGGAGTACCGCAGGCGCATCGAGTCCGACGCCGCTCTGGAGCGCCGCTTCCAGCTGGTCATGGTCGACGAGCCGACGGTGGAGGACACCGTCTCGATCCTGCGTGGCCTGCGCGAGCGGCTGGAGGTCTTCCACGGGGTGAAGGTGCAGGACAACGCGCTCGTCGCGGCCGCGACGCTCAGCCACCGCTACATCTCCGACCGGTTCCTCCCGGACAAGGCGATCGACCTGGTGGACGAGGCGTGCGCCCGGCTGCGGACCGAGATCGACTCGATGCCGGCCGAGCTGGACGAGGTCACCCGGCGGGCAACCCGGCTGGAGATCGAGGAGGCGGCGCTCGCCAAGGAGACCGACCCCGCCAGTGGGCAGCGGCTGGCGGAGCTGCGGCGCGAACTCACCGACCTGCGCGCCCAGGTGGACGCGGCGCGGGCCCAGTGGGAGGCCGAGCGGCAGGCCATCCGGCGCGTGCAGGAGCTCCGCGGCGCCATCGAGCAGGTCCGCCGCGAGGCGGAGGCGGCCGAACGCGACTACGACCTGAACCGGGCGGCCGAGCTGCGGTACGGGCGGCTGGCCGACCTGGAGCGCCGGCTGGGCGCCGAGGAGGAGCAGCTGAGCGCGAAGCAGGGCCGGCGGCGGATGCTGCGCGAGGTGGTGACCGCCGACGAGATCGCCGAGATCGTCGCGGCGTGGACCGGCATCCCGGTCGCCCGCCTCCGGGAGGGCGAGCGCGAGAAGCTGCTGCGGATGGAGGAGATCCTGCGGGAGCGGGTGGTCGGCCAGGACGAGGCGGTGCGGCTGGTCTCCGACGCCATCATCCGGGGGCGCTCCGGCATCCGGGACCCGCGCCGGCCGATCGGCTCGTTCGTCTTCCTCGGCCCCACCGGGGTGGGCAAGACCGAGCTGGCCAAGGCCCTGGCCGCGGCGCTCTTCGACACCGAGGAGAACATGGTCCGGCTGGACATGAGCGAGTACCAGGAGCGGCACACCGTCAGCCGGCTGCTCGGCGCGCCGCCCGGCTACGTCGGCTTCGAGGAGGGCGGCCAGCTGACCGAGGCGGTCCGGCGCAGGCCCTACTCCGTGGTCCTCTTCGACGAGATCGAGAAGGCGCACGCCGACGTCTTCAACACGCTGCTGCAGGTGCTCGACGACGGCCGGATCACCGACGCGCAGGGGCGCACGGTGGACTTCCGCAGCACCGTCATCATCATGACGTCCAACATCGGATCGGCCTACCTGCTGGAGGGCGTCACCCCGGAGGGCGAGTTCCGCCCGCAGGCGCGCGACCGCGTCATGGCCGACCTGCGGCAGCACTTCCGGCCCGAGTTCCTCAACCGGCTGGACGACGTCGTGCTGTTCCGGCCGCTCACGCAGCGCGAGATCGAGCGGATCGTGGACCTGCAGTTCGACGAGCTGCGCCGCAGGCTCGCCGAGCGCCGTATCTCCGTCGAACTGACCGAGGAGGCCCGGCGGCTCATCGCCCGCGAGGGCTTCGACCCGGTCTACGGCGCGCGCCCGCTGCGCCGCTACATCTCGCACGAGCTCGAGACCCGGATCGGGCGGGCGCTCATCCGCGGCGTAGTCGAGGACGGCGGCACCATCCGGGTGGCCGAGCGCGACGGCGCACTCGCGGTCGGGTACCCGGGGGCGCGGACCCCGGAGGCACGGGAGGAGGTCGGGGTGTGACCGGCCCGAATCCGGGCCGCGCACCACCCGGCCGGCACGGAGTAGGAGGAGGCGAGCGGGATGATCACCGCGCAGGACATCGACCGCACCATCCGGTTCCAGGGAGGCGGCCTGCCGGTCGTGTCCGTCTACCTGTCGGTTCCGGTGGACCCGGCCGACCGCGCCGCGCTGCCGACCCGGCTGAGCGCGCTGCTGCACCAGATCCGCCCGCTGACGGCGGACGAGTCGCTGGGACGCGAGCAGCGGATGTCGCTGCGCGGCGACATCGAGGCCCTGGAGGCGCGGGCCAGCGAGGAGATGTGGACGCGCGGCACGGTCGCGCTGTTCTCGTGCAGCGGCCGCGGCATGTTCGAGGAGTTCCACCTGCCGCGCCGCACCCGGGACCGCGTCATGGCGGACGCGGCACCGTGGGTGCGGCCCATGCTCGCGGTCCTGGACGAGTACCACCGGTACTGCGTCGCGGTGGTGGACCGGGCCGCCTCCTGGATCTGGGAGGTGTACCAGGACGAGATCCGCGAGGTCGAACGGACCCGGGACGAGTTCCCGCGCAAGCCCGACTTCGCCGCCTGGTTCACCGAGTACCGGGTCCGCAACCGGGCGGAGGAGCTGAGCAAGCGGCACTTCCGCGCGGTCGCGACCCGGCTGGCGGACCTCTTCCGCACCGGCGCGCCCGAGCTGCTCATCATCGGCGGCCACCGGCACGAGGTCGCGCCGTTCCTCGCCTTCCTGCCCGACGACCTGCGGGCGCGGGTGGCGGGGACGTTCACCCTCGACCCGGGGACGGCCACGCCCGACGACATCCGCAAGCACGCCGACCACGTGATCGAGCGCTACGAGCGGGACGAGGAGCGCCGGATGGTCGCGGAGCTCTTCGAAAAGGCCGAGAGCGGCGGCCCGGCCGCCGCGGGCCTGCGCGACTCGCTGTGGGCCGGCACCGTGGCGGCGGCGGGCACCCTGGCCGTGCAGGACGGCGCGACGGCGCGAGGCGTGGCCTGCGACCGCGACGGCTGGCTCGCACCCTCCGGCGCCACCTGCCCGCTGTGCGGGACACCCACCCGGCGCACCGAGGACATCCTCGACGAACTCGCGGAGACCGTGATCGACGAGGGCGGCAGCGTCAAACACGTCCGCGCCGAGACACGCCTCCGCGACCACCTCGCGGCGGTCTCACTGCGCTTCCCCCTCCCGGCGAGACCGGACACCGCGCCGGCGCCCGCCGGCTGAGGAAAGTTGCACCGGCTTGATATGGGGGCGGTGGTCCCGCGGCCGCGGGAAAGCGCGACTCGGCCGTCGACTGACCCACCGCCCGCCATATCGACCATTCCGTGCGGTGAGACGGCTGGCGGGGTAGTCGAGGGGATAGGGGAATGGAGTGTGTGCGGCGTTAAATGGTTGATTCTTTGTGCCAGAGGATGTTATTCTGCTGAATTGCGTGATTCGGGAGGCTGTTCGAGGTTTTGTTGGCGCTTTTTCTGTTCTGACTTCAGTCGGTGCACTTCTTCGACGAACTCGGCAAGCCTGCCCTCTTCGTTGTCGATGTGCTTATATCGCCCCACTCCGATCTCAACTGCCTCCCATTCGCTCTCGATGGCGTCGGCGGTTTGTTGGAGATAAAAGCTCCTCTCTTTGTATTTAAAGTATCCCATGAAGCCGCTCGATATTCCTACGAGAAATGTGATTCCCAGTGTTGCCCAGCGCAGTTCTGCCCATTCTGCTGCGACACCGGAAACGCCTGTAGCGGCTAGTGAACCGATGATGATAATGCCTTGGAGTGCATTATTTACTCTTCGATACCCTCTGCTTTCGGAGCGAAGTTGGTCGACGTCTGAATAGGCGTCTTCCTTGTATGTCACCCGCCTGACCTTCGCGGGGACGTCTTCTCTTGCAACCACGAGTTTTCGGGTGTCGCGCAGTCTCGCGAGCTCCAGCTCCAGGTCTCCCTCGCTTGGTCGGCGGGGGTCCCCGTGTATTGCTCGGGACAGCCAGGACCCTGGGGAGCCGTGTCTCTGTGTCGGCTGGCCTCCGGGGGTCCGTTTGAGGTAGAAGGCGGAAAGTGCGAAGCTGAGTGCTACCGGAACTGCTGGTATGTAAATTGCAACAACTATTGAGTCACTTAGGTTGGGGATCCAGAGGAGGATATAGAGAAGTAAAATGAAGACGGGGCCGAGGAAAAGGGATACATTTGACCAAGTCTTCCGTTTTCTGGCTATGGTCAGGCTGTGTTCGGTCTGTCGAATCTGGTGATTCAGGAGCAATAGCTGATCGTTGATCTCAGTCATGGAAATTTTGTCTCGTTTGCTAATTTCAACCCTGGGGTGTGATTATGATGGCGTGGTCGGTGATTCGATAAATCCAGCCGTGGGATCCTGCGGCCATGCCGCTGCAAAAATCAACAAGTCTGGATGCTTGGTGGGGATTCATCTTGCTGAGATCGATGGATATAACTCGTCCTTCTCGGTAGCGAATTGAGATCTCGCTGACGGCGGATTGGTAATCGTGGGGGGAATAGCGGAGTGCTTTCGTTAATCGAATGGCTGGGTCGCCTTGTGAGAGTGTGTGGTAGGAGTTCAGTGACTCTGCATCCGTGATGGACATCTCGAGTTTTTCTCGCGAGTGTATGAGGTGGGGAAATGTTTCGGTGGTGGGCTTTCTGTCGAAGTGGGGTTTGCGAGACGAGATCGCCAGAACCGCAACTATGACAGAGAGAAGCGCCACAAGGCTCGGCGCCCATACCTGTAGCAAGGTTGACGCCACGTTCTCTCCAGGCACCGAAGAATTATAGGCAGGGGCGGAGGGTGTCTAATCCGGTCCAACTTGCAGGTCGTCGTTCGCGACCGATTGTGGCCATCTGTTTGAATGTGTCCAAGTTTGTTGTGGCTAGTGTCAATGTCGGCTGATTGGTGAGTTTTCGACATGGCCTCGGTGCTGAGGCGAACTTCGCAGAGGGTGTCATGAGTACCTGCCTGGCGCCGGACCGTCTTCGCCGCGCTGCCCGCGACCTCGCTGCACGAGTGCGCTCCGGGGGTTGCGGTTGGCGGGCAGGCCCCCTTCTCCTCGTGTCAGCGTGTTCGGCAAAGCGGGCGCCCGTCCGTCTCTGCGGGCCGGTCGGTCGCTGGGGCAGGTCTTGTCTTTCCTTCTGTCTCTCGTCTACCCATATGGACGACGGCTCGATAGGGTGCCTCCGTAGACGATGATCACCGGCGCGTGCGTCGGTCCGACACCTCCGGAGGAGACACGGTGAGCATCGACGCGGCGGGAGAGCCGCACCGCATCAGCGAGGTCCGCATCACGCCGGTCGCCTTCCGGGACCTGCCGCTGCTCAACACGGTCGGGGTCCACGAGCCGTTCGCGCTGCGGGCGATCGTGGAGGTCGTCACCGACTCCGGACTCACCGGCCTGGGCGAGACCTACGGCGACGCCGGCCACCTGGAGCGGCTGCGTGCGGCGGCCTCGGTGCTGACCGGGGTCGACGTGTGGCACGTGCACCGGATCGCGGGGCTCATCCGCGACCGGTTCGCCGGCGACCGCGTCCGGGGCGGGCACGGTATGAGCGGCATGGTCACCGGCAGCAGCACCGCCGACCGGGTGCTGTCGCCGTTCGAGGTGGCCTGCCTGGACATCCAGGGCAAGGCGATCGGCCGCCCGGTGAGCGACCTGCTCGGCGGAGCCGTGCGCGACCGGGTCGACTACAGCGCCTACCTGTTCTACAAGTGGGCCGCCCACCCCGGGGCCGACCCGGACCCGTGGGGCGCCGCGCTGAAGCCGGACGAGATCGTCGCGCAGGCGCGGCGGATGGTCGACGAGTACGGGTTCCGCGCCATCAAGCTCAAGGGCGGCGTCTTCCGGCCGGAGGAGGAGGTCGAGGCGATCCGGGCGCTGCGCGAGGCGTTCCCCGACCACCCCCTGCGGATCGACCCCAACGGCGCGTGGAGCGTACCGGCCGCGATCCGGGTCGGCGCCGAACTCGACGGCGTGATCGAGTACCTGGAGGACCCCACCACCGGCATCGACGGCATGGCGCGGGTGGCCCGCGAGGTGTCGATGCCGCTGGCCACGAACATGTGCGTCGTGGCGTTCGACCAGGTGCGGCCGGCCGTCGCCGCGGACGCCGTCCAGGTGATCCTCTCCGACCACCACTTCTGGGGCGGGCTCGGCCGCTCCCGTTCACTGGCTGACATCTGCCACACGTTCGGCATGGGGCTGTCCATGCACTCCAACTCCCACCTGGGCGTCAGCCTCGCCGCGATGACGCACCTGGCCGCCGCCACCCCGCACCTCACCTACGCCTGCGACACGCACTGGCCGTGGAAGGACCCGGCCGACGACGTCATCGTGCCCGGCGCCCTCGCCTTCTCCGACGGCGCGGTCGCGGTGCCCACGGCGCCCGGGCTCGGGGTCGAACTCGACCGCGACGCCCTCGCGCGGATGCACGAGCGCTACCTGGCCTGCGGCATCCGCGAGCGCGACGACACCGGCTACATGCGCCGGTTCGAGCCCGGCTTCGACCCCACCGCCCCGCGGTGGTGACCCCCGGGGGCCGCGGCCGGGGCGGTGGCCGATGAGGATCGTGCTCACGGACCCGATCCTGGACCGGTTCCGCGACCTGCTGACCCGCCAGGGAGGCGACGGCCACGCCTGGGAGTTCCTCGCGGGCCGACCGGACGGCGAGGTGGTCGAGCGGCTGCGCTCCGCGGACGTGCTCGTGGCCTCCCGGATGACCGTGCCGATGGCCGAGGCCGCCCCGGGCCTGCGGCTCGTGCACGTCACCGGCGCGGGTGTCGACCGCGTCCCGCTCGACGCGCTCGCCCCCGGTGTGACGGTGTGCAACACCTTCCACCACGGCACCTCGATCGCCGAGCACGTGGTCATGGCCGCGCTCATGCTGTCGCGCCGGGTGCGGCGTGCCGACGCCCTGCTGCGCGAGGGGCGCTGGGAGTCCGTCGCGGTGGACCCCGCCGTCGCCCTGGGCGACACCCTGGCGGGCCGCACGGTCGGCGTCGTGGGCCTCGGCGAGATCGGCGCCGCGGTCGTGCGGGCGGCCACCGCACTGGGCATGCGCGCCCGCGCCATACGCCGCGACCCCGGCGCGCCGCTGCCCGAAGGGGTGCGCGTGGACCGAATGGACGGCGACGACGGCCTGCCGGAGCTGCTCTCCGGCTCCGACGTCGTCGTGCTGACCGTCCCGCTGACCCCGGCCACCACCGGGCTGATCGGCGCGGCCGAGCTGGCTCGGATGCGGCCGGACGCGCTGCTCGTCAACGTCGCGCGCGGGCCGATCGTCGACGAGGACGCCCTCTACGACGCGCTGGCTGGGCGGCGCATCGGCGGCGCCGCCCTGGACGTGTGGTGGAGCCACCCCAAGGACGGCGGCGGCGCCCGCGGGTACACGCGCCCGTTCCACGAGCTCGACAACGTCCTGATGACGCCGCACCACTCCGGGCACACCCGCGCGACGTTCACCGGCCGGGCGCGGGAGATCGCCGCGAACATCGAACGGCTGGCCGCGGGCGAGCCCCTGGCGAACGTGGTGCGCGCCGGGGCCTGACGTTCCCGGGCCCGCCCCGGGAACGCCAGGCCCCCGGCGGTGCGGACCGCACCCGCACCTCCCACCAGCGCGGGCCGTCCTCCCCAACCCCGGGAGGACGGCCCGCGCGCCGCGTGCTCAGCCGGCCGCCGGAGCGGCCTCCAGCGGGAAGTGGCACAGGGCCGCGTGCCGGTCCCGCTCCGCGGCACCGCCGCCGTCCGTCCGGGGCCGGGCCGGCGGGGCCTCGGAGGCGCAGCGCTCCGCGGCCTGCCAGCAGCGGGTGCGGAACCGGCAGCCCGACGGCGGGTCCAGCGGCGACGGGATCTCACCGCTGAGCAGGATGCGGCCCGCCGCCGCGCCCCCGGTCACGTCCAGGGACGGCGCGGCCGACATCAGCGCCCTGGTGTAGGGGTGCAGCGGCTGGTCGAAGACGCTCTCGGTGGGCCCCTGCTCGATGACCTTGCCGAGGTACATCACCGCGACCCGGTCGGCCACGTGCCGCACCACCGACAGGTCGTGCGAGATGAACACGTAGGACACGCCCAGCCGCTCCTGCAGGTCGGCGAGCAGGTTGAGCACCTGCGCCTGGACCGAGAGGTCCAGCGCCGACACCGGCTCGTCGCACACGATCAGGTCGGGACCCAGCGCCAGGGCGCGGGCGATCCCGATCCGCTGGCGCTGCCCGCCGGAGAACTCGTCGGGATAGCGGTGCGCGTCGCCGGCGCGCAGCCCCACCAGGTCGAGCAGCTCCCGCACGCGCCGGTCCCGGTCGGCGGGAGCGGCGTCGCGGTGGGACCGCCACGGCTCCCCGATGATGTCGGCGGCGGTCATCCGGGCGTTGAGGGAGGCGAACGGGTCCTGGAACACCATCTGCACCCGGCGCCGCCAGGCCAGCAGGCGCCGGCCGCGCAGCGCGAACGGGTCGGTCCCCTCGAACCGCACCGTTCCCTCGTCCGGGCGTTCGAGCAGCAGCAGGACGCGGGCCAGCGTCGACTTGCCGCACCCGGACTCGCCGACGAGGCCGAGCGTCTCGCCGCGGCGGACGTGCAGGTCGACGCCGTCCAGGGCGGTCAGCCTCGACTTCCCGGGACGGCCGCCGGCGACCCGGAACGTCTTGCGGACGCCGGCGACCTCCAGCAGCGCCCCGGCTCCAGTGGTCGCCGCGGAGTCCGCGGCGGCGGTGGCGGTGTTCTCAGGCACGGGCGAGCTCCTCGGAGAAGTGGCAGGCGGCGGCCCGCGACGGGCCGGTCGGCTCCAGGAGGGGGCGGACCTCGGCGCACTGCGCGCGCGCCATCGGGCAGCGTGCCTGGAACACGCAGCCGGCCGGGATCGCGCTCAGCTCCGGCGGGCTGCCCGGGACCGAGCGCAGCGGGCGCCCCCTCTCCACGTTCTCCGGCACCGAGTCGAGGAGTCCGCGGGTGTAGGGGTGGCGCGGACGGGTGAACACCTCGCGCACGGGCCCGGTCTCCACCACCGTCCCGGCGTACATGATCGCGACCTCGTCGGCGCGCTCGGCGACCACGGCGAGGTCGTGCGTGATCAGTACGAGCGCCATGTCGTGCCGCGCCTGGAGGTCGGCGAGCAGCTGCATGACCTGCGCCTGCACGGTGACGTCGAGCGCGGTGGTCGGCTCGTCGGCGATGAGCACGTCGGGGCTGAGCGCCACCGCCATCGCGATGAGCAGCCGCTGCCGCATGCCGCCGGAGAACTGGTGCGGATAGGACTTCGCCCGCGCCCGGGGCTCGGGGATGCCGACGGCCTCCATCAGCTCGATCGCCTTCTCCCGGGCCGCGCGGCGGGACAGGCCCGCGTGGATGCGGAACGGCTCACCGAGCTGCGTGCCGACCGTCTGCACGGGGTTCATCGCGGTGAGCGCGTCCTGGAAGACGATGGACAGCACCGGTCCGGCGAGCTTCTTGCGCTCGGCGCGGCCGAGCCGCAGCATGTCGGTGCCGCCCACCCGGACCGACCCGCCGGTGACCTCGGCGACGGGGGCGAGCAGTCCGACCACCGCCTGGGCGGTCATGGACTTGCCGCAGCCGGACTCCCCGAGCAGCGCCAGCGTGCGGCCCCGGCGGACGGAGAAGCTGACGCCGTCCACGGCGCGGACCCGGCCGGCGGGGGTGGAGACGTCGACGGTCAGGGAGTCGACCTCCAGGGCGGGGCCGGCCGGGTCGGCCGCCGCCTCCCCGGGCGCGGACGGCTCCGAGGCC
>NZ_QEIO01000260.1 GCF_003336425.1 Marinitenerispora sediminis | reverse complement strand
CCTCCCCCGCCACCGGGCGGGCCCGCGCCCGACTCGGCGCGCTACCAGCCCGGAGCCCCATGCCCGGCTGGCGCCGGGCGGCCGCCGCGGCCTCCCTCAGCGGTTGCGGCGGTGCTCGTCGGCCAGGGCGATCAGGTGGTCGGTGACGCGTTCCAGCAGCAGCGGGTCGGGCATCGGCAGGCCGGACATGGCACTGAGGTAGAGGCCGTCGCCGACCAGCCGGACGGTCTCGGCGAGGACTGGATCGCCGATCTCCTCGTGCAGCAGGGTGCCCCATTCGGTGAACACCCACTGCATGAGCTCCCACGCCTCCGGCGGGACGTCCTCGTTGCCGCGCAGCGCGGCGATGACGGAGCTGTAGAGGGCGGTCTCCTCCGCCGAGGTGGGGACGGAGACGCGCAGGAAGGTGCGGACCACCCCGCCCGGTTCGGCGCGGGCCTCACGGAACTCGTCCGCCGCCTGGTCGGTGAGCCGGCGGACGAGGCCGGTCAGCATGGCCGCCTTGGACGGGAAGTGGTACAGCAGCCCGCCTTTCGAGACTCCGGCGGCGGTGGCCACCGCCTCCAGCGTCACCGCGGAGCTCCCCTCGTGGATGAGGATCTCCTGGAGCGCGTCGAGGATGCGGTCGCGCGTGGTCGAGGCAGCGTTCATCGTTGACACTGTACCGGGCTGACTGTACTGTACCGTCCGGACGGTTCACAAGCCGGATATTTCCATGCATGTACATCCGGTCATCCCATGTCAGGACCGTCCGTCACTCCCCATCCCGCCCATGAGAGGAACGATGGACTCCGCCGCCCCGTCCGTGACCACCCGCGCCCAGGTTCCGGCCACCGCCGGACCGCGCGAGTGGCTGGGACTCGCCGTGCTCACCCTGCCGGTCCTGCTGATCGCCGTCGACATGACCGTGCTCGGCTTCGCGGTCCCCTACCTCAGCGCGGACCTGGCCCCCACCGGCACGCAGCTGCTGTGGATCGTCGACCTCTACTCGTTCGTGCTGGCCGGGCTGCTCGTCACCATGGGGACGCTCGGCGACCGCATCGGGCGCCGCCGGCTGCTGATGATCGGCGCGGCCGGCTTCGGCGCGGCGTCGCTGCTCGCGGCGCTGGCGCCCAGCGCCGAGGTGCTCATCGCGGCCCGGGCACTGCTCGGCCTCGCCGGTGCGACGCTGATGCCCTCCACCTTGTCGCTGATCCGCAACCTGTTCCTCGACCGGCGGCAGCGGCTGCTGGCCATCGCGGCGTGGGCCTCCATGTTCTCGGCCGGCTCCGCGCTCGGCCCGCTCGTCGGCGGCTGGCTGCTGGAGCACTTCTACTGGGGTTCGGTCTTCCTGATCAACCTGCCGGTCATGGCGCTGATCCTGGTCCTGACGCCGATGCTGGTGCCCGAGTCCCGCGACCCGGCGCCCGGACGCTACGACCTGCCGAGCGCCGCGCTGTCGCTGCTGGCCGTCCTCCCGGTCGTCTACGGCGTGAAGAAACTCGCCGAGGGCGGTTCGCCGCTCGTCGCCGCCGCGTCCGTCGCGGTCGGGGCGGCGGTGGGGTACGTCTTCGTCCGCCGGCAGCTGCGGCTGCCGGACCCGATGATCGACGTCCGGCTGTTCCGGAACCGCGCGTTCGGCGTGGCCGTCGCCACCAACCTCATGGTGGTGTTCGCCATGGTCTCGGCGCTGTTCTTCCTGACCCAGTACCTGCAGCTGGTCCTGGGAATGAGCCCGATCCGCGCGGGTCTGGTCCTGCTGCCGGGCATCGTGCTGTCGGTGGCGGCGCACTTCGTGGCGGTCGCGGTGGCCCGGCGGCTGAGCATGGGGGCGGCGATCCTCACCGGACTGGCACTGGCCGCCGCCGGGTTCGCCGTCTTCACGCAGCTCCCCCTGGCGGGTGGGACCCTGCTCGTGGCGGGCGGCTTCGCGGCGATCAGCGCCGGAGTGGGGCTGTCCGACACCCTGACCAACGACGCCATCATGGCCGCCGCGCCGCCGTCGCGGGCGGGGGCGGCGGCCGCCATCTCCGAGACCGCCTACGAGCTCGGCGGCGCGCTCGGCGTGGCCGTACTCGGCAGCGTGCTCACCGCCGTGTACCGCACCCTCCTCACGGCACCGGACGGCGTCTCCGAGCCCGCGCTGGACGCCGCCCGCGAGACCCTGGGCGGCGCGGTGACCGCCGCGGAGCGGCTGCCCTCCGGCGAGGCCGCCGCGCTCATGGACGCGGCCCGGCTGGCGTTCACCGAAGGCATCCACGTGACCAGCGCGATCGCCGCGGTGATCGTGCTGTGCGCGGCGGTGCAGGCGGGCCTGCTGCTGCGCGGGGTGGGCGGGCGGAGTGCACCCGGCCGCTCCGGGGACCACTGACCCGTCGACCCGTTCCGTGTCCGGACGCCGGGCCGCCAGGCGGTCGGGCGTCCGGATTCCGCGCGTCCGGCCATCCCCGGGGGCCGCGGCGCCGGCTTCCGCGGTAGTAGTCGGCAGGCCCCGCGGCGGCCGGCGCCCATGGCCCCGACCGCCGCGGAACCAGCCCACCGCGGCTTGGCGTGCCCGGACCGTCGCTGGGGTCCGCCGGGCCGCGTGCTCCGGTGGACGCCGGGGACCGGTGGGCGCCGAGCGGTCCCGGTGCCGCTCCGAGCGCACCCCGTGTCTGACGCCGAGGCCCTGGTCACGCCGTCGGCGCGGGCGCACCCGCGATCCCCGCAGCGCATCGGCCGCCCACTGCCGTGCCCGTTCGATACGAGCCGCGCATGTCCGCGTCCGCCCGATGCGCGACGAGCCCGGAGTCGGCGGCGCGGACTCCTCCCGGCAGGCACCGGCACAGGGCCGGGACCGCCATCCGCCGGACCAGCCGAGCTGGGGAACGCCTGCCCGGCCCGAACGCCATGCCGGGTATGACCGAAGGCCTGCGGGCGCACGGCGCCGGCGCCTCCCCGCGCCCAACGCCGCCACCAGCGGCGACGGACTGACCGGCTCCCGCCTCAAGCAGCCGGGGACCGCAGGCGGCCACCGGCCGGCGCACCGACCCCCGTCAGCGGCCCGAGCCGCGGCGGAGCCCCGGTCGGCGGCGCCGGCGGGTGGCGCGGGGGCCGCGGCCGGGCTTCCGCCGGGCCAGCCCCCTGACCGCCGGCCCCGAACGCGGCGGGGCCGCTCAGTCCTCCGGCGTCGCGGCCTGGTCGTGGTAGCTGCGGCGGGTGGCGTCGGTGTGCAGGCGCATCAGCTCGGCGGCGCGCTCCTCGTCGCCCGCCTCGATGGCGTCGATGATGGCCGCGTGCTCGTCCCACGCCTCCCGGCCCCGCTGGCGGACGACGAGCGTGTGGTACCAGCGCACCCGGCGCGCCACCTGGCCGGCGAGTTCGGCGAGCACCGCGTTGCCGGACAGCTCGGTGATGCGGGCGTGCAGGTCAGCGTTGGCGTCGACCATGTCGTCGGTCTCGGCGCGCTCCAGGGCCTCGACCCCCTCGCGCCACAGCTCGCGGAGCCGGGCGACGCCCGCCTCGTCGGCGTTGCGGGCGGCCAACCGGGCGGACTCGGTCTCCAGCAGCGCGCGCACCGCCAGCAGCTGGTCCGCCTCGCTCTCCGTCGGCTGGTGC
>NZ_QEIO01000259.1 GCF_003336425.1 Marinitenerispora sediminis | reverse complement strand
GAGTTCGGCGCCGCGGGTGAGCGGGGGCAGCGTGAGCATGTGGTGGGCGGTGGGTTCCTGGGTGGTGCCGGCGTGGTCGATGTCGGCCTGCTCCCAGCGGCGGATCTCGTCGGGGTCGAAGGGGAGTTCGTCGCCGGCGAGGAGCCGCCACTTGGTGATGCGGCGGTCGAGTTCGGCGTCGGGGTCCGCGGCGGGCGCCAGGGTGAGGGTGTCGAGGAAGCGGCGGGTGGGCAGCGGCAGGCCGTCGGGGGACGGTTGGCCGGTGAGGGCGCGTTCGATGTTGGCGTCGAAGTCGACGTCGAGTGCGCCGCCGAGCAGCAGGGTGAGGGTGCGCAGCCGCCGGGGGTGGTCCAGGGCGAGGAGTTGGGCGATGGTGGCGCCCATCGACAGGCCGGCGACGTGGGCGTGCTCGATGCCCCAGGCGTCGAGGACGGCGGTGGCGTCGGCGGCCATGTCGTCGAAGCCGTAGGGGTGGCGGGTGAAGTCGCGGTGGGTGGAGCGCCCGGTGTCGCGGTGGTCGTAGCGGATCACGTGCAGGCCGGCGTCGGCGAGCATGTCGACGAGTTCGCGGGGCCAGCCCATGGCGGAGAGGTTGCCGCCCATGATGAGCAGGAGGGCGGGGTGGCGGGGGTCGCCGGTGGCCTGGCTCCAGAGTTTGACGTCGCCGGAGGGGACGATGCGTTCGCTCACGTGTGCCTCTCGGTGGGTGCGGCGGCTGAGCAAACCTTAAGTCATTCGCTTGACTTAAAATATCTCATCGGGTTAGCTGGCCACCGGACGACGAGCCGTATCGAGGAGGCCACTGTGGGTCAGGACGCCGGCGAGCGCACGTTGCACTACCCGTTCTCCGCCGAGGCGGCCCTGGAGCCGCCGGCCGAGTGGGCCGAGCTGCGGCAGCAGTGCCCGGTCGCCCGGGTCAAGCTGCCCAGCGGCGACGAGGCGTCGCTGGTCACGCGCTACGAGGACGTCAAGCGGGTGCTGGCCGAACCCCGCTTCACCCGCCGGCTGAACGCGGACGGCGCGGCGCGCATCGCGGACACCGAGTCGGGCGGCGTGTTCAACAACGAGCTGTCGGGAGCCATCCCGGACGGCGGCGAGGGCCACCTGCTGTGGCGGCGGATGGTGGGCAGGTGGTTCACCGCCAAGCGCATGGCCGCGCTGCGCCCCGGTATCGAGGCGATGGCCGACCAGCTCATCGACGAGATGGTGGAACGCGGGCATCCCGCGGACATCATCGCGGGCCTGGGCTTCCCGCTGCCGGTGTGGGTCATCTGCGACATGCTCGGGGTCCCGACGGCCGACCGGGACAGGTTCTCCCGCTGGTCCGACACGATGCTCAACCTCACCCGTTACACCCAGGCCGAGATGGACACCGCGCAGGCCGAGTTCGGCGCGTACATGTCCGGCCACATCGCCGCCAAGCGCGTCGAGCCGGGCGAGGACCTGCTCAGCGAGCTCATCACCGCCACCGACGCCGCGGGTGCCCGCATGCCCGACGACGCGCTGGTCGCCACCGGCCAGGGGCTGCTCGTCGCCGGCCACGAGACCACCGCGAACATGATCGGCAAGATGGTGGCCATGCTGCTGGACGACCGGCGGCGCTGGGAGCGGCTGCTGGCCGACCGCTCGCTGGTGCGCTCGGCGGTGGAGGAGGTGCTCCGCTACGACGCCAACTCCGGGTTCGGACTCCCGCGGTACGTGTCCGAGGACTACGAACTCGGCGGCACCGTCATCCCGGGCGGCACCACCGTGGTGTGCAACATGGCCGCCGCCAACCGCGACGAGAGCGCCTTCGAGAGCGCCGGCGAGATGGACCTGGGCCGCAGCCCGAACCCCCATCTGGCCTTCGGCGCGGGCGCGCACTCCTGCCTGGGCCAGGCGCTGGCCCGGACCGAGCTGCAGGCGGTGCTCGACGTGCTGCTGCGGCGGCTCCCCTCCCTGGAGCTCGCCGTCCCCGCCGAGGAGCTCCGCCGCCGGGAGGGGCTCGTCGTGGGCGGGTTGGCCGAGGTCCCGGTGCGGTGGTGACCGTGTCCGGCAGGGGCGTGCGCGCCGGGCGCAGTGAGGAGACCCGTGAGCTGATCCTCGCCGCGGCGGAGCGGCTGTTCGCGGAGAACGGCGTCGCCACGGTGTCCAACCGCCAGGTCAGCGAGGCGGCGGGGCAGGGCAACAACTTCGCCGTCGGCTACCACTTCGGCACCAAGACCGAACTGGTGCGCGCGATCGTGCGCAAGCACGCCGACCACACGGAGCGGCTGCGCCTGCGCATGCTCGCCGAGAGCGGCGACATCGACGACCTGCGCGGGTGGGTCGCCTGCCTGGTGCGCCCGCCCATCGAGCACCTGGCCGCGCTGGGGAGCCCGACCTGGTACGCGCGCTTCGGGGCGCAGATCATGACCGACCCGGCGCTGCGCTCCATCATGGTCGACGAGGCCCTCACCTCGGCGGCGATGCAGCGGATCGTCGTCGGGATCAACCGCTGCCGCCCGGCCCTGCCGGACGAGGTGCGCCTGGAGCGCAGCGAGATGGCCCGCCACCTCATCGTGCACACGTGCGCCGAGCGGGAGCGCTCGCTCGCCGAGGGCGCCCCCACGCCCCGGTCGAGCTGGGACGACACCGCGACCGGGCTGATCGACGCCATCGTCGGACTGTGGCTGGCACCGGTCACGTCCGTGGGATGAGCGCCGAGGACACCAACGACAACGGGCGGCCGGGCGCGGTACCGGGTCCGGCCCGCTCCATGACGGACCCGCGGGCGGAGGAGGCCCAAAGATGAGAGTCAGTGTGGACGAGGACAAGTGCTGCGGCGCCGGCCAGTGCGTGCTGATCGCGCCCGAGGTGTTCGACCAGCGGGAGGACGACGGGATCGTCGTCCTGCTCGACGCCGAACCACCGGCGGAGCACCACGCGGCGGTGCGCGAGTCCGCCGACGTCTGCCCGGCCGCCGCGATCACGCTGGACGAGAGCCGGTGAGCGGCGCCCCCGCCGGCGTGCTCGTCGTCGGTGCGTCCGCGGCCGGGCTCGCCACGGCGGAGGCACTGCGACGCAAAGGCTTCGACGGCCAGCTCACCGTCCTCGGCGCCGAGCGGCACCTTCCCTACGACCGGCCGCCGCTCTCCAAGCAGGTGCTCAGCGGTGCCTGGGATCCGGAGCGGGCCCGGCTGCGGCCGGAGTCCGCGCTGGCGGCGCTGGGTGCCGAGTTCGTCCTCGGCGACCCGGCGGTGGCCCTGGACGCGGCCGAGCGGAGCGTCCGCACCGCGTCCGGGCGGGAGCTGCGGGCCGACGCTATCGTGGTGGCCACGGGGCTGCGGCCGCGCACCCTCCCCGGGCAGGACGGCATGGCCGGCGTCCATGTGCTCCGCACGCTCGACGACGCGCTCGCGCTGCGGGCGGACCTGCTGGCCGCCTCGCGCGTCGTGGTCGTCGGCGACGGCGTGCTGGGCGCCGAGACCGCCGCCACCGCGCGGGGGATGGGGCTGGACGTCACCCTGGCCGGCCCGCAGCCGGCCCCGCTCGCCGGGCAGTACGGCGCCCTCGTCTCCGGGCTGCTCGCCCGGCTGCACGAGGAGCGCGGGGTCCGCCTGCGGCTCGGGAC
>NZ_QEIO01000258.1 GCF_003336425.1 Marinitenerispora sediminis | reverse complement strand
ACCAGGTCGCCGACGCCGCGGAGCACGTCATCGCGGGCGGCGGCGCGCCGGCCGTGAGGACCCAGGCGGCTCCGGTGCCGCCGCCCGCGATGACGTGCTCCGCGGCGTCGGCGACCTGGTCGGGGGTGAGGAGTTCGATGGTGCCGCCCCGCTCGGCCAGTGCGGGGAGCAGCGGCCGGACCATGGGGGTGTCGACGAATCCCGGGCAGAGCGCGTTGACGGTGGTGCCGTCCTCGGCCAGGGAGAGCGCCAGCGCGCGGACCACGCCGATGGCGGCGTGCTTGGTCGCGGCGTAGGTCACGTTGCCGGGGGCCGCGATCAGTCCGGCGAGGCTGGAGGTGACGAGGATCGCTCCGCCGCCGGCCGCGCGCAGGGCGGGCGCGGCCGCGTGGGCGCCGAAGACGACGCCGTCCAGGTTGACGCGCACGCCGCGGCGGTGCGCCTCGACGTCGAGTTCGGCTCCGGGGCCGGGGGTCCCGGCTCCGGTTCCGGCGTTGAGGTGGGCGATGTCGAGGCGGCCGTGGCGCTCGACGGCGGCGGCGACGGCCGCCGCGTTGGCGTCGGGGTCGGCGACGTCGGTGTGGACGAAGAGGCCGCCGACGGCGTCGGCCACCCGTCGGCCGTTGCCGGCGTCGATGTCGGCGACCACGACGTGCCCGCCGCGTGCGGCCACCCGCCGCGCGACGGCCTCGCCGATGCCGCTGCCGGCGCCGGTGACGAGGGCGACCTTGCCGCGCAGCACGTGGGCGGGGTCCTCCCGCTCGGGGGCGGTCACAGGACGCGCCGTGCGGCCGGGACGGTGCGGACGAGAGCGGCCAGTCCCCAGCAGAGCGGGACGGCGAGCAGTCCGGCGACCGCGAACTTGGCGACGGCGACGGCCTGCCAGCCGCTGAGGGCGTGGCCGAGGGCGACGAGCACGAGTGCGTGCAGGACGTAGACGGCGAAGGCGTTGTCGGACAGGAAGCGGCTGAGGCGGCCCTGCCGGTCGAAGCGGGCGCTGAAGAGCGCGAGCAGGGCGAGGATGGCGCCGGCCGCGAAGGTGTTCTCCCAGGCCGCGAGGGCGAGGCTCTGCCAGGAGCCGGGGGCGCCGGCGGAGAGCTGTGCCATGAACGGCAGGACGGCGGCGGCGCTGGCGGCGGCGACGGCGGACCCGGTCCAGCCGGCGGCGCGCGGGACGCGTCCGGTCCAGCCGCGCCGGGCCGCGAGGACGCCGACGGTGAACAGCGCGGCGTACTGCGGGAGGAACTGGGGGCTGGGCAGGCCGACGACGGGCCAGTAGGGGGCGGGGTTGACGATGCGCCACAGGTAGGTGGCGAGGGTGAGTGCGGCGACGAAGCCGACGACGGCGAGCGGGCCGGGGCCGGCGGTGCCGCGGGCCGCGGGCGGCGGCGTGGCGGGGGTGCCGGTGCGTCGGGTGCGGATCCGGCGGAGGAGGGCGTAGCCGAGGCTGAAGACGAGCAGTACCTCGACGAACCACAGCGGCCCGGGGTCCCAGGAGACGAGGTAGAAGAACCAGTACGGCATCTCGCGGCCCTCGGCGAGGAGGGCGCGGTAGGTGTCGGTGGTCAGCAGCGGCCGCAGCAGGACCAGGAAGGCCAGCAGGGGGATGCCGAGGCGGACGGCCCGGTCGCGCAGGAAGGCCCGGGGGCCCTTGCGGTCGAAGGAGCGGGGGACGAAGTAGCCGGAGATGAGGAAGAAGAACCCCATGAAGAACGCCTGGTTGAACACCACGAGGCCGTCGAGGGCGGTTCCGGAGGGGTCGGCGGCCGGCTCGGCGTAGAACCACAGGCCGATGTTGCCGTAGGTCACGGCGACGTGGTGCAGCACGACCATGACGGTGAGCAGGACGCGGATGTTGTCGATGAAGGCGAGCCGCGGGCGTGCCGCCGCGGGGCGGGGGGCGGTCTCGGGGGGCCGGGTCTGTTCGACCATGGGCTGGGCCTCTTCGCTGTTCGAGGGGTCGGGGGTCAGTCGGCGCCGGGGGCTCGGACGCCGTTGAGGAGGAGGTCGGCGAGCTGCCGGGCGTGTGCCTCCAGGTCGTGCTCGGGGTAGGCCGTCCAGTAGCCGAACATGGTGTCCACCGCGGCCTGGTGGGTGACGGCCATGACCCTGGTGTCGAAGGCGCGGAACTCCCCGCTGGCCTGGCCGGCCCGGTAGAGGGCCTCCAGGGCCTGGTACAGGGGCTCGCTGCTGTGCGCTCCGAAGCGCGGTTTGCCGTCCGGGGTGCGCAGGTTGTTGAAGATCTCACCGAGGGCGATCAGCTGGTCCCGGTGGCCGCGCATGTACTCGGCGGCGCCGAGGATGTGGGCGCGCACGCTGGCGGCGACGGTGGCTTGCTCGGCCACCAGAGGCGCCGTGTGCTCGGCGGCGTCGGTGTAGATGCGCTCCACCACCTGCTCCATGAGCTCGTCCTTTCCGGCGAAGTGGTAGGAGATCACCCCCTTGCTGATCCCGGCGCGTTCGGCGATGCGGGCCAGGGAGGCGCCGGCGAATCCGAGTTCGGCGATCGCGCCGATCGCCGCGGCGATGATCTGCGCGCGGCGGGCCTGCTCGATGAACGACCGGTCGCCCTGGCCACCATCGGACTTTCGACCGCTCGGCTGATTTTTTGACCGCATGGCCAGAATTTAGCACAGACGGCCAGACGTCCGCCCGGTCGTGTCTGGCCGACCCCGGCCGCGGCCGAGTGATGTCCGCCGGATGTTCGCCGGAGGTTCCGATGGGGGGAACCGGCGGCCGGGATACTCCGTCTGAGGTTCGGACACGCCGGGTGCGCGGGAGCGGGGCGGCGAACGCCTACGCTGCGTGACCTCGCGCTGTTCACGCACCCGTACCGGCGCCTGGCGGCGCCGGTACGGACGGGTCGGCCCGAGAAACCGACAACTCGCCTACCAGCGGAAATGTCGCCCGAGTCGGGAACGGTCCGTCAGTCGTCCGAAGGGTCTGTTATGTTTACCCGCACCTTAGCCCCCAGAATCGCTTTGGAGCTTTCTGTCATGTCCCAACCGTTCGGCGCCTACCTGCGCGCCTTCACCCTCGGTAGCGTCGCCCTCGGCGCCGCTGTCACGCTGTCGGCCTGCGGCGCCCTCCCCGGTCTGGGCGCCCCGCAGCAGCAGCAGAACGGCGGTGCCGGTACCGACGCCGGTGCCGGTACCGACACCTCCGCCGGCAACGAGGCCCCGGCCGAGGCCGAGGACTCCGACGTCTTCACCATCGCCGTCGGCGACTGCCTCAACGACGCCGCCATGACCGGCGAGGTGCAGGAGGTGCCCGTCATCTCCTGCGACCAGCCGCACGACTCCGAGGTCTACGCGAGCGTCATCATGGCCGACGGCGCCTTCCCCGGCGACGAGGCCGTGAACTCCGAGGCCGAGACCAAGTGCGACGAGGAGTTCACCTCCTTCGTCGGCCTCACCTACATGGAGTCCGTGCTGCTCTACTCGTGGTACGTCCCGACCGAGCAGTCCTGGTCCAACGGCGACCGCGAGATCCTCTGCCTGATCTCCTCGCCTGACGGCCAGACCACGGGCTCCCTCCAGGGCGCCAACCGCTGACGTCCCCCGCCGGACCTCTCCGCCGGTGTCGTGCCTGACGGCTGACCCGGCATCCCCCGCCGCCCCCCGGCCATGCCCCGCCGGGGAGCAGCGACGATCGGCGCCGGACGCCGCCCCGGCACCCCTCAGCAC
>NZ_QEIO01000257.1 GCF_003336425.1 Marinitenerispora sediminis | reverse complement strand
ACGGCCAGCCCCAGAAGTGCTCGCCGCCGAAGATGTCCTGGGCTCCGGCCATCGCCGGCGTTCCCAGGGCGATGGCGGGTGCGATGAGGCCGGCGAGCGCGACTCGGCGCAGAATGGTCTTCATGGAAATTCCTCCAGGAAGGCGGACCTGGCGACCTGCCAGGTCGGGACTCCGTTTTCCCCGGCCCACCGTCATCGGCCGTTGTGGCGAATTCGGCTGGACCTGGAGTCACTCCCCTCATGCTTGCGGCGGCTGTCCCAAAAACAAACAGGAGAACCTTCTGCGGAGAACAAAGAACGGCTTGCGGAATCCAAGGCGTCCTCAAATTCCGTTGTACCTGCCAGGGGAATTGTAACTGCCGGGGAATGGAGGCGTCGGCGGCCGCGTCATGGTGCCACCGCAGCCGGATATTCCCTCTCGCGTTCCCGTATGCCCGGCAAATGGCCGGCACCGCCACCAGTTCCGGTGGCGGTGCCGGCATGGAGAGCGCTCAGCGGTATCCGATCCGCCGCACAACGCGACTTCGGAAAATGGCTACGGCCAGCCCCAGAAGTGCTCGCCGCCGAAGATGTCCTGGGCTCCGGCCATCGCCGGCGTTCCCAGGGCGATGGCGGGTGCGATGAGGCCGGCGAGCGTGATTCGACGCAGGATGGTCTTCATGGAAATTCCTCCAGGAAGGCGGACCTGGCGACCTGCCAGGCCGGGCTCCATTCGCGGCCCGCCGCCATCAGCCCCTTCGCTGACAGCGCGGGACCTGGAGTCACGCCTCCCATGCTTGCGGCGGCCATCCCAAAACCAAACAGGACGCCGACCTGCGGGACCCCAAGAAAGCCGCCCGAGCGTCAATCCGGTTCCAGGCCGCCGGTGCCCCGCGACGCGGCCCGTGCGCCCGGCCGGATCGGCCGCGCGCGGCGGCCGCATCCCCCGCCCCGTGGCCGATCGCGCCCGGGCGGGCCGCGCGGTGCGGTGCGCCCGGCCGCCCGCGCCGGGCGTCAAACCTCGTCAAAACCCGCCTCCGACCGGAATTTCGCGGGGCGCGGTCCGGAGGACGGCAGGGAACGGAGCGTCCTCCGGACCGCGCGTCACGCGGCCGAGCCGCCGTGGTCGGCGGCCGCGGTCGCGCCCCCGGCGGGGCCGGTCCCACCGGGGAGGCGGTCGAGCTCGGCGAGAACGCGGCGCGCGACCGTGTCGTTCTGCCGGAAGAACCCGGCGTTGGTGCGCGGGCGGGAGAACCCGCCGGCGCCCACGCCGCCGGAGACCAGCGCCCCGGCGCCGAACCTCCGGGAGTGGACGTCACCGCCGGCCCGGCGCAGCCGCTGGTCGCCGAGGTCGGCGTCCACCAGGCCGGTCGGATGCCGGGTGCCGGCCTCCGCGTCGACACGGACCAGCTCCGCGACCTCGCCGCGCGCGGCGAGCCGCCGCAGCAGCGGGTCCGACGCGCGGGACAGCGATCCGGCCGCCAGGCGCGCGTCCACGAGAGCGCGCGCGGTCACCTCGCCGGCCACGCTGGAACTCCGGGCCGCAAAGCCGGTCGGAGTGGCGCTCACCTGGACGTCGGCACCGAGGAAGCGGACGATCCCGGCCCGCGACAGCGCGAGCAGCTCCTCCAGGCGCGGGCCCGGTGGCCCGCTCGCGTAGTAGCTGAAGAACCCCAGGAAGCCGGGCAGCCCGCGTTCCCGGGAACGCGCCGAGACGCGGTCGTCCGCCAGGAGCTCGCCGAGGACGGTGAAGACCGAGAGCAGCGCGTGGAAGACCGCGAGGTCGGCGCTGTGCCGGGGGTCGCGCCGGCGGGCCAGATCGGCGGCGACGTAGCCGCGCATCCACTCCTGGAGGTCGCCGGTCGAGGCGAAGCGCCGTTGGGCCAGCGGCCGGTCCAGCCGGTCGAGGTCGACCCGGTCGGCTTCCTCGGGAACCGCGGTGCTCACCAGTTCCTTGAGGTCGGGGCCGTCCCAGTCGAGCCGGTCCAGCCGGTCGAGGAATACCGCGGGATCGAGCGACAGCCGCTCCGGGTGCGCCTCCGCCAGCTCCCGGTAGGCGGCGTCGGTGAGCTCCCGGACGATGAGGGGGCGCAGGTCGGTGTCGAAGTCCAGCGGTCGCTCGCCCAGCGCCGCGACGGCGGACGGGCTGAAGTGCCGGGGCAGCCGCGGTCGCGTGCCGCGTGGGAAGTCGTAGTGGATCTTGGAGTGGTACGGGACGCCCCGGCGGGAGCCGGCGTACAGCACGGGCTCCCGGCCGGAGGGCGAGTAGTGCAGCGTCCCGGTGCGGTCCCGGCGGAAGGTGCCGCCGCGTCCCGAGGTGAGCAGCACCATGGCGTCGATGAAGGCCAGTCCCAGGCCCCGGACGATCACGGGCTCGCCGGGGCGCAGCTCGGCGAAGGAGAGGTCGGCGGTGGGGCCGGTGGGCAGGTAGGCGAGGCCGTGGTCGGCGGCGTGGCGCAGCAGCGCCTCCTCCTCCGGGCCCGGCCGGGCGTCCACGGTGCCCTGGGCCAGCACGACGACGTCGACGTCGAGCGGCGCCCGGCCGCCGTCGAGAACGAGGCGCTGCCGTCCGTCGGGGAGGTCGCGCAGGTCGGTCGCGGTGGCCTCGTGGACGCGTACCCGGATGGTGCGCGCGGCGCCGGCGACGGTGGTCCAGAAGACCCAGGAGAGGTACTGGCTCTGCAGCCGGCGGGTGGCGAACCATCCGCCGTGCACCCGGGCCGCCTCGGCGATGGTCTCGGCCTGCGGCACGAAGCCCGGCGGGATCGTGATCCTGCCGGCCGCGAGGTCGCGCGCCCACTCCGTGAGCGTGGGGCCGGGGCGGACCGGTCCGGCGACGGCGACGGAGTCGTCGGTGAACATCGTGCAGTCGTCAGCCGTGGTGTTCATCCACAGCAGCCGCGACTGCTCCCACCGCCAGATGCGGCCGCCGCCGGGCGGGTGCGGGTCGACGACGTGCACGTCGAGCGGGCGGTCGCCCCGGATCTCCGGGTGGTTGGCGGCGATCCGCTCCAGGAGCGAGGTCCCGCGCGGGCCCGCGCCGACGATGGCGACGCTCGGGGGACGGGACTGCGGATCCGGCGTTGCTGCGGCGGCTGGCACCCCTTGACGATATTTCCGACCAGAGAAGTAGTCAATATCCGGAATCGGGGTGCGCGGCGGCTTTGGCTCCGGCCGAGGGGCAGCCGCGGAACGGCTGCGGGGCGGCGCCGGACCGGCGCCGCCCCGCGCGGGCGTGCGGCTTCCCGGCGCCGCCCGCAGCCGGGTGGCGCTGTGCCCGTGCGCCGGGCCGCCCCTGAGACGGCCGGTGCCGGGTTCCGGGTCAGCGCTTGAGCGCCACGCCGCCCGTCATGAAGCGGACACCGACCGTGGTGGAGTCCAGGACCGGGCGGTCCGGCCGCCACAAGGGGAGCGGCACGATCCCCGGAAGCAGCAGCTCCAGCCCGTCGAAGAAGGCGGCCAGCTCGGCCGGCGTGCGCACCCGGCCGGTGCCCAGCTGCTCCAGCAGCTGCTTCTCCAGCTCGACGCTGGAGGAGGCGTCGCCCAGCCGGGTGAAGTTGGTGATGAAGAAGTACGAACCGCTGGGCACCGCGTCGCGCAGCGTCCGCACGATGCCGCCCGGGTCCTCGTCGTCCAGGATGTGGTGCAGGATGCCGCACAGCATCACGCACACCGGCTTGCCGAAGTCGATGAACTCCTGGATCTCCGGGTGGTCCAGCACGGCCTGCGGGTCGCGGATGTCGGCGGTGACGACGGTGGTGTTGCTGTTCTCGGCGAGGATCGCGCGGCCGTGCGCGAGCACGATCGGGTCGATGTCGACATAGGCCACGCGGGCGTCCGGGTTCACCTCCTGCGCGACCTCGTGGGTGTTCCTCGCGGTGGGCAGGCCCGACCCGAGGTCGAGGAACTGGGTGATGCCGGCCTCGCCCGCCAGGTGGCGGACGACGCGGTGCAGGATCTCCCGGTTGTGGATCGCGATCTCCTTGAGCTCCGGCATCACCGCCAGGCTGGCGCTCGCGACCTGTCTGTCGATCGCGAAGTTGTCCTTGCCGTTCAGCATCACGTCGTAGACGCGCGCCGCGGTCGGCTGGCCGGTGTTCAACTCGGGCGGGAAGGCGGGGCCGCCGCTGGAGGAGTCAGAGGTGGGCTGCGACATGGATGCTCCTGACCGTGGGAAGAGCCTGCAAAGCGCATCATAGGGGGCAAGATCGCCTATGGCGTAGGCGATTCGGGCGCTGAAGGAACGCCTGCGGTCACGTATCGGTCGCGAGCGGGGGGACGTCGCGCCGCTCGCCGGACCGCCCCGCAGGTGACGGCCGCCGCGCCCCTGCGGTGGCCG
>NZ_QEIO01000256.1 GCF_003336425.1 Marinitenerispora sediminis | reverse complement strand
GGCGGCGAGCACGGCGCGGGCGCCGGCGAGCTTGGTGCGGCCGTAGTCGCCGCTGGGGCGGGCCGGCGTGGTCTCGGTGATGAGGGTGCCGGGGGCGACCGGCCCGTACTCGTGCACGGAGCCGACCTGCACCAGGCGGGGGCGGTGCGCGAGGAGGGCGAGGGCGGCGACGAGCCGCCGCACCAGGCGCACGTGCGCATAGGCCATCTCCTCCTGGGTGCTGCCCCAGCCGCCGGTGGCGTTGACGACGGTGTCGACGCGGGCCGCGCGCAGGATCCGCGCGGTCTCGGCGGGGTCGGCGGCGGCGACGTCGAGCGGCAGGAACGGGTGGCGGGCCGCGTGCGGGGCGGGGTGCCGGGCGATGGCGAGGACGTCGGCGCCGCGGCGGGCGAACGCCGCGCAGACCTGCCGGCCGACGCATCCGGTGGCGCCGAGCACGGCCACCCGGCGCGCCGCCGGCCGCGCTTGCCCGGGGCCGGCCGGTGCGCCGGTCACGGGCGCCGCGCGGGCTGGCCGGCCGCGTGCAGGGCCTCCTCCCGCCGCACGCTGTCGGCGTAGGTGGGCAGGACGCCGGCCGCGCGCGCTTCGGCGAGGGTGGGTGCGGCGCGGTCGCGTTCGGACAGGACGGGCTCGATGTCGTCGGGGATGGGCAGGCCGAGGGCGGGGTCGAACACCGACAGCGCGAGTTCGTTCTCGCGCACGTAGCCGCCGGAGAGCATGTAGGACATGACGGTGTCGTCGCGCAGCGCGACGAAGGCGTGGCCGACGCCCACGGGGAAGTACATGGCGCGGAAGTCGCGCTGGTCGAGCAGGACGGCGTCCCAGCGGCCGTAGGTGGGCGAGCCGACGCGGATGTCGACGACGATGTCGAGGGCCTCGCCGCGGGCGCAGTACACGTACTTGGCGATGCCGGGGGGTGTCACGGTGAAGTGCACGCCGCGGATCACGCCGCGCCGGGACCGGCTGTGGTTGGTCTGGGCGACGGGGAACAGCCGGTGGCCCATCCGGTCGACGAACCCGTGCTCCTGGAAGGGGGACACGAACAGGCCGCGCTCGTCGTGGTAGGTCTTCGGCTGGAACTCGTACGCGCCCTCGACGGCGAGTGGGCGTGACTGCATGCGGGCTCCTGGTCGTGGTGGTCTGCGGTCGGCGGTGCGGGCGTCGGCGGGCCGCTGCGGCGCGGCCGGTCGGGGGCGGTCAGGGCCGGGGGGCGCGGTGCGCCGC
This sequence comes from Marinitenerispora sediminis, assembly GCF_003336425.1. Lineage (GTDB taxonomy): Bacteria > Actinomycetota > Actinomycetes > Streptosporangiales > Streptosporangiaceae > Marinitenerispora > Marinitenerispora sediminis. The sequence goes on along the minus strand of NZ_QEIO01000256.1, from coordinate 2,636 downwards.
GGTGAGGCGTTCGAGGAGCGGCACGATGTCGTTGGGGGCGGGGGTGCCGAGCGCCTCGCGGCGGAGCCTGGCGGCGCTGTCGGCGAAGGAGGGCTCGTCGAGCAGCCGCAGCAGTTGGGCGCGCAGGTGCCCGGGCGTGACGCCGCGGCCGTCGCTGATCACCAGTCCGGCGCCGGCGTCGGCGAGGCGCTGGGCCTTGTGGCCGCTGTCCCACACCATGTCGGGGAGGACGAGCTGGGGGACGCCGTGGGCGAGGGCGGTGCTGAACGACCCCGATCCGCCGTGGTGGACGATGGCCGCGCAGGTGGGCAGCAGCGCGTTCAGGGGGACGAAGTCGACGACGCGCACGTTGTCGGGCACGTGGCCGAGGGCGGCGAGCTGCTTGGCGTTGAGGGTGGCGACGACCTCGGCGTCGACGTCGGCCACCGCGTCCAGCAGGTCGCCGATCGATGCGCGGTCGGCGCCCATGACCTCGCGGTGCGCGATGCCGAGCGTGAGGCAGACGCGGCGGCGCTTGGGGGGCTCGTGCAGCCAGGCGGGGACCGCGGCCCGGCCGTTGTAGGGGACGTAGCGGACGGGGACGTAGCGCAGGTGTTCGACGGGGAGCCGCAGCGAGGTGGGGACGGGGTCGATGGTCCACTGGCCGGTGACCATCTCCTCGGTGAAGTGCGTGCCGTAGCGTTCGGCGCTCCAGGTGAGCCACTCCCGGAGGGGGTCGTCGCGCAGCTCCGGCGGGCGGCGGGCGAGCAGGTCGAGGAAGGTGGCGCGCATCCGGCCGAGCAGGTCGAGGCCGAACAGTAGGCGGGCGTGCGCGGCGCCGGTGGCCTGGGCGACGACCGGTCCGGCGAAGGTCATGGTGTCCCAGACGACGAGGTCGGGCCGCCACTCGCGGGCGAACTCGACCAGGGAGTCCATGGTGGGCTCGGGTGAGGAGTTCTGGAAGACGGCGGCGGTCATCGCGGTGAACACACCGAGCACGTAGTCCCAGGTGAGGCGCTCGGGGCGGAGCTCGTTCATGTCGAGTCCGGCGTTGGTCTCGGCGTCGGCCAGGTCCGCGTCCTCGCCGAGGCCCTCGTTGACCTCCTCCATCGCCTCGCTCAGGTTGAGCGGCTCGCCGACCGAGACCGCGGTGAGCCCGGTGCTGGTGATGGCGTCGGCGAGGTCGGGCTGGCTGGCGACGCGTACGTCGTGCCCGGCGGTGTGCAGGGCCCACGCCATCGGAACCTGGGGGAAGAGGTGGGATTTCTCGGCGAAGGTCGTGAACAGGACCCGCATGGGTTCCCCATCCTGTCGAGTGCTGGTGCGGCGGCCCGCTCAGCCGGCGGCGGAGGGCGCCCGGTGCCGCTCGGTGAGTTCTTCGAGGAGCGGGACGATGTCGTTGGGCGAGGGCGCGGCGCGCGCCTGGTCGCGGAGCCGGCGGGCGCCTTCGGTGAAGCGCGGCTCGGTGATGACCCGGTGGACGCGGTCGCGCAGCGCGGCCGGAGTGAGCTCGGTGACGGGCAGGCCCAGGCCCGCGCCGGAGCGTTCGAGCTGTTCGGCCATGACGGCGGTGTCCCAGCCGAAGGGGATGATGACCTGGGGCACGCCGTGCAGTTCGGCGGTGGTGCGGGTGCCGAACCCGCCGTGGTGGACGACGGCGGCGCAGGTCGGCAGCAGGTCGTTCATGGGGACGAAGTCGACGACGCGCACGTTGTCGGGCACGTCGGTGAGGCGGGCGCGCGCGGCGGCGTCGAGGGTGGCGACGACCTCGGCGTCGAGGTCGGCGACGGCGGCGAGGATGCTGGCGGCGGTGTCCGGTTCCAGGGACTCCGAGACCCCGAACGTCAGGCAGACGCGGGGGCGGCGCGGCGGTTCGCGCAGCCACGCGGGCAGGACGGAGGGGCCGTTGTAGGGCACGCAGCGCACGGAGACGGTGTGCAGCCCGAGCGGGAGCCGGGAGCCGGGTGCGGTGCAGTCGATCGTCCACTGCCCGGTGAGCAGCTCCTCGTCGAAGCCGCGCGGGCAGCCGAGGCGGTCCAGGGTCCAGGTGAGCCATTCGGCGGTGGGGTCCTCGCGGTGCTCCGGCGGCTGGGCGCGGGCCTGGCGCAGGAATTCCTGGCGGGCGCGCAGGGCGACGTCCACGGAGGAGACCACGCGGGCGTGCGCGGCGCCGACGGTCCGGGCGACGGCGGCGCCGGCCATGGTGTAGGTCTCCCAGATGACGAGGTCGGGCCGCCACGCGCGGGCGACGTCGAGGAGTTCGTCGACCATCGCGTCGGTGTTGAGTATCCCGTACAGGCCGGGGACCATGACGGTCTCCAGGGCGAGGAGCCGCTCCCACGTCCACTGCCGGGGGTCGCGGCGGGCGAAGTCGAAGTCCTGGACGTGCCGGGTGGCCTCCTCGTGCAGGCCCTCGGCGAGGGCGGCGTCCAGGGGGTCGTCGTCGCCGGTCCACCGGATGGGGACGGCGGTGAGTCCGGTGCGGGTGATGGTCTCGGTGAGCTCGGGCTGGCTGGCGATCCGGACCTCGTGGCCGGCGGTGCGCAGCGCCCAGGCGATGGGGACGAGGGGGTAGTAGTGCGTGCTGTGGGCGAGGGAGGTGAACAGGACCTTCATGCGCCTCTCTCCGGCCGGCGGCGGGGCGGTCAGGTGGTGCG
>NZ_QEIO01000255.1 GCF_003336425.1 Marinitenerispora sediminis | reverse complement strand
GGGGCGGGGTAGCGATCCGGGGGCGGCTTGACGGAGTCGGCTCCGGCGAGCAGTATATGCATCTGCAATTAATGTATGTGCAAGTAAATTCCGGGAGTGCGGCATGGAGCTCTTCGTCACCGGGGCCACCGGCTACATCGGCGGATCGGTGGCCGCCGGCCTGATCGAGAACGGGCACCGGGTGCGCGGACTGACCCGGTCCGCCGAGCAGGCCGAACGGCTGCGCGCGCACGGTGTCGAGCCCGTGGTGGGGGCGCTGGACGACCTCGCCCTGCTGACACGCGAGGCCGAGCGCGCCGACGCCGTCGTCAACGCGGCGGACAGCGACCACCACGGGGCGGTCGCGGCGCTGGCCGCCGCCCTCACCGGGACCGGAAAGGCCCTGCTGCACACGAGCGGGTCGAGCATCGCGGGCGACGACGCCCGGGGCGGGCCGCCCACCGGCGACCCTGTCGACGAGTCCGTCCACGACCCCGGCAGCACGTGGCGGCCGACACCGGACAAGGCGGCCCGCGTGGCCATCGACCGGTTCGTCCGCGCCGCCGCCGGATACGGGGTGCGCTCCGCCGTCATCTGCAACACCCTCATCTACGGCCGCGGCCGCGGGGTGCACCCCGACAGCATCCAGGTGCCGGCGCTCGCGCGGCAGGCCGCGGCCAGCGGCGTTCCCCGGCACGTCGGGGCCGGCGAGAACGTGTGGTCGACGGTGCACATCGACGACGTCGTGGACCTCTACCTCCGCGCGCTGGACCGGGCGCCCGCCGGAGCCTTCTACTTCGCGGAGAACGGCGAGGCCGCCTTCGCCGACATCACCGCCGCCGTCGCCGAGCGGCTCGGGCTCGGCCGGCCGCAGCGGTGGAGCGTGGAGGAGGCCGCGGCCGAGTGGGGGTACGAGCACGCCGTCTACGCCCTGGGGTCCAACAGCCGGGTGCGCGGTCCCCGGGCCCGCCGGGAACTGGGATGGGCGCCCCGCCACGGCTCGGTGCTGGACTGGGTCCGCACCGAGATGCCGGTCCCCGCGGCGCGCTGAGCGCGCCCGAGCCGAGGAGCGCCAGGCGGCTGCCCGCAGCCCGCGGCCAGCCGCCGTGCCGGCCCCCGGCCGAGGGGTTACCTTCCGGTAGGAATAGCCTTGCGTCCAGGCCGTGTCGCCTGTCCCGGAACGCGGCCGCTCACTACGATGTCGCCTTGTGGCCAAGCAGGTGAACATGATCCGTCCGCCCGCCCAACGGGACCTCGCCGACCACGTCGCAGCCGTCCAGCGGCTGCGGCGCGAGTACGCCCGGCTGCCCGCCGGTGCGCCCGTGCGGCTCGCCAAACCCACCTCCAACCTGTTCCGGTTCGGCCGGACGCCCGCCGCGGCCACGCTGGACGTGCACGCGTTCTCCTCGGTGCTGGCGGTGGACCCCGACGCCCGGACGGCTGACGTCGGCGGCATGACCACCTACGAGGACCTCGTCGCCGCCACGCTCCCGCACGGCCTCATGCCGCTGGTCGTCCCGCAGCTGCGCACCATCACACTCGGCGGCGCCGTCACCGGCCTGGGCATCGAGTCCTCGTCGTTCCGCAACGGCCTGCCGCACGAGTCGGTGACCGAGATCGAGATCCTGACCGGATCCGGCGACGTCGTCACGGCACGGCGGGACAACGAGCACCGGGACCTCTTCCACGGCTTCCCCAACTCCTACGGCACGCTCGGCTACAGCCTGCGGCTGCGCATCGAGCTGGAGCCGGTCAAGCCCTACGTGCACCTGCGCCACCTGCGGTTCGACTCCGCGGCCGCCGCCATGGACGCGCTCGCCCGGATCTGCTCCGACGGCGTGCACGACGGGCAGCGGGTGGACTTCGCCGACGGGGTGGCCTTCGGGCGCCACGAGCTGTACCTCACGCTGGCGCGCTTCACCGACCAGGCCCCCTGGACCAGCGACTACACCGGTGCCGACATCTACTACCGCTCCATCCCGCGCTACGCGGGAACGGGCCCCGGCGACTACCTGACCGTCCACGACTACCTGTGGCGCTGGGACACCGACTGGTTCTGGTGCTCGCGCGCGCTCGGCGTCCAGCACCCGGTGGTCCGGCGGATCTGGCCGCGCTCGCTCAAGCGCTCCGACGTCTACCGGAAACTGGTGGCCCTCGACCGCCGCACCGACCTCAGCCGGCTGCTGGCGCACTACCGCGGGCGCCCGCAGTCCGAACCGGTGATCCAGGACGTCGAGGTCCCGGTGGAGCGCGGCGCGGACTTCCTCGACTTCTTCCAGAGCGAGATCAAGATGACGCCGGTCTGGATGTGCCCGCTGCGGCTGCGCGAGAAGCCGGCTCCCGGCACGGCGGACCGCGACGTCTGGCCGCTCTACCCGCTGGAACAGGACCGGCTCTACGTCAACTTCGGTTTCTGGGGGTTGGTGCCCGTGCGGCCCGGGCAGCGCGGACCGCTGCACAACCGGCTGATCGAGTCCGAGGTCACCCGGCTCGGCGGGCACAAGTCGCTGTACTCCGACGCCTACTACACCGAGGACGAGTTCTGGCGGCTCTACAACGGCGACGCCTACCGGAGCCTGAAGCGGACCTACGACCCGGACGGGCGGCTGCTCGACCTCTACGCCAAGTGCGTGGGAAACAGGTGACACGCCGGCCCCCACGAGGGGAGGGGGCGACGTGCGGCGAGAAGGGAAGGCAATGCGGCTTGCGGAGATCTTCGAACGGGTGGTCGGACCGAACGCCCCCGTCCGGTTCCGGGCCTACGACGGCAGCGTCGCGGGCGACCCCGAGAGCGACGTCACGCTGATCGTGCGGACGCCGGTGGCGATCAATTACCTGGCGCAGTCGCCCGGGGCCCTCGGTCTGACCCGCGCCTACGTGTCCGGGCACATCGACCTCGAAGGCGACATGTACACGGCGCTGCGGCGCATGTCCGACGTCGCCTTCGAGGAGGGCCGGCGCATGTCGCCGCTCCAGGTGGCCGGCCTCGTCCGGGACGTGGGCTGGGTGAAGTTCGTCAACCGGGTGCCGCCGCCGCCGCAAGAGATGCGGCGCTCGACGCTGCTGGGGCGCGGCGTGCGCCGGCACTCCAAGGGGCGCGACGCCGAGGCCATCCACCACCACTACGACGTCTCCAACGCGTTCTACGAGCTGGTGCTCGGGCCGTCCATGACCTACACCTGCGCCGTCTACCCGGCCGAGGACGCCACCCTGGAGCAGGCGCAGTTCCACAAGTACGAGCTGGTCGCCCGCAAACTCGACCTCCGACCGGGCATGCGGCTGCTCGACGTGGGCTGCGGATGGGGCGGGATGGTCATGCACGCCGCCCGCGAGCACGGGGTGAAGGCGCTGGGCGTCACCCTCTCCAAGGAGCAGGCGGAGTGGGCGCAGAAGCGCATCGCCCAGGAGGGGCTGGGCGACCTCGCCGAGGTGCGGCACATGGACTACCGTGACGTGCCCGACGGCGTGTACGACCGGATCAGCTCCATCGGCCTGACCGAGCACATCGGAAAGCGGAACGTCCCCGCCTACTTCGCGTCGCTGTACGCCAAGCTGCGGCCCGGGGGCCGGCTGCTCAACCACTCCATCACCCGGCCGCGCAACGACCTGCCGCCGATGAACGCGGGCGGGGTGATCAACCGCTACGTCTTCCCCGACGGCGAGCTGGAGGGCCCCGGCTGGCTGCAGAGCGCCATGAACGACGCCGGCTTCGAGATCCGGCACCAGGAGAACCTGCGGGAGCACTACGCCCGCACGCTGCGGCACTGGGGCGCCAACCTCGACCGCAACTGGGACGCCGCCGTCCAGGAGGTCGGCGAGGGCACCGCCCGTGTCTGGCGGCTCTACATGGCCGGCTGCGTCCTGGGGTTCGAGAGGAACGTCGTCCAGCTGCACCAGATCCTCGGCGTCAAGCTCGACGGCACCGACGCGCGGATGCCGCTGCGCCCGAGCTTCGAGCCGGAGGCGCCCTAGGC
>NZ_QEIO01000254.1 GCF_003336425.1 Marinitenerispora sediminis | reverse complement strand
GCTGCGCCCGCCACCCCGCCGCTCGCATCCGGCCCTGGGAAGCCGTGCGATCGACGGCGGAGGCCGCCCGAGCGACAGCCGGGCCCGCGCGTTCGGACGCGACCGCCGACCGCCGGCCGGCCACCGGGCCCTCGGCGCTCATCCCCCGGCCGCGCTCCGGCCGGGGAGCGGCGCCACCGCCCGGACACGGTGCGGCGGCACGCTCCGCGACGCGCGAATGGGGTTGTCCACAGGCGGGCGGCGGCTGTGGCGGCGAGGTGCCCGCCTTGCGCACCGTGGGAGGTGGGAGGTGGTCCTGATGACACATCGGGTTCCGCGGCGGAGTGAGGTGCTGGGGCGCCGGGGCGAGGAGCTCGCCGCCGTGTACCTGGAGCGGGCCGGGATGCGCGTGCTCGCGCGCAACTGGCGGTGCCGGGAGGGGGAGATCGACATCGTGGCGCGGACCGGTGCCACGTTGGTGGCGGCCGAGGTCAAGACCAGGTCCAGCGCCAGGTTCGGCAGCCCGCTGGAGGCCGTCACGGCGGCCAAGCGGGCCCGGCTGCGTCGGCTCGCGCACATGTGGGCCGCCGGGCGGCCCGAGTCCTACGCCCGCGTCCGGGTCGACGTCCTGTCGGTGCTGCCCGGCCCGGGCGGGCGCTGGTACCTGCGGCACCACCGGGGGGTGGCGTAGATGGGCCTGGCCCGCACCAGGTCGGTCGCGCTGCTCGGCGTCGAGGGGCACGACATCGAGATCGAGGCGCACCTGGGCGACGGTCCCGCCGGCCTGACCCTCGTCGGACTGCCCGACACCGCGCTGCGCGAGGCGCGCGACCGGATCCGGGCCGCCATCGTCAACAGCGGCGAGCACTGGCCCGAGGAGCACATCACCGTGAGCCTGTCGCCCGCCAGCCTCCCCAAGCGGGGCAGCGGGTTCGACCTCGGGATCGCCACCGCCGTGCTGGGGGCCAGCGGCGCGCTGCCGGTCGAGGCCGTCTACGACTCCGTGCTGCTCGCCGAACTCGGGCTCGACGGCCGCACCCGGCCCGTCCGCGGCGTGCTCCCCGCCGTGCTCGCCGGGGTGCGCACCGGCCGCTCCCGGTTCGTGGTGGCGCGGGCGAACGCCGCCGAGGCCATGCTCGTCCCCGGCGTCGACGTCCTCGCGGTCGGCTCGCTCGGCGAGTTCCTCGCCCGCCTGCGGGGTGATCCCGACCCCGTGCTCGGCGCCGAGGACGATCCGGACGCCGAACTCGGCACCGGGCCGGAGCGCGCACCGGGCCGCCGCCCCGACCTCGCCGACGTCCTCGGGCAGCCGGTCGCCCGGCGCGCGGTCGAGATCGCCGCGGCCGGCGGGCACAACCTGTTCCTGGTCGGTCCGCCGGGCACCGGCAAGAGCCTGCTCGCGGAGCGGCTGCCCACCGTGCTCCCGCCGCTCACCATGTCCGAGTCCATCGAGGCCAGCGCCATCCACTCGGTGGCCGGCACCCTGCCCCGGGGCGAGCCGCTCATCACCGATCCGCCGTTCTGCGATCCGCACCACACCGCCACCCGGGCCGCCGTCATCGGAGGCGGCAGCGGCCACCTGCGGCCGGGCTCGGTCTCCCTCGCCCATCGCGGAGTGCTCTTCCTGGACGAGGCCCCGGAGTTCTCCCGGGGCGTGCTCGACTCCCTGCGCCAGCCGCTGGAGTCCGGCGAGGTGGTGGTGGCGCGCGCCGCCGCCACCGCCCGCTTCCCAGCGCGGTTCCAGCTGGTGCTGGCGGCCAACCCCTGCCCCTGCGGCAAGCCCGGCCGCGGCTGCGTCTGCCCGTCCCTGGTGCGCCGCCGCTACCTGACCCGGCTCTCCGGTCCGCTGCTGGACCGGGTGGACCTGAAGGTGGAGCTGCAGCCGGTGGCGCGGGCCGAGCTCCTCGCCGACCAGGCGTTCGCCGAATCGTCGGAGACCGTGGCCGCACGGGTCCGCGACGCCCGCGGACGGGCGGCGCGGCGGCTGGCCGGCACGCCGTGGAGCACCAACGCCCAGGTACCCGGGGCGGAGCTGCGCCGGCGCTTCCCGGTCCCCGGCGACGCGGTACGGGTCCTGGCGGCCGCGCTGGACCGCGGCGAGATCAGCGCGCGCGGCGTCGACCGGGTGCTCCGGACCGCCTGGACGCTCGCCGACCTCGCCGGGCGGGCCGTGCCCACCGCCGACGACACCGGATACGCCTACGCACTGTGGATGGGAGCCGCGTCATGACCGCCCCCGCCGACGAGCCGGAGGCCCCGGAGGAGCCCGTCGAGGCGGGCGCCGCCGCCGACGACGCACTCGCCCGGGCCTGCCTGACCGCCGTCGCCGCCCCGGGCGACCCCCTGCTGGGCCGGCTGCTCGACCGGCTCGGCGCGGCCCGGGTGTGGTCGGCGCTGCGCGGGACGGCACCACTTCCCGTCGAGCCAGCCGAAACCGGCGGCGCCGAGCCCCGGATCCGGCGCTGGCGGGACCGCGCGCGGCGCGTCGACCCCGACACCCTGCTGGCCGGCGGGGACGACCTCGGCGCGCGGCTGGTGGTGCCCGGCGACCCCGAGTGGCCCGGGCAGCTCGACGCCCTCGGGGAGCGCCGCCCCTACGCGCTGTGGGTGCGCGGCGCGCACGACCTCCGCAACGCCTGCCTGCGGTCGGTGGCGGTCGTGGGGGCGCGCGCCGCCTCGCCGTACGGGGTGCACGTCGCCGGTGAGCTCGCGTACGCGCTGGCGGAGCGGTCGTGGGCCACTGTCTCGGGCGGCGCCTACGGCATCGACGGTGCCGCGCACCGCGGCGCGCTGGCCGGCGGCGCCGCGACCGTGGTGGTTCTCGCCTGCGGCCTCGATATCGGCTACCCGCGCGGCCACGAGAGCCTGTTCGCCGAGGTCGCGGCGCGCGGGACCCTGGTCAGCGAGCACCCACCGGGTACCGCGCCGACCCGCCCGGGCTTCCTGGTCCGCAACCGGCTGATCGCGGCGCTCACCCCCGGCACGGTGGTGGTCGAGGCCGGGGCCCGCAGCGGCGCCATCAACACCGCCGCCCACGCACGCGACCTCTGCCGGGCGCTCATGGCGGTACCCGGCCCGGTGACGTCGGCGTCGTCGGTGGGCTGCCACCGGCTGCTGCGGGATTGGCAGGCCGTCTGCGTGACCGACGCCGCCGACGTCATCGAGCACGTCGGACCCATCGGCGAGGACCTGCGTCCGGAATCCGGGCCGGTGGTGCCCCGGGACCACCTCGACCCGGTCGAGGCACGGGTGCTCGCGGCCGTCCCCGAGCGGCCCGGCGCGGCCGGCACCGCCGCCGTCGCACTCGCCGCCGGACTCGATCTGGACGGGGCGCTGCGCCGTCTCGGCCTGCTGGCCGCCGGCGGCTTCGTCGAACGCGCGCCCGGCGGCTGGCGGACCAGAACCCACCCCGCGAGCCCGGCACGTGCCCGCGCCCGCGCCCGCAGCTGATCCAACGCGCGCCCTCCCCGGCCCGGGCCCCGCAACCACTCGCGAGTGTCCCCGTGCGCGGGCGCCGTAGGCCACGGGCGCATCGGTGCCGCCAGGCGTGCCGCGCCGGCGGACGGCCTCCGGTCGCCGCCTCCGGCGCGCACGGCCTACGGGGTGTCGGTGCCCAGCGCCGGCTGGTCGCGGCGGGTGTCCACCTCACCGTCGGGGTGGGACGGGACGGCGTTGGCCATCCGGGTCGGCCACCAGGCGGTGTCCGTGTCGGGGTCGCCGGCCGCGGCGGCGGCCTGGACCGCGGGGGCGTCCACCGGGGCGTCGGCGGCCGGGTTGGTCGCGCCGATCCGGTCGGGGAGGTGGGCGAGGCGGTCGCGGAGGGCGGGCGGCTCGGCCGACGGGAGGTCGGAGGAGGTTCCGAGCGTCCCCAGTTCCTCGTTCCGGCGGGCCACGCGGCGGGCGTGGAGCTCGTCGGGGGCGGGCGGGCCCGCGTCCCGGCGGGTGCGGTCGCCGGTGCCTGCGTCCGGCTGCTGGTCAGCCATGGCG
>NZ_QEIO01000253.1 GCF_003336425.1 Marinitenerispora sediminis | reverse complement strand
GTCGTTGAAGGTGCCGCCGGCCCGGGTGAAGCGGTCGCGTGCCTGGGCGAGGTCGCGTTGGGCGTGGTCGAGTTCGGTGCGGGCGCGGTCCATCTCGCTTCGCGCCAGCTCGGTGCCGGTGCGGCTGCCGCGGGCGTCCGCCAGGCGGGTCTGGGCGAGGTCGGTCTCGGCCTGGGCGGCGGTGACCCGGCGCTGGGCGGCCTCGATGAGCCCGCCGAGGTAGTAGGGGTCGTCGTCGGTCAGGCCGAAGTCGGTGCGGGTGTTCTCCAGGTCGGTTTCGAACCGCACGACCTCGGCCTGGGCGCGGGCGGCCTCGGCGCGCGCCTCGTCCACCGTGCGGCCGCCGCGGCCCCGGCCACTGCCCTCGGAGCCGGTCGAGGCGTCGCCCCGGCGCTGCGTGGACGGCGCGCCGTCGCGGCCCTCGGCGTCCGGCCGTGCCGCGGTCCCCGAGGCGGGCGTGGTGACCGAGCGGCCGTTCGGGGCGGAGTCCGTGCGCGCCGAGAAGACGGGGAGCGTGTCCGGGAACGCCGGGCCGGCCAGCGGGTGGGCGTCGGTGTCCGGCTCCGAGTCGCTGTCGGAGTGGCCGTCCTGCGTTCCGGTGTCGTCCGCCAGGGACGGGACGGACTCGGCGTCGGAATCGAGGTCGCCGGCGTCGCTTCCGGAGAAGAGGGTCGCCGAGTCGTCGTCGGCGTCGCTGTCGACGAGGGTCACCGAACCGTCGGAGACGGACGTGGCGGCGGTACTGGCGTAGCCGGAGTGCTCCGTGCCGGAGTCGTCGTCGCCGAGTGAGGAGACGTCACTGCTGGAGCCCTCGGTATCGGGCGCTGCGACGGGGACGTCCAACGCGTCGTCTCCGCCGTCGCGAGCCGGGTGTCCCCCGGGCAGGTTCGCCCAGTTCCAGGACGGTGCGTCCGCCCAGTCCCAGTCGGCGGATTCGGTCGAGGACAGACTGTCGGAGTCCGCGTCGTAGCCGTCCGCGGACGGTGCGGGCGACGCCGAGCGCGCTCCCCGCCCCTCACCCGGCATCGCCGGCGCGGGGCGGTCGACGTCCGTTGGCTGGCGGAGCGCGTCGTCTTCGGTGCGCGGCGTCGAGGCCTGGGTGGGGCCTTGGGGCGTGGATGCGTCGAAGCCCGGCCCGTCATTGGACAGGTCCGACCGCCGGCCGGCTGGACCGCTCTCCGCCTCGCTGTCCTGGGGCTCCGGGCGAGGCTGCGTCGGGCTGGCGGACGGCGTGCTGCCGGGGTCGGTGCGGGAGCCGCCGCGACCCGCGCCGGGTGCGGTGTGCTGACGCAGTTCGGCGAGGGCGGTGTCGAGGGCGCCGCTGGCGCGCCAGTGCTGCCACGTGTCCTGGAGCCGCTGCTGGACCTCCTGCGAGTCGAGGGTCTTTCGCACGCCGTTGACCGGTTCGCGGATGGGGCTCAGGTTGTCGCTGACGTCGGTGATGCTGTGGCCGCGCTCGTGGTGGTCGTGGTGGGCGGCGAGGAACTCGATCGCCTGCTCGGGGCTGCCCAGCAGCTGGGGAGCGTCCTGGTGGAGGGCGGCGCCGATGCGCGCGCGGACGTCGCGGGGCAGGTCGGCGATGCGGACGGGCGTCTCGTACGGGGCGGGCCCGCCGTTGCCGCGGTCGAGCGCGGGGCGGGTGAGTTCGGCGAGCAGGTCGAGGTCGGGCTGGTGCAGCCCGGCGAACGGCAGGTTCGGCCGCGTCATGAGGTTGGTGGACGCGTGGTCGACCCGGGACTGGTCGGGGCGCGACCGGAGGACGCTGGGAGCGGCCTCAGAGGCGTGCTCCCGGTACCGGTCGGCGAGTCCGAGCGGGTGCAGCGTCTCGTGGACTAGGGCGCTCGGCTCGGCGTCCACGGCCCACGCGTTCTCGTTGCTCCGGGGGACCCGGTTGTCGACGGTGGGCAGCCACGTGACGTGCTTGTGGACGGGGCCGGTGACGCCGGGGTCGTCGGCGTCCTCGACGGTGACGTGGAGCTGGTCGCCGGGGGTGCCGTCGGGGTTGGGGAGCCGGTGCTGGTGGTTGAGCACCTTGTCCAGGGTCGTCAGGTAGGCCGCCTTGCGGTCGGCGATGACGGCGGGGTCGACTCCGTTGGGGTCGAACTTGACGCGGAGGGTGAGTTCGCGGAGGTGGGTGGGCCCGCCGGGCGTGCGGAGCTCGGCGGGGATGGGAGTCCGGCGCACCTCGAAGTGGGCGTGGCTGCTGTAGGGCCGGAACCTGGTCGGGAGCACCCGTTCGGGGGCCTCGGGGAGGCCATCGGGTCCGCGCTCGGCGCGCGGATAGCCGGGCAGCGGCCTGGCGTCGGGATCGCCGGCACCGGCGCGGCGGGCCGGAACGTCCGTGCGCCTGGCCTCCCGGATCGTCCCGGAGTCGACTCCGGAGGCGTTCGCCGGTGAGCCGATGGTGGTGACCGGTGCCTGTTCGCGGGCCCTTCTCAGGTCATCGTTGGTCTTCCAGGCGTCGCGGGTGACCAGCCCCTCGCTGTACGCCGGGGCCCGGACGCTGGCGGACTCCGCGGTCAGGGCGGAGATCCGCGACAGCGAGGCGGCCGTCACGCGGGGCGGGACGGCATCGCGGACGGTGTCCCGCTGGGCCGGGTCGTTCAGCCGGTAGAGCTGCTCGTCAGCGTCCAGGGCACGCTGCAGCGTTCGGAGCGCGGCGGCTTCGGCGTGCATGGCCTCGGCCTCGGCCCGGGCCCGCCGGACGTCGCGGTCCTGTGGGGCGGCGGTGCCGGGCGCGGCCTGCGCCGGAGGCGCCGGGTGCAGCTCCTGGGCCGCCTGCTGGTAGGCCAGGGCCTCTGCCGCCCGGAACCGGGCCTCAGCCAGCTTGGCCAGTGCTCCGGTGACGTCGCCGCGCGTGAACAGGTGGTCGGCCTCCGAGCGGGCCTTCCGCGCCAGGTCCGCGTCGTCCCTGGCCTCCGTGCGCATGTCCTGGGAGTCCGCCCAGTCTCCGGCCGCCGGGCGGCGGGTGCCGCGCCCGGCCCGGGCCTCGTCCCGGAGTGCGATCCGCTCCTCGATCCGTGCGCTGGTCTCGACCCGGTTGGATTCGTCCACAGCCCGGCGGACCTGCGATTCCGTGGACTCGGTGAGTCCGAACCAGGACAGGACGTCGGGCACAGCCGTGCCGTGGCCGGGCTGCGCCGCGCCTCCGGCCTGGGTCGGCGCACCCCAGGTGAGGCGGCCGTGCACGTCGTAGGGGTCGGTCTGACCGGGGTCGACGATGTCGACGCGGAGGCGGAGCTCGGAGCCGTCGCGCAGGGTGTAGGGGACCTGCTCGGTGGTGCCGTCGCCGCGGGTGACGGTGCGCCCGTTGTTGATCTGGGCTTCCATCGTCCGGACGAGTTCGTTCTCGGCCCGGGTGACGGTCTCGGGGCGTGCGCCGGCGGGCGGCTGGCCGCGTTCGAGCCGCACCACGGCCTCGACGGTGTCCCGGTCGTCGCCGGTGGTGCGGTGCCACTCGAAGCGGGGGTGGGCGGAGCCGGGAAGCTCTTGGCGCTGGGTGATGCGTGCGGGGAGCGCGGCGCCCTCTCCGGTGGGGACGGTGAAGTCGCGGGTCTGCCCGGGGCGGCTGCCGAAGCGCTCGGCGGCCTGCTCGGGCAGGGGCACGGTGCGGCGGGTGGGGTTGACGATGCTGTCCCAGCCGTCCGGCGGCGCCGGGTTCCGGCTCGCGAGGAACTCCAGGCCCTGCCGCAGCACGCCGCTCTCCCGCCAGAACCTGGTGTAGAGCCGGAACTTCTCCTCCTGGCCGGGGCGTCCGTGGAACAGCGTGTCGAGGCTCTTGCCGCCGACGTGGTGGTCGTAGTACGCGAGCAGGAACCGCCCGGCCTGGTCCCGGGTGAGGCCGTCGAGCCCGGCGATCACCCGCGCCGCGTCCCCGGGGAGAGGGGCCTGGCGGGGGGTGGTGGAGCCGTCGTGCTCCCCGGCGGGCGGGGCGTCGCCCGTGTCGTCCGTCCGCTGCGGGCCGAGGGCCGTGGCGAACTGCGCCAGCAGG
>NZ_QEIO01000252.1 GCF_003336425.1 Marinitenerispora sediminis | reverse complement strand
TCCCCGTCCTGGTGCGGGCGCGGAACAGGATGGCGTTGACGGTTCCGCGGTGGTCGGCCCACCGCTGGCCTTTGCGGGGATGGGCGGGCATGAGCGGGGCGGGCAGGCCCCCTCGACGTCGGTGGGTTCAAGGCGCCGGACCACGTCGACACGCGGTACCAGAGCACCGGCTCACCCCGCGGACCTTCCAAGAAACAGGACCTAGCCGAGTCCTCCGGCCCTGGGAGGGGGCCGCTGACGGGTCGTCCGAGCGCGCCCCACGAGCGGGCGCGCTCGTGGGGTGCCATGGGGCCGGGTCGGGGCGCGCGGGGACGCCGTCCAGCGGCCTTCGAGGCGGAGCCGACCATAGTGGCGACGACCAGGCACAGCGGCTCGGAGCCGGTGGGCCGTGGCGGGCGCGGGTAGCGCCGTGCCTCCCGACCGTCGACCGCCACTCGCGTCGTTGACGAGGTATCGAAAGAGCCGGCGCCGAGGACAGCGCCAGGGCACCACGCGTGTGGAGGGCACCGGGGGCGGCTGCCATGCACGGGTCGCCGGTCTCCCCGCCGTGGGCGGGGACGGCCCGGCAGCCCGCCTCAGCGACCCGGAGTCGGTGATGCGGGTGCCCGGGCCGTGCGTGGCGACGTGGCCTCGGATGCCCTCTCCGCATGCGGCGGCACCCGCCCGAGGGCGGATCCGCTCGTCGGGCGCACCGGGCCGCCAGCGGTCCGCGGTGCACGCGCCCCGGTCCGGCGGCGGCCCTCCGTGAGCCGGACTCCGATCGCGCTCACGCGGCGGAGGACCGGTGGCCGAGCGGCGCCGCCGCTCCTGCCCGGCCGTCGCGAGCCGCCGGCCGCTCGGGCGCCCATCGTCCTCGGCGACCGCCGTGCGCCCCGGATGGACCCCGCCCATGGCGGCCCCGCCAGGCAGCCCGGCGCCACCCAGGCGCTCCGGTTCGAGGTGCCCCCGCACATCGCGCGGCCGCCCCTGCGGAGCACGCGGCGGCGGCCGCCGCCGTCCGCGTGCCGGGGCCGCACCGCACCGGCGGCGCGGCGCCACTCCGGCCGGCCGGACCGGATCCGACGGGCGGAGGTCCCTCGGGGCGGCCCGGCCCGGCCCGGGGCCCACCGCACCCGTCATCACGGTGAGTGAAAACACGTATCCGATCCGCGACAATGGCCGCGGGGTGCGTCCCCGGAACGAGGGGGACCGCTCGGAAAGGACGGTGGCACGTGGCGCCGGACGACCGGACCGGGGTGATCGCCAGCGATCCGCGCCTGGTGCGCCGCGCGGTGGGCGCCGCCGCGATCGGGAACGCCACCGAGTGGTTCGACTTCGGCGTCTACAGCTACCTCGCGGCGACGATCGGGAAGGTGTTCTACCCCGCGGCCTCCGAGGGCGTGCAGCTCATCGCCTCGTTCACCACGTTCGCCGCCGCCTTCCTGGTCCGGCCGCTCGGCGGGCTGTTCTTCGGACCGCTCGGCGACCGGATCGGGCGGCAGCGGGTGCTCGCCCTCACCATGGTCCTGATGGCCGCCGGCACCCTGTGCATCGGGCTGCTGCCGCCCTACGCGGCGATCGGCGTCGCCGCGCCCGTCCTGCTGCTCGTGGCGCGCCTGGTCCAGGGCTTCTCGACCGGCGGGGAGTACGGCGGGGCGACCACCTTCGTGGCGGAGTACGCCCCGGACCGGCGGCGCGGCTTCCTGTGCTCGTGGCTGGAGTTCGGCACCATCTGCGGCTACGTCGCCGGCGCGCTGCTGGTGACCGCCCTCACGGCGGCGCTGAGCCCCGCGGAGATGCTGAGCTGGGGGTGGCGGGTGCCGTTCCTGGTGGCCGGACCGCTCGGCGCGGTCGGGCTGTACCTGCGGCTCCGGCTGGAGGACACCCCGGCGTTCCGGACCGAGCGGCACTCGTTCCGGCGCGGCGCGGGCGAGGTGCGGACGCTGCGTGCGCAGTTCCGGGCGACGGTCCTCGCGCAGTGGCGGCCGCTGCTGCTGTGCGTCGGCCTGGTCCTGGTCTTCAACGTCGACAACTACCTGCTGACCGCCTACCTGCCCACCTACCTGTCCAGCGTGCTCGGCTACGACGAGGCGCACGGGCTTCTCGTCGTGCTCGTGGCGATGGCGGCCATGCTGCCGGTGATCGGCGCGGTCGGCCGGCTCAGCGACCGGATCGGGCGGCGGCCGGTGCTGATCTCCGGATGCGTCGCCTCGGTGGTGCTCGCGCTGCCGGCGTTCTGGCTGCTGCAGCGCGGTTCGGTCGCGGGGGTGCTGCTGGGGTCGCTGGCACTGGCGGCCGCGCTGGTGCACTTCTCGGGCGCCGCGCCCGCCACCCTGCCGGCCCTGTTCCCCACCCCGGTCCGCTACGGCGCGCTCGCCATCGGCTTCAACGTCTCGGTGTCGCTGTTCGGCGGCACCACGCCCCTGGTGGCCGAGGCGCTGGTCCAGGCGACCGGCAACCGCTACCTGCCGGCCCTCCAGATGATGGCGGCCGGTGTGATCGGCCTCGTCGCCGTGCTCGGTATCCGGGAGAGCGCGGGCCGGCCGCTGCCGGGCTCCCTTCCGGCCGTCGCCGCCCGCCCGGGTGACGGCCGACCCGGGTCCGGGCCGGAGGAGCCGCCCCCCGACGGTGCCGGCCGTCCGCGCCACCCGTGTTAGCGTTCACCAGCGGCCGGACGGCCGCCGAGCGGGGGAGACAGGGCACACAGCATGGTCACGCGGGAACGCGGCGCCGACCGACCGCCGGGCATGGCGGACGTCGCGCGGCTGGCGGGGGTGTCGCACCAGACGGTCTCGCGGGTGGTCAACGGGCACCCCAACGTGCGGGAGGAGACCCGGCGCCGGGTGCGGGACGCCATCGACGCGCTGGCCTACCGGCGCAATCCGGCCGCCCGCGCACTGGTCACGCGCCGCACGGCCATGGTGGGCGTGGTCGGGCCCAACACCACCCTGTACGGGCCGTCGAGCACGCTCGGCGCCATCGAGCGGGCGGCCGGCGACGTCGGATACGCCGTCACCGTCGCCGCGCTGCGCGACACGGGCCCGTCCTCGCTGGACGAGGCGGTCCAGCGGCTCGTCGGCCAGATGGTGGACGGCATCATCGTCATCGCCTCCCTGGGCTGGATGACCGCCGCGCTGTCGCACCGGCCGCCGGCGGTGCCGGTGGTGGTGGTCGACGGCGGTGCGGCGCTCAGCGCGCCGGTCGTGGCGGTGGACCAGTTCGCCGGCGCCCGCGCGGCCACGCGGCACCTGCTGGACCTGGGGCACCGCACGGTCGGCCACATCGCCGGACCGGGCGACTGGCTGGACGCCGCGGCCCGCCTGGAGGGCTGGCGCACCGAACTGGCGGCCTGCGGGGCGCCCGTCCCGCGCCCGTGGAGCGGCGACTGGAGCCCGCGATCGGGGTACGACGCGGGCCGGGAGATCGCCCGGCGCGGCGGCGTCACCGCCGTCTTCGCGGGGAACGACCACATGGCGCTCGGCGCGCTGCGCGCCTTCCAGGAGGCCGGCCTGCGGGTGCCCGAGGACATCGCCTTGGTGGGTTTCGACGACGTGCCCGAAGCCGCCTTCTACGCTCCGCCGCTCACCACGGTGCGCCAGGACTTCTCGTCGGTCGGCCGGCGCTGCATCGAGCTGCTCCTCGCCCGCCTGGAGGACGGTCACGAGGCGGCCGAACACGTGCTGGTGCCGCCGGAGCTGGTGGTCCGGTCGAGCACCTGTGCGCCGCGGAGCGCCGCCGGAGGGTGACGTCGACGCTGGCCCGCGCGTGCCGCGGCGCCCGGCGGCCGCTCGCCCCGACGCGGGGTCCGGCCCGTGCGGGCGGGACCGGTGGAGCGGCGCGCGGGAGTCCGCGGCCTTGGTCCCGCGGTGGCCGGGGGCCGGGCCCCCGCGCGCGGCATCGCACAGGCCACCCTCCCGGCGGCCGGCCGGGCTCCCCCGCGTCCGGGGCGGTCCGGCGGGTCAGCACCGCCCGCACCTCCCCTCCGGTTCGCCCGCCCGCCAGCCGTCCCGCCCG
>NZ_QEIO01000251.1 GCF_003336425.1 Marinitenerispora sediminis | reverse complement strand
ATCCCGCGGTGCTGGACGAGCTCGGGCTGGCCGCCGCCCCCCGGTTGCCGGGCACCATGGGGTTTTCCGCAGTATCCGCCCTGCGGCCCTCCCCCGTCACACCGCGCGGTGCACCTCCTCGCTGCCGCGGCCAGGAGGCTCCTAAGATCGACGTGGTCCGGCCGACGCGACGTCACCGGCCCGCGACCCGCCCCTGACCGAAGCCGAGGATGCGCATGCGAACGGACGCCGGCCCCGCCGCCCGGAGCGGGCGCCGCGGCCTGGCCGCGCTGCTCGGGCAGGGGTGCCGGCGCACCGCGGGCGTGCTGCTCGGGGCCGGGACGGCGCTGCTCAGCGCCGGCTGGCTGCTCGCCGGCGGGCTGCTGCTGGCGCTCGCCCGGCCGTGGCCGGCCGCGTGGCCGCGGGCCCGGCGGGCCGCCGCGGCCGGCCTGGAACGGCTGGTCGCGCTGGAGCGGCGGCGGCTCGCCCGCTGGCTGGACCACGACGCGCTCCCCCAGCACACGTCCCGGCGGGCGGTGGAGTACCTCCTCTGCCGGCTGCCGCTGAGCCTGCTCGGCTGCTACGCCCTGGTCAGCGGGCTGTTCCTGGCCTTCCTCCTGCTCGGCGGCGGACTGTGGGCGTGGGGAGCGGGCGAGTCCCAGATCGTCAACCTCTCGACGCCCGGCCTGCACCTGTCGGTGGCGTCCAGCGCGGTCGGCGTGAGCGGTGCCGTACTGGTGCTCTCGGCGACGATGGCCGCGGCCGCCCTGCTCGGCGCCGCCGAGCGCCGGCTGGCGCGGTGGTTCCTCGGCCCGAGCGGGCCCGACCTGCTGCGGCGCCGGATCACCGAGCTCACGGAGAGCCGGGCCGGGGTCGTACGGGCGGTCCACGAGGAGCGGCGCCGCATCGAGCGCGACCTGCACGACGGCGTCCAGCAGCGCCTGGTCGCCCTCGCCATGCTGCTCGGCCGCGCCCGCCGCGGCACCGATCCCGCCCGGCACGCGGACCTGCTCCGGCAGGCGCACGTGGAGTCCCAGCAGGTGCTCGGCGAGCTCCGGGAGATCGCGTGGCGGGTGCATCCCGCGGTGCTGGACGAGCTCGGGCTGGCCGCCGCCCTGGCCGGTGCCGCGGAGCGGTCCAGCGTTCCCGTCCGGATCCGGGACGGACTCACCCGGCGACCCGGCACGGACGTGGAGACCGCGGCCTTCTTCGTCGCGCGGGAGGCGATCACCAACGCCACCAAGCACGCCGGGGCCAGCGCCATCACCGTCACTCTCACCGAGGAGGCCGACATGGTCATCGTCGCCATCACCGACGACGGGGGCGGTGGGGCCGACCCCGCCGGTCCGGGGCTGTCCGGGCTGGCCCGGCGGGTCGCCGCCCTGGACGGCCGGCTCGACGTGCGCAGCCCGCTCGGCGGGCCGACCGTGGTCACCGCGGAGCTGCCGTGCGGGTGATCCTGGCCGAGGACTCGGTACTGCTGCGCGAGGGCCTGGCCCGGCTGCTCGTCGAGGAGGGGCACGAGGTGGCGGCCGCGGTCGGTGACGCCGAGGCGCTGCTGGCGGCGGTCGACGCCGATCCGCCGGACGTCGTGGTCGTGGACGTGCGGATGCCCCCCGGCCACACCGACGAGGGGCTGCGCGCCGCACTGGACCTGCGCCGCCGGCATCCGGGCATCGGCGTGCTGGTGCTCTCCCAGTACGTCGAGCACCGCTACGCGACCGAGCTGCTGACCGGCGCTCCCGAGGGGGTCGGCTACCTGCTGAAGGACCGGGTCGCGCAGGTCGGCGAGTTCCTCGACGCCCTGGAGCGGGTCCGCGACGGCGGCGCGGCCTTCGATCCGGAGGTGGTGCGCCAGCTGCTGTCCCGCACCAGCCACGCCGACCCGCTGGCGCGGCTCACCGAGCGGGAGCGCGAGGTGCTGGCGCACATGGCGCAGGGCTACGCCAACGCCGGCATCGCGCAGCGGCTGTTCGTCTCGCAGAGCGCGGTGGAGAAGCACATCAACGCGATCTTCGACAAGCTCGGGCTCCATGACGAGCCCGCCGGCCGCAGCCGCCGGGTGATGGCGGTGCTCCGCTACCTGCAGGCGTGAGGAGATCCGGCCGCGGCCGGACGCGGGAACGCCCCGGAGGGCCGCCTCCGGGGCCCGGACCGCCCCGGGACGGGACCGGGCCGTCCGGGGCGCACGGCGGACCACCTGCCGCGGCCGGCCTGGCCCGCGGAGCATGAGCGGACGGGCTCAGAACCACCCGCACTTCCTGATGATCCACCTGTCGAGTGGGGTCCGTGCAGCTCCATCCGCACGAAGTCCCTGACCCGCCGGGCGGCCTCGTCCCTCCCGCTCTCGGCCGCCGCGGTGCACACCTCAGTCGCGCGCGGAGTCGTCCATCCGGTCCCAGAACAGACCGAGGCGGTACTCGGTCTGCTCGTCCCGGACCCACGGGTGCCCGTCCCGCAGATTCACGCGGACCGCGTGGGCCGTGCACCCGCCGGCCACGAGGATGCCGAGGGTCGCGACGGTCCGGCAGCCGATGAGGGCGACCTTCCTCCTTGGCACAGGGGTTCCTCCGAACGTCGGTACGCGATCGCCGGAGAAGGACGCCGCGGACCCGCGCCGGGCTGCCCGGAGCGCTCGCGACACGCGCCGCCGGACGGCACCGCCCGCTTCCGGGGAGGGGCGCCGGCTCGCCGCGCCGCTGGGGGCCGGCCGGCGGAAGGCCGCTTCGCCGGCGCCGCCGGGGCCGGGAGCGGTGCGGGGCCGCGTTCCGTCCACGCGCCCCCGCACCGCGGTCACCGGCGGCCGGGTCAGTCGAGGAAGTTCACCTGGTAGGTGTCCAGCTCGTACCTGGCCGCCACGATCTTCAGCTTCCCGGAGTCGACCAGCCCGCGCAGGTCGGCGTCGGCGCGCAGCTCCTCGGCGACGTGCCGGGCGTTGGCCGAGATGCAGGCGTCCACGAAGCCGTCGCCCTCGTCGGGGGTGGCGTCCACCACGGGCAGGATCCGCTCGACGAGGTAGCCGATGTGGCCGTGCGGCGCCTCGCCGCCGTCGTGCACGTCCACGGCGGCGGTCACCGCGCCGCAGGAGGAGTGGCCGAGCACCACGACCAGGGGGACGTGCAGGTGCTGGGCGCCGTAGCAGATGGAGCCGAGGACGGACTCGTCCAGGACCTCGCCGGCCGCGCGGATGGTGAAGAGGTCGCCCAGCCCCTGGTCGAAGACGAGTTCCGGGGGGACGCGCGAGTCGGCGCAGCTGAGGATGATCGCGAAGGGGTGCTGGCCGCCGGCCACCTCCTCGCGCCGCGCGCGGGACTCGTGGGGATGGCGGGACGCGAAGCGCCGCCAGCGCCGGTTGCCGTCCTTCAGCAGCCGCAGCGCGGTCGCGGCGTCGGTGGCACCGGGGGCGCTGTCCGCCGGGTCCGCGAGGGCGGTACCGCCGCCGGCCCCGACGAGTGCCGCGCCGGTGCCGCCGAGGAATGACGCACGTAACGCAGTGCGACGAGAGATCGCCATTTTTCTCCTTATCAACACGCGCCCCATGCGGGCGCCGCAGGCATCAAGCCGTGAGAAAGCGTTCTCTTCCGGCATCACGGAATGATTGCGTCAAGGTCCCAAAAGTCCCGCCTTATCGGCGATTGCCGCGCTTGGCGGCAGGAGATGACAAACGGGGGTCAGGGGCAGGTACGGCCCCGGACAGCGGGAGATCTCCGCGCATCGTGCGCGGTCACGTCCGTACGGAGCGTGACGGGAACGGGCGCGCCGCGCCGGCGGCGCTGCCGCGCGGGTGCGGGGGTGCGCTCAAGGGGCGCGGGCCCGCCCACCGCGGGCGGCCGCGGCGCGACCGCGGAGGCCAGGACGCGCTGCGCCGTGCGGCGGCCCGGGACCTTCACCGGCCGCGCGGGCACCCGGGCGGCCCGGCCGACGGTGAGAGTGCCGCGGCCGCGGCGCCGGAGGCCAGCGCTGCCGCCGGTGGCTGGGCAGCTGGTGAAGGTGGCTCCGGAGGGGATCGACGTGTACTTCGACAATGTGGGGGGCGAGCAGTTGGAGGCGGCGATCGGGGCGGCGAGGGACTTCGCGCGGTTCGC
>NZ_QEIO01000026.1 GCF_003336425.1 Marinitenerispora sediminis | reverse complement strand
CCGGTACACCCGCGGGCGGCCACTCAGAGCGCCCGGCCGGGGACGTCGCGCGCGAGCGGGGACCTGGCGGCACGGGGGGTCGGTCGGCCGGCGGCTCCGGGTGGCGGCCCGCACGGGCGTCGCCGGTCGAGCCGGGGCCGGGCCTGAGTGGTGACCGCTGGGTGACCGGAGAGCGCGAACGGCTCCCCGCCCGGCCCGGGTCCGCGCGGGGGCGGAGGGGCAGCCGCGCCGGGGGCCTCGGCCGGGCGGGCTCCGCGCTGGTCCGGACCACCGGAGGACCGCTCCCGCACGCCCGGCTCGGCCGCAGGTCGGCCGCCGCGGGCGTCCGGTCCCCTCATCCGGCTCGGCGCCCGGTCCTCAGTGCACGACCGCGACCGGCCCGTGCGCGCCGTGCAGGACCGACTGGCTGACCGAGCCCAGCAGCAGCCCGCGGAACCCGCCGCGCCCGCGCGACCCCACCACGATGAGATCGGCCGGCGTGCTCTCCTCCAGGAGCACCACGACCGGGTGGCCGCGGACCGCGCGCGCCTGGACGCTGACGTCCGGATAGGCGGACCGCAGCTCCGCGAGCGCCTCGTCCAGGGTGGTGCGGGCGGCCGCCGCCACCGACTCGTCGTCGAAGACCTCGGCCGGCACCGGCCCCATGGACGAGGCGAACGCGGTGATGGGCTGCCAGGCGCTGACCGCCACGAGCTCGGCGGAGCGGATGCGCGCCTGCTCGAACGCGAACCGCGCCGCCCGCTGCCCGGTCTCCGAACCGTCCACCCCGACGACGATCCGCCCCCGGACGCCCTGGGCGGTCTCGTGCTTCTTCGGCAGCACCACGACCGGGATCGACGCGTGGGCCGAGACCTCGACGCCGACCGATCCCACGAACGCCGACGCGAAGCTGCCCAGGCCCCGCGACCCCAGGACCACGGCCGCCGCGTCGGGCTCGGCCGCCTCCTGGAGCAGCGCCTCGGCCGGCCGTTGCTCGACCAGGCGCGCCTCGACCACCAGCTCCGGGTAGATCCGGGTGATCCACTCGCGCGCGTAGTCCAGCAGCGCCCGCGCGTCGGCCGCCTGCGGCGCCTCCTCCGTACGGCCGCGGACGACGAACTCGCTGAACGGCCCCTCCTTCTCGTGCGGCGGGACCGCGGTGACGATCCGGAGCCCCAGGCCGCGCAGCCGCGCCTCGTTGGCGGACCATTCGAGCGCGTACCGGCTGGAGTCGGAGCCGTCCACGCCCGCGATGATCCAGCGGGTCGGCGACGTGCTGTTCATCGATGTGCCTCGCTCTCGCTCGCCCACCGGTCCCGGCCGGGCGCGGCGGGCCGGGTGCGGCCGCTCCGCCAGCCGGCCGGGGGACCGGATCCGATCCGGACGATCCTGGTGGTACCCGGCACACCACGTGTCAGGCACGCGCGTCCTGTCCGATTCGTCACGGCCCGCCGCCCGCGGCCGCCCCGCCCGCCGCGAGGCCCGGGAGGCACCGCCTGAGCTGGGTACATACCGGATGGCCGGCAGCGACGACGAGGAGACAGGTGAACGCCACGGCACGCGCCACCGCACCGGGGCGGCGGACACCGCGCCCGACCGGGGACGAGCGGCCCCGGACCGCGCTCTGGCCACGCGTCAGCCACCGCGTCCCGGCGGTGCTCGCGTGGGCGCTGGCCGTGATCGCCCTGGTCTCGGCGCTGCGCGCGGTCTTCTACCCGCTCCGGGTGCTGACCCAGCCGATCGCCCGCCTGCTGGAGATCGTCTTCGTCCCCGCCCCCGCGAACCTGGCCTACGCCGTCTTCCTGTCGCTGCTGGCCGGGGCGCTCGCCGCCCGCAAACGTCCCGCCTACACCGTCGCGCTCGGCTACCTCCTTCTCGTGACGGCGATCGACACCGTCGCGCTGGTCGGCATCGTGGTGGCCCCCCTCCACCCCGCCGAGGAGCACCTGCGGGACTGGGCGCTGTGGTGGACGGTGCCCAACACGGTGGTCACCGTCCTGCTGCTGGTGCTGCTCGTCGCCGCCCGCCGCGAGTTCCGGGCGGCGGTGCAGCCCTTCTCGTTCGGGCGGGCGCTGCTCGTCCTCGTCTGCGGGCTGGCCGCCGGGATCCTGCTCGGCTGGGGGCTGGTGTCCCTGGCCCCGGGAACCCTCGCCCCCGGGTGGGACCGGCTGCTGTGGTCGGCCGAGAAGGTCCTCGGCGGGGCGTTCCGGCTCACGGTGGGGCGGGCCGGGGAGGCACCGGGAGGCGTGAACCTCGCTCTGGGGCTGTTCGGAGCCTTGGCGCTGTTCGCCGCGGTGATCGCGCTGTTCCGGTCGCAGCGCGCCCGTGCGGAGATCACACCGGCCGAGGAGGCCGAGCTCCGCGCCCTGCTCGACCGGCAGGGCGAGCGCGACTCCCTCGGCTACTTCGCGACCCGCCGCGACAAGTCCGCGTGCTTCTCCCCCAGCCGCAAGGCGGCGGTCACCTACCGCGTGGTGGCCGGGGTGAGCCTGGCCAGCGGCGACCCGATCGGGGACCCGGAGGCGTGGGGCGGCGCGGTGCGGGCCTGGCTGGACGAGGGCGCGGCGCACGCCTGGCGTCCCGCCGTCATGGGCGCCTCGGAGGAGGGCGCCCGCGCCTACGCGCGCGCCGGGCTGCGCGTGCTGCAGCTCGGCGACGAGGCCGTCCTGCACGTGCCCGCCTTCTCCCTGGAGGGGCGCTCCATGCGGGTGGTCCGCCAGGCGGTGCACCGGGTGGCGCGCGCGGGCTACACCGTGCGGGTCCGGCGGCACGCCGGGATCGACCCGGCGGAGATGGCCGGCATCGTCGAGCACGCGGCGGCCTGGCGGGACACCGAGACCGAGCGCGGCTTCTCGATGGCGCTCGGGCGGCTCGGCGACCCCGCCGACGGCGCCTGCGTGCTGGCGGAGGCGCGGGACGCGCGGGGGCGGCTGGCGGCGGTGCTGTCGTTCGTGCCGTGGGGGCGGCACGGCCTGTCCCTCGACGTGATGCGGCGGGACCGCGCCTGCGACAACGGGCTCATGGAGTTCATGGTCGTCGAGCTGGTGCGGGCCGCGCCCGGGCTCGGGGTCGACCGCGTGTCGCTGAACTTCGCCGTGTTCCGCTCCGCGTTCGAGGAGGGCGCCAGGATCGGCGCCGGACCGGTGCTGCGCGCGTGGCGTGGGCTGCTGCTGTTCCTGTCGCGCTGGTGGCAGCTGGAGGCGCTGTACCGGTCGAACGTCAAGTACCGCCCGGAGTGGATCCCGCGTTTCCTGTGCTTCGGCGACGCCCGGGACCTGGCGCGGGTGGCGCTGGCGTCGGGCATCGCCGAGGGGTTCGTGACCGCGCCGCGGCTGCTGCGGGGGGCGGCGGCGGACCGCCGTCCCCTCCCCTCGCCGGCGCCGCCGGCCGTGGTCCCCGGCCCGTCGGCGGCCGAGCGGGCCGGCGGCCCCGCGCGGCCCCCCGGCGCACGGGCGGCCTCCGAGCAGACCCGGGTGCGGCTGGCCAAGCTGGACGCCGTCCGCGCGGACGGCCGGGACCCCTATCCGCCCGGCTTCCCGAAGACCGACGGCTGCGCCGGCGCGCGGGCGCGCGCCGCCGGCCTGCCGCCCGGCACCGTCACCGCCGAACCGGTCGCCGTGGCCGGCCGGGTGGTGCTGGTCCGCGACCACGGGGGGATCTGCTTCGCGACGCTGCGCGACTGGAGCGGCGACCTCCAGGTGATGCTGACCGAGACCGGGGCCGGAGCAGCGGCGCTGCGCCGCTGGCGGGCCGAGGTGGACCTCGGCGACCACGTGGGGGTGTGCGGCACCCTGGCGGCCAGCCGGGCCGGCGAGCCGTCGGTGGCGGCCACCGGTTGGCGGCTCACCGCCAAGTGCCTGCGCCCGCTGCCGGACAAGCGGCACGGCCTGACCGATCCGGAGGCCCGGGTCCGGCGGCGCTACCTCGACCTGGTGGTGAACCCGGAGGCGCGCGAGGCGCTGCGGGTGCGCGGCGCGGTCACGCTCAGCCTGCGGCGCACGCTGGTCGGGCGCGGGTTCGTCGAGGTCGAGACCCCGATCCTGCAACCGGTGCACGGCGGTGCGCACGCGCGCCCCTTTCGCACGCACATCAACGCCTACGACATGGACCTGTACCTGCGCATCGCGCCGGAGCTGTTCCTCAAGCGGCTGTGCGTGGGCGGGGTCGAGAGGGTGTTCGAGCTCGGCCGCGCGTTCCGCAACGAGGGGGCCTCCGCGCGGCACAACCCCGAGTTCACGATGCTGGAGGCCTACCAGGCCTACGCCGACTACCACGACATGCGCGCCCTCGCCCAGGAACTCGTCCGCCGGGCGGCGACGGCGGCGCACGGCGCGCCGGTGCTCCGCCGGCGCCTGGCCGACGGCACCGTGCGCGACGTCGGCATCGGCGGCGACTGGCCGGTGGTCGCCGTGAACGACGCGGTCTCGGCGGCGGTGGGCCGCGAGGTCACCGCCGACACCCCGGAGGAGGAGCTGCGCGCGCTCGCCGGGCGCGCGGGTGTCCCGGTCCGCTCCGGGGGCGGCCGCGGCGCGGTGCTGGTGGACCTCTACGAGCGGCTCGTGGAGGAGCGCACCACACTGCCGACCTTCTACACCGACTTCCCGTCCGACGTCTGCCCGCTGACCCGCCCGCACCGCGACGACCCCCGGATCGCCGAGAAGTGGGACCTGGTCGCCTTCGGCATGGAGATCGGCACCGCCTACTCGGAACTGGTCGACCCGGTGGAGCAGCGCCGCCGGCTGGCGGCCCAGTCGCTGGCCGCGGCCGCCGGCGACCCCGAGGCGATGGAGTTGGACGAGGACTTCCTGCGGGCGCTGGAGTACGCCATGCCGCCCACGGGCGGGCTCGGCCTCGGCGTCGACCGGTTGGTGATGCTGGTGACCGGGCGGTCCATCCGCGACACCCTGCCGTTCCCGCTGGTCCGCCCGGGGGCGCGGTGAACCCGTCGTTCACGGCCGCGCTCCGGTGGGCCGGCCGGATCGCCGCGCTGCTCGCGGCGCCGGTCTACAGCCTGTGGACGCTGGAGTTCGTGCTGCCCACCGGCCTCGACCCGGCGTCGAGCTTCGTGAGCGAGCTGGCCGCACGGGACCGCCCCTACGCCGGGTTCTTCGGCGTCGGCGACCTGGTGGCCGGCGCGCTGGCAGCCGCCGCGGGCGCGGCCTGCCTGGCGGCCGGCGCGCCGGGGCGCCTGCCCCGCCTCGCCGGCCTGGCGCTGCTGGCCTTCGGCGTCGCGACGGTGGTGGACGCCGCCGCGCCGATGGACTGCGCGGTCTCGGTGAGCGCCCGATGCGCGGTACTGGACCGCGCACACGAGTTCACCGCGGCGCACACCTACAGCAGCGCCGCCGCCGGCGCCGCGGCGCTGGTCGGCACCGCGGCGACGGCACTCGCCGCTGGCCGGGCCGGCCGGCCGTCCGCGGTGCTGTGGGCGGTGCTGGCCGTCGAGGCGGCGGCGCTCGCGGCGTTCCTGCTGTTCCTCGTCGCGGGCGCCGGCGAACCGGTCCCGGGCCTCGGCGCGGCGCAGCGCGTGCAGGTGTCCGCGGTCGCGGTGTGGCTGCTCGCGGCGGGCGGGCTTCCGACCCTGTGGCACGCCCCCGCACCCGGGCGGACCGCCGGCTGAGCCCGGCGGGCCGCCCGGCTACGCCGCCCGCTCCTCCCACAGGTCGGTGGTGCGGGCGGCGACGAGCGCGCCGACGCGGGCGAGGACGTCGCCGACGGGCAGCGGGGCGAGGCGCCGCCCGTCGCGTAGGCGCAGGGCCACGCTGCCGTCGGCGGCCTCCCGGGCGCCGACGACGGCCTGGTAGGGGACGAGGCGGGCCCGGCGGACGCGGGCCCCCAGGCTGCCGCGCTCCGGCTCGGCGACCTCGGCGCGCAGCCCGAGGTCGAGGCAGCGCCGGACGAGCTCGGCGGCGCACGCCGACTCGGCCTCGGAGACCGGGAGGACGACCAGCTGGGTGGGGGCGAGCCAGGCGGGGAAGGCGCCGCCGTGCTGTTCGAGGAGGTGCGCGACGGCCCGCTCGACGCTGCCGATGACGCTGCGGTGCACCATGACCGGCCGGTGCTTGGCGCCGTCCGCGCCGACGTAGCGCAGATCGAACCGCTCGGGCTGGTGGAAGTCCACCTGGACGGTGGACAGGGTCGACTCCCGGCCGGCCCCGTCGGTGATCTGGACGTCGATCTTCGGGCCGTAGAACGCGGCCTCCCCCTCGGCCGCCTCGTAGGGCAGTCCGGAGCGGTCGAGCGCCTCGGCGAGCAGCGCGGTGGAGCGCCGCCACATCTCGGGGGCGGCGACGTACTTGCCGCCCGGTCCCGGCAGCGAGAGCCGGTGGCGGGTCGCGCTGATGCCGAGCGCCCGGTAGGCCCGGCGGATCATCTCCAGGGCGCCGAGCACCTCGTCGGCGACCTGGTCCAGGGTGCAGAAGATGTGCGCGTCGTTGAGCTGGATGGCCCGGACCCGGGTCAGCCCGCCGAGCACCCCCGAGAGCTCCGCGCGGTACATGCCGCCCAGCTCAGCCATGCGCAGCGGCAGCTCGCGGTGGCTGTGCGGGCGGGACCGGTAGATGAGCGCGTGGTGCGGGCACAGGCTGGGCCGCAGCACGACCTGCTCGCCGCCCAGGTCCATCGCGGGGAACATGTCGTCGCGGTAGTGCGACCAGTGCCCGGAGAGCTCGTACAGCTCCCGTTTGCCGAGCACCGGGGAGGACACGTGGCGGTAGCCCGCCCGCCGCTCGGCATCGCGGACGTACTCCTCCAGGGCGTGCCGCACGATGGCGCCGTCGGGCAGCCAGTACGGCAGTCCCGCGCCGATCAGCGGGTCGGTGTCGAACAGCTCGAGCTCGCGGCCGAGCCGGCGGTGGTCGTGCACGGCGGTCTCCACTCGGTCATCGGGCGAGTGGCCGCACGGCGAAGCCCCGGGGCACTCGCCCCGGGGCTTCGAAGGACAGCTGTCAGCGCGCCGGGACACTCTCCGGCGTCGTCGTCATGGCGGCACGCTGCATACCGGGAACGCTACCAGAGGGGGTGCGGCCGTCGGGGTCCGGCGGTCGGGCGGGGTCAGGGGTGCCCCGCGGCCGCCGCGGCCGCGGCCAGCTCCCCGCGCAGCCGCTCGTAGGTGGGGGCCAGCCGGCGCAGCCCCGCCGCCAGCTCCCGGTCGTCGCCGACGGCGGCGGGGTACTGCAGGCCGCCCACGATCCGGGCCTGCTTGTCAGCGACAGCCGCGGCGCGGGGCAGGTCCAGTCCGGCCAGGCACCGCGCCGCGTCGGCGAGCCTGCGCGCCCCGACCCGGACCGCGAACGCCGCCAGGTGGGCGCGGACGACCGGGTCGAGTCCGCGCCGTACCCGGGCGGCCAGCTCCTCGACGGCGTCGGCCCCGCCGAGCGTTCCCGGGGCGGTGGAGGGCTCCGCGCGGCCGGCCAGCCACCGGGCCGCCAGGGGGAGCGAGCGCCGCAGCGCCTCGGCCCCGGTGACGCGGTGCTCGCGGACGAAGCCGCTGCGCAGCACGAACGGCCGGTCGGTGTAGTAGACCGCCTCGGCCCGCCACGCCGCCGTGAACGTCGCCGTGGGCAGGGTGGCGTAGGGGTGGCCGTGCGGATCGTGCAGCAGCACGGTGCCGTCCTCGACTCCGAGGACGACGAGGTAGTGGTCGCCCCCCTCCTCGGCCTCGGCGCCGGGCCGGTAGCGCAGCAGCCCCAGGTCCACGGGTCCGGCGAGGACGGGGCCCCGGGCGCAGGCCGCCCGCAGGCGGGCCACGGCCTCCTCCGGGGTCCCGCCGGCGTCGGGCCGGCAGCGCCAGCCGAGCAGGGCGATCGCGGTGTCCAGGCCGATCTCGGGGTCCCAGCCGTGCGGGTCGAAGTACGGGAGGGAGTCGGGGGCCACCTGGACGCCGAACGGCGAGCCGGTCAGCGTCTCGACGACCCCGGGCGGCGGGGCCTCGGCGCCGAGCACCATCGCCAGGGAGTCGGCGTAGCAGTAGGGGCCGGAGCCGACGTAGCGCGCCGCGGGGAGCCCCTCGTCGCGGTCCGGCGGCGGAGCGGAGGCGGTCATCCGGCCGCCTCGGCAACGGGCTCCTGGAGCTCGGTGACCCATTGGGCGGGGTCCTCCGGGGCGGCGATCGTGACCTCGCGGGCGTACCCCGTGGAGCGGTAGCCGTTGGCGTCGATCCACCTGGCCAGGGCCTGGGCCGTGGGGAGGACGTCGGCCATCGTTCCGCGGTGCACGACGGCGGCGACGCGCTCCACCGCGGGCAGCTCGACGACCTCCGCGCCCGGCACATGGCCGACGTGCGCCGCGACCGGCATCCCCGCGTGCACGGTGACCGCCCCGCCGGGGGCGTCCGCGTAGCGCGCGAGGGCCGGACCGGCCGGCGGCACGCCGGCTGCCTCCAGCCGGCGGCACAGCTCCTCGAACAGCGGGCCGACGACCGGCCCGATGTCCTGCGGCTCGTAGCTCGCGGCGCTCCCGGTCAGCTCCGCGAGCCGGACGGGCGGGACGGTCTTGACGACGATGTCGTCGGCGGACATCGCTCCCTCGCTTTCGAGTGTCCGGAGCCGCGCCTCGACCCGGGCGAGCCGCGCCGACGTGTCGGCGACGGCGGTCTCCAGCTCGGCCCGCCGCAGCCGAAGCATCCCGCGCAGCTCCTCCGCGCTCACGCGGTCGCCGAGGATCGACCGCACCTGCCGCAGCGTGAATCCGAGGTCCTTCAGCGCGATGACGCGGTTCAGGCGGGCGAGCTGGCCGGCCTCGTAGTAGCGGTAGCCGGTGGCGGGGTCCACGCGGGCGGGGCGCAGCAGCCCGATGGCGTCGTAGTGCCGCAGCATGCGGACCGACACCCGCCCGTGCTTGGCGAAGTCTCCGATGGTGAACATGGCACCTCCGAGTACAGGGCCTCACACGGCGGGAGGGTCAAGCGCCCGCCCGCGCGGCCGTCATCCGGCGCGCAGGGGTTCGGGGAGGGGCTGGGTGTGCACCACGTGCAGCGTGGACACCGCGCGGGTGAGGACGACGTAGAGGCGGTGCAGGCCGCGCTCCTCGGCCGCGGCGATGCGGGCGGGTTCGACCGCGACCACGGCGTCGAACTCCAGGCCCTTGGCCAGGGACGCCGGCACGCAGACCAGGCGGGCGCCCTCCAGGGCGTCGGGGTCCTCGCCCAGGAGCGAGGGGGCCAGCCCGGCCCGGGTGAGTTCGCCGTGCAGGCCGGGCAGGTCGCTGTCGGCGGCGATCAGGCCGACCGAGCCCTGGCCGCGCAGCGCCCGCGCGCAGGCGTCGGTCACCGCGTCGAGGTGGCGGTGCGGTTCGGTCGCGGTGACGCGCAGCGCGCCGGCGGTCCGGCGCACGGCGGTGGGGGCGCCCAGTCCCGGCGCGATCACCGGCAGCAGGCGGGCGGCGAAGTCGATGATCTGGGCGGGCACCCGGAAGCCCCGGTCCAGGACCGCGAGGCGGGCCTCGGGCCGGCCGAGGTGGGCGAGCAGGGCCGTCCAGTCGGCGGGCGCGGCGGAGACGGTGGTCTGGGCGATGTCGCCGAGCACGGTCAGCGAGCCGGTGCCCGCGCGGCGGGCGATGGCGCGGGCCTGCATGGGGGTGAGGTCCTGGGCCTCGTCCAGCACGATGTGGCCGAAGCCGGCGGGGC
Organism: Marinitenerispora sediminis; assembly: GCF_003336425.1. Classification (GTDB taxonomy): domain Bacteria; phylum Actinomycetota; class Actinomycetes; order Streptosporangiales; family Streptosporangiaceae; genus Marinitenerispora; species Marinitenerispora sediminis. Next base: position 39,522 of record NZ_QEIO01000026.1, on the reverse strand, counting down.
GCTCGATCAGGCCGGCGGCCTCGTCGATGAGGGCGAGGTCGGCGGTGGACCAGCGCGCGGACTTGGGGCCGCGGGGCCGGCCGGGCAGCAGGATCGCGGCCTGCTCGTCGGGGGTGAGCAAGCCCTCGGCGGCGCGGGCGAGGCGTTCGGGGTCGGTGAGCAGGCCGAACACCAGGCGCACCGGATCGGCCTTGGGCCAGGCGGCGTTGACGGCCGCGCGTACGGCGCGGTCGCGGCGGACCTGGTTGTGGGTGCGGTCGTCACAGGTTTCGCCGGCCGCTTCCATGCGGGACAGGACAGCGTGGGCGATGCGGTGGGCGAGCAGGTCGCGCCCCGAGCCGTAGGCGACGCCCCGGGTCCGCAGCTCGGTGAGCAGGTGGCCGAGTTCGTCGGGGTACAGCCGCCAGCGGCGGGATCCGCGCTGCACGACGAGGGGCTCGGCGGGCGGTGCGGGCAGCGACCACAGGTCGCGGCGGAGCACCTCGGCCATGCGGGCGTCGCCCTTGACGCGGGCGGCGGCGGGGGTGTCGGTGGCGCGCACCTCGGCGTGGCCGAGGAGGTCCTCGACGGTGGTCTGGGTGACGTCGACCTCGCCGAGAGCGGGCAGGACGTTGCGGATGTAGGCGAGGAAGGAGCGGTTGGGACCGATGATGGCCACACCCGACCGGGACAGCCGCTTGCGCTGGTGGTAGAGGAGGTAGGCGATGCGGTGCAGGCCGACGGCGGTCTTGCCGGTGCCGGGGGCGCCCTGGACGCACAGGGTGTGCTCCAGGGGGGCGCGGACGAGGTCGTCCTGCTCGGGCTGGATGGTGGCGACGATGTCGCGCATGGGGCCGGAGCGGGGGCGTTCGATCTCGGCCGCCAGCAGTGCGCCGCCCTCGGCGGGCCCCTCCCCCGCCGAGGTCAGGGACTCGTCCTCGTAGGCGGTGAGTTCGGCGCGGGCGTCGAAGCCGTAGCGGCGGCGGGAGCGCACGCCCATGGGGTCGTCGGGGGTGGCGCGGTAGAACGCGACCGAGATCGGGGCCCGCCAGTCCAGCACCAGCGGCGTGCCGGCGGCGTCGTGGACGTGCCGGCGCCCGATGTGCACGCGGTCGCCGTCCGGGCCGGCGGGCGGACCCGCCGCGGGATCGGAGTCGAAGACGGTGCCGGGCTCGAAGTCGAGGCGGCCGAAGAACAGTGGAACGTCGGGGAGGTCGACCAGCTCCTCGGCCCGCCGGGCGCGGGCACGCCGGAGCACCTCGTTGGTGTACTTGTCGCCGACGATGTCGCCGAGCGCGGTCTCGGTACCGAGGACGTTGGCGCGCATGTCGCGCAGCGCGGCACGGGCGGCGGCCAGGTGCGCCCGCTCGGCGCGGATCTCGACGTCGGGTTCGGGGGCGGCGGAGGGTTCGGCCATGGAACGGCAGCCTTGTCTTTCGGCGGGATCGGACAGCCGGCGGCGGGTGCGTGGGTCCCGCCCCGGGCTCCCCCGGTTCGTGCCGATCCTCAGCGCGCGAAGTGGAGTCGCCGCCAGAACGATTCGAGGATGCTAGCGCGAGCGCGCCGCACGGGGCAATTCGGCCGCGGCGGCGGGCCCGCGGGACCGGACATCCGGCGGATTTCTGAAACACGTTTCAGCGAATCGTCATAGTCCGGGTTCCGGAGGGGTATGCGAACGGTATTTCGGTCCTGTTACGCCATGCCGATCGGAGGCCCTCATGACACCGGCATCGATCTTCGTCGGGGAGTTGTTCGGGACGGCGATACTCGTCCTGTTCGGCGGCGGGGTGTGCGCCGCGGTCACCCTGAACCGCTCCAAGGCGAAGAACGCCGGCTGGGTGGCCATCGCGTTCGGCTGGGGGTTCGGCGTCATGGCCGGCGCCTACCTGGCGCTGCCGCTGTCGGGCGGGCACCTCAACCCGGCGGTCACGCTCGGGCTGGCGCTGGAGAGCGGGGACTGGCCGCTGGTCCCGGTCTACTTCGCCGGGCAGTTCCTCGGCGCCATGCTCGGCGCGACGCTGGTCTGGCTCGCCTACCTCGGCCAGTTCCGCGCCTCCGAGGGGCCGTTCCTCGGCGTGTTCTCCACCGCGCCCGAGGTCCGCAACCCCGTGCAGAACCTGCTCACCGAGATCATCGGCACCTTCGCGCTGGTGTTCGTGATCGTGGCGACGGGCCAGAACACCGGGCTGGCGGTGTCGGGCACCGGGGTGCTCATCGTCGCCCTGCTCGTGGTGGGCATCGGGCTCTCGCTGGGCGGGCCGACCGGGTACGCCATCAACCCGGCGCGCGACCTCGGCCCCCGCATCATGCACCAGCTGCTGCCCATCGCCGGGAAGGGCGGCTCCGACTGGGGCTACGCCTGGATCCCGGTCGTCGGTCCGGTGATCGGCGGCCTGGTGGGAGGCGGTCTGGGGATGGCGGTCTACTCGCTGGTGTGACCGTCGAAGCCCGCCCCGTCGTCCGAACGCGACGGGGCGGGCTCACGGCCGGGAACCGGGTGCGGTCGCTAGTCGTTGTCCGCGGTGCACTGCGAGAGCAGGTTCAGGATCAGGCCGACGTTGATCACCGCGGGGCCGTTCTCCTGGTTCTGGAGACACTGCGCGACGATCTCCAGCTCCTTCTCGTGGTGCCTGTCGTGCCCGGTCGCGAGCGCGGGGCCCGCCCCGAAGCCGAACATGGCAGCGCTGACCACACCAACGGTCGCGATCTTCTTCATGGCGCGCATAGGACAGCCTTTCTCGTCAACGGTTATCGATGCGTGTGGCCATCAAAGCGTGCTGAGCGATCACCCGATGACCCTCCGTAACTCTGCCGGAACGGCCGGCGGCCGCGGGTGAGCGAACCGCGGAGTTGCCGTGTCTTTACCCGCGGCAGACCAGCGATCTTCCTCGGCGCCCGGGGTCCGGACCGGGTATCGGCGGCGGCCGAAGGGACCCGGACGGCACCACGGCCCGGCGCCGGGGGCGCGGCCGCGCGGGAGCCCCGCGTTCGACCGGCCGGATTTTCGATGGCCCGCACCGCGTACTACATTGCGTAGTAATGACTGCCGAGCGGACCTTGGAGGTACCGCACGATGCCCGGAGGCACGCGTGGTTGACGGACTGACCACGACCATCGAGATCGCGTCGCTGGCCCTCGCCGTGTGGTGCCTGGTCTCCACCGTGCGCGACCAGCCGATGGTGGTGCCGCACCTCGTCGCCATCGCGGTGCTGGAGCTGCTGCTGATCGGGCAAGCGGTGGTGTCGACGGTGCTGATGGTCGGCGGGGAGCGGCCCGCCGAGACGATCACCTTCGTCGGCTACCTCGCCACCGTGGTGCTCATCCCGCCGGCGTGCGCCGTGTGGGGGTTCATGGAGCGCAGCCGGTGGGGCCCGGCGGTGATCGCGTTCGCCTGTCTCATCCTGCCGGTGATGATGGTCCGGCTCGAACAGATCTGGGATCCGAGTGTCCTCTGAGTCCGCGCCCCCGTCCGCCTCCGCACCGGCCAGCCGCAGCGGTCCCGGCCGGGTGCTGGTCGCGGTGTACGCGGTGTTCGCCCTCGCGGCCACCGCGCGCGCCGCCGTGCAGATCCTCACCAGGTTCGACGAGGCCCCGCTCGCCTACCTGCTCTCGGCGCTGGCCGGCCTCGTCTACCTCGTCGCCGCCGTGGGGATCGCGCGCACCGGCCGCACCTCGCACCGGGTGGCCATGGTGTCGTGCGCCGTGGAGCTGGCCGGGGTGCTGGTGGTCGGCTCCCTCAGCGTGTTCGACCCGGCCGCGTTCCCCGACGACACGGTGTGGTCGCGCTACGGCAGCGGCTACCTCTTCATCCCGCTGGTGCTGCCCGTACTCGGCCTGCTCTGGCTGCGGCGCGTCGGCCGGCTGGACCGCGCGGCGCAGCGGACGGCCTGACCCGGGGGTCCGGCGCGCCCCCGGCGGGTCCGCGAGGCCGCGCTGCGGAGCAGGACCGCGATGATGCCCACCTCGGTGACCAGCATGGCCCGCTGCGCCATGCCGATCCCGGCGCGGTGGCAGTACAGCGTGATCACCAGCATCACCCCGAGCATGGCCAGGCTGGCCAGGGCGAGCCGGCGCAGCGCCGCGGCCGGGGCCGCCGGGTTCACCGCGGAGAGCCGGGACGCCAGGTGCAGCGACGCCACCGGCAGGCAGCAGAAGCTGCCCAGCGTCGCCCAGCGGTGGATCTCGCCGCCGACCGACAGGCCCGGGTGCCCGGTCGGGTCCGTGGGGACGAAGGCCGCGACCAGCAGTCCCGCGCACCAGACGCCGGCCAGGGTCCAGGTGAGGCCGCCCAGTGGCCCGTAGCGCATCCGCAGGGCCGCGAAGACCGCCGCCGATGCGACGCTCAGCGCCGCGATGGCCGGCCCGACCAGCACCCCGTACCGGGAGAAGGCGAAGGAGCTCACCACCTGGTTCACGGGGTCCATGTCCCCGTCCGTGTGCACCACGAGGATCGCCGCCACCGCCAGGACGAGGGCGGACGAGGCGAACCTGCCGAGTACGGCCGGCTGGACGCGCTCCGGCCCGGTCGGCGTGCCCTCGCTCATGGCATCGACCGTCGCTTCCCAGACGCCGGGCGGCGTCGGTAGGGACCCTAGGAAGCGCGCACCGGCCGTCCGGCCCGGCGCCCGGAAATGTCGGGTACAGAGCTGGTATGGAATGCGCAAACGCGCCATCCGCCGCCGCGCGGCCGGCCCCAGGCCGGTCGCCCCGATCGGTCGCCTCGGTCAGCCGCCCCGGTCGGTCGGGGATCCGCGTTGTATCCTGCGGCCATGCCGCAGCCGGATGAGCCGTCCCGCCTCCCCGTCGTCGTCAGCGCCGACTGGCTGGCCGACCATCTCGACGAGGTGCTGGTCGCCGACGTGCGCTGGTACCTGGACGGACGGTCCGGCCGCGACGCCTACCTCGGCGGGCACCTGCCGGGCGCGGTGTTCGTGGACGTCGACACCGATCTCGCCGCCCCCGCTAGCCCAGAGGGCGGCCGCCACCCGCTGCCGACCCCGGAGGCGTTCGCCGTGGCCGCCGGCGCGCTCGGGATCGGGGACGGCACGCCCGTGGTCGCCTACGACGACGCCGGAGGGTCGGTCGCGGCCCGCCTGGTGTGGATGCTGCGCGTGCTCGGCTCGCCGGCCGCGCTGCTCGACGGCGGTATCCAGGCCTGGCCGGGTGACCTGCCGAGCGGCCCGGTGGCACCCTCGCCCCGGCCGCGGACCCCGGTCGCGTGGCCGGCCGACCGGGTGGTCGACACCGCGGCCGTCCTCGCCGCGACCGGCGACGACGGCCAGCTGCTGCTCGACGCCCGCACGCACGGCCGGTTCACCGGCGCCCAGCCCGCGCCGGTCGACGCGCGTCCCGGCCACATCCCGAGCGCGCGCAGCGCGTTCTGGCAGGACAACCTGGGGCCGGACGGCCGGTTCGCGCCGCCGGAGCGGCTGCGCGAGCGCTTCGCCGGGCTCGGAGCGGCGGGGGCCGCCACGGTCACCGCGTACTGCGGCTCCGGGGTCACCGCCTGCCACGACCTGCTCGCCCTGGAGCTGGCGGGGTTCGCCGGCGCCCGGCTGTACCCCGGTTCGTGGAGCGCCTGGGGCCAGGACCCCGGCCTTCCGGCCGAGACCGGGGAGGGCACCGCGGCCGGCTGATCGGCGCGCCGGTCGAGCGGTGGCCGACCGCCGACCACCGCTGACCAGCACCGATCCGGCGGCAGCGGCCTAGCGGGCCGCGGCGGCCGGCCGACCGTAGGCGAGCCGCCGCAGCAGGGCCTCGGCCGGACCGCGCCGGCCGGCCCGGCGCAGCACCTCCGCCACCGCGATCCCGGTCAGCCAGACGGCGACCGCGACCGCGACGGACAGCGCGACGCCGACGTGCTCGCCCACCCCCAGGTAGTAGGGCGTGAAGAGCACCATCCAGGCCACGGACTGCAGCAGGTAGCAGGTCATGGAGCGCTCCCCGCAGGCGGCCAGGGCGGTGACGACCGGGCCACGCCGGTCGGCGAACCGCGCGGCCAGCAGGCCGATCAGCGCGGCGTAGCCGAATCCGCCCAGGTACCCCGAGACGCTGTGCAGGGTGTTCACCGCTATGAGCGCGGTGGTGGACGGGTCCTCCCACACCAGCGCGTTGACAGCCGCGAGCGGCAGACCGCCGAGCACGGCGGCGGAGATGCCGACGGCGGTCGCGCGGCGCAGCAGGGTGACGTGGCGCTCGGGGTGGTCCAGCAGCCGGTGCCGGCCGGCCCACATGCCGACGAGGAACGGGGCGGCGGCCGCGACCGCGAACATCAGGCTGGTGATCGGCCAGGTCGCGATCCGCAGTCCCGCGTCGGTCAGGGGGTCGGTCGTTCCCGCGCCCGACGCGGCGGACCCCGTCGCCATCATGAGGGAGGTGTAGGCGATGTTGTACAGCACCGGCAGCACAGCGGCGCAGGCGGCGGCGGTCCACAGCAGCGCCCGGTCCGAGAGGCGCAGCAGCCCCACGAGCAGCAGCGCGAGCAGGCCGTAGGGGCCGAGGATGTCGCCGCCGAACAGCAGCAGCGCGTGGCAGGCGCCGAATGCGAGCAGCCACCAGGCGCGCCTGCGCAGCAGCCGGCGGGCCGCCGGCCAGCCGCGGCCGCGGGCCTCCTGCCGGGCGAGGATCCGCGCGAGCCCGTAGCCGAACAGCGCGGCGAACATCGGGTAGCCGCGGCCGTCGGCCAGCAGGGTGAGCACGGCGGCGGCGGTGCGGTCGAGGACGGTGCCCTCCGACGGATAACCCGTGCTGAGGGGCGGGGCGACGGCCACGAACATGTGCGCGTGGACGAGCGCGATGACCAGCAGCATCAGGCCGCGGGCCAGGTCGGGGGCGAGAGAGCGGCGGGGCGCTCGCGCGGCGTCGGGGGCGGCCGGCCCCGCTGCGGTGAACGAAGTGGACACGGGGTCTCGCCTTCTGTCCGGAATGGGGGTGAACATGACGGGACATGCCGGCAGGAGTGGGCTCGAACGCATCACCGGCAAAGGGCGCACTACGCTGCCGTTAGATACGCGAGCGTATCCCAATGACCCGATATAAGCAACGCTTCCGTATCTAAGAAGGGGATCAGATCCATATGGACGACGAGGCGGCGGAAACGCGCCCCGCGGGCAGACGGCGCCGGGGGGCGGCCCTGGTGGCCGCCATCCATGACGCGGCCATCGCGGAGGTACTGGAGGTGGGCCTCGGACGCATGACGATGGAGGGCATCGCCCGCCGCGCGGGGGCCGCCAAAACCTCGCTGTACCGGCGCTGGACCTCGCCGCACGACCTACTGCTGGACGCGCTGCGCGACGCCTTCCCGCAGGAGGTGCCCTCCCCCGCGAGCGACGACCTGCGCGGGGACCTCATCGAGGCGCTGCGGCAGATGGTCGGCTGGATGGGCAGCCCGCAGGCGCGCGCGGTGGCCGCCATCATGACCGAGCGCGACCGGCATCCGGGGTTGGCGGAAGCGCTGTTCGAGCGCGTCTTCGAGCCGCGCGGCGGGCGCTTCACCCGTACGGTCCTGCGGCACTACGCCGCCTGCGGCGCCATCGACGGGGCGCTGGTGACCCCCGTGGTGGCGGACATCGGCGAGGCGCTGGTGATCAAGTACTTCACCGACACCGGCGTTCCACCGGACGACGACACGATCACCGCCATCGTCGACCAGGCGGTCCTGCCGGCCGTCGGCGCTCCCCTCGGCCGCTGACCGGCGGGGTGAGTCCGGCCGGGCCGCCGGAGGCCGCGCGCCGACCCCCGGCTCCGGCGCGCGGGCCGGGGGGCTACCCTGACTGGACACCGCGTGGCCTGCGGACTTGGGTTAGTGGGCGGCCACGCGGTGGGTTCGTGTGAGAGGCGTGGGGCGGCACGGCTCAATGGTGCGGCACGTCGCGGCCGGAACGCGGGCGACGCGCCGGATGGGGGTCAGGGCGGCTCGCGGGAGCTCCGCGTCGGTGGAGAGGGGGCCGCGGCCGTGGCGGCGGTCGGACGGACGTCCCCCGTACGTGGGCGGTCCGGCCGGTTCCGGCCGGACGCCTCTCCCGGCCGCGCGACCGGCGGGGAAGGTGGTCGAGGAGGTCGCGTCGTCCTCGTCAGACGGGCGCGGGGGCCCGGACGCCGGTAGGGCGTGTCATCGTCGCGGACCGGCCGACAAGCGTCTCCTTCCACTCGAAACCCGGCCTATCCGCCGTCTCACCGCACTCTAACCTTCCGCGCCGAGTCTTGTTGGCGAACCACGAGATATCGGCGGCGACCTTCTCCGCCGAGGGCGGGACTCCCGGACCGGAGCCGCCGCCCACCGGAACCCGAGCCCCGTCCGGAGGAGCACATGAGCGCATCCGACCCCACCAGCGGCGCTTCCAGCGAGGGCCTGGGCGGCGACCGCGCCGGCGACCGGCGGAGCGGTCCGGCCGGTGCCGACCCCGCGCCGGCCGGACCGCCGTCCCCCTCCGGCGCCGACGCCGACCGCACCGGTGCCTTCGCCTCCGACCACGGCGCGGCCGAGGACGGCCCCCGGCCGGAGCCCGGACCGGGAGCCGCCGACGAGACGGCCGTGCTCCCCCCGGTCCTCGGCGGCCAGGCAGCCGCGGCGGCGCAGCAGCCGCCGGCCGCCGGGCAGCCGCACCGGTCCTCGGTCGCGAACCGCCCGCCGCGCTGGCGGCGGCTGTTCGGCCGCCCCCGCGCCGAGCGGCCGCGGGCCGAGTGGGACGCGGCCCCGGCGGCGGCCGCTTGGAGCGGTCCGGCCGCCGCCCCGTACCGGGAACCCGGGCCGTACGGCCGTCACCCGGACGACCCCGCCGGCCACCCGGCCGCGGCCGGGAGCCACCCCGCCGGCGCGCCGGGGGAGGCGGCGGCGTTCGCCGCGGCGCCTTCGGCGGAGCAGCCGACGGACCCGTACGGGTTCGGCGGTCACCCCGCCGGCGGGCACGCCGGCGGCGGCTACGGCGGGCCGCCCTTCCACCCCCACGGCGCGTTCGCCGCGGGCCCGCCGCGACCGGGCCGCGGGCGTCCGGGCCAGAAGCGGATGCTGGTGGTCGCCGGTGCGACCGCGCTCGTCACCAGCCTGGTCGTCGGGCCGACCGCGGCGGTCGTCACGACGCGGGTGCTGTCCCACAACGAGGGGTCCGCGGCCAGCTCACTGACCGCGCAGCCGTCCGGCTCCGTCTCCAGCGGCTCGGTGAGCACGGTGGCCGCCAAGACGCTGCCCAGCGTGGTGTCCATCAGCACGAGCACCGGGAGCGGCGGCAGCGGCGTCGTCATCAGCGCCGACGGCCAGATCCTCACCAACAACCACGTGGTCGCCGGCGCGGCCGACGACGGCCTCAAGGTCCAGTTCAACGACGGCAGCGAGGCCGCCGCCCGCGTGCTCGGCGCCGACCCGGTGTCGGACCTGGCGGTGATCAAGGTCGACGGACGGGACGACCTCACCCCGGCCGCGTTCGGCGACTCCGACAAGGTCGAGGTGGGCGCGGACGTGGTCGCGATCGGCTCACCGCTCGGGCTCTCCGGGACGGTGACGTCCGGCGTGGTCAGCGCGGTGGACCGCCCCGTCAACACCGGGACCACCCAGGAGGAGCAGCCGCAGCAGCAGCTGCCGTTCGGGTTCCCCGGCCAGGGGGACGGCTCCTCGGGACCGACGTCGACGCAGACCTCCACGGTCATCAACGCCATCCAGACCGACGCCCCCATCAACCCGGGCAACTCGGGCGGTCCGCTGATGAACATGTCCGGCGAGGTCATCGGCATCAACACGGCCATCGCGACCACGGGTGCCGGCGCTGGCGAGTCGGGGTCGATCGGCCTCGGCTTCGCCATCCCGATCAACCAGGCCCGCCCGATCGCCGAGCAGCTGATCGAGGACGGCCGGGCCGATTACGCGGCGATCGACGCGACCATCACCTCGGCCGGCGGCGGCGACGGCGAGCCGGGCGCGGGGATCGTCCGGGTCTCCTCCGGCGGCGCGGCGGACGACGCCGGGCTCCAGCCGGGCGACGTCGTCACCAAGATCGACGACCGGCGGGTGTCCGACGCCGACGTCCTCATCGCCGCGGTACGCTCCCACCAACCGGGCGACACGGTCACCGTCACCTACCAGCGGGACGGCCGGACCCACGAGACCGACGTGACCCTCTCCACCCAGTCCGCCGACAGCATCGGCGGATGACCGACCCGCACCCGGTCCCCATCTGGGGGGACTGGGGGCCGGGTGCGTCCCATCCACAACTCCAGACGAGGACCGCTCCGGGGACCGCCGAGACGGCGGCGCCCCGCCCGGAACCGCCCCGGGTGGCGCCCGTGCGAACCTTCCCACTGCACGGTCGCCACCCGGGGTGCTGTGCGCCGGCGGCCGGCCGCACCGGTCCGAGAGCGGCTCCGGTTCGCGGCCGCCTCTCGTGCCGTCCGACGACGCCGGCGGTGGGTCCCGGCCGCGGGGAGGGCCCTGCCCTTCGCCTCAGCCGCCCGGAACCGCTCGCGCGAGGTGCCGCCAGGAGGCGGCCCGCGCGCCGGAGGGACCGCGCGGCGCCGCCCCTTCCACCGCCGGGGCCGTCCGGTCACCGGGCGGCGGGTGGCGCGGAGCCGGGGAAGGGCCGGGCCAGGAGCGCGGACCGTGCGCGGCGCGCCGGGAGCCGGCAGGTGTACCGCACGGCCGCGGTGAGCCCCACGGGCCCGCTGCTTCCAGGGGCGGGGAGCCGGCGACGATCGCGTCCACCGCGCCGGCCGCCTGCAGCAGGACGGCGCGGGCCGTCGTGTTCCACGCCGCGAGCGCCCCGGGCGAACGGGTCCGCCGGAATGTGGACGAGCGGGCCCGCCGCCCCGGCCGAGAGCACGGGTATCAGCGGCGGCGGCACGGAGAACGGCTGACCGGTGACAGCTGGCCGGTGAAGGCCTGGCATCGCGGCCGCGCCGCATCGGTGGTCGCGCCCTCGCCCGGCCGCGCTGCGCCCCGGTAGCCGAGAGCGAGACGAGGGTTCCGCCGGCGTCCCCGGGAGGAACGCGGCCACCCGGCGGTACGGGCGATGGTCAGGCCCATCGAGGTTTCCGATCCCGCCCTGGGGGCCGCGTCCGGCCCTGCCGGGGTCCGCGTGCCCCGGTCCGGCCCGCGTGCGCGCCCCGCCTGGTCGATCGCGGACGGGGGCCGCGCGGTCGCGTGATCGGCGCCGCGTCGCCGCGCCCGGGGCATGGCACCGGACCGTGGCGGCGTGGCCGGAGGGGGATCGGCTCGTTCGGCCGTGCCCACGCGGTACCAGAGGGTTCCCGGGAAGGTCGTCTGCCGGCTGGTGGTCGATGCCGCCGGCTCTCCGCGGTGCCCCCGGTCGGCCGCCGGCCGCTCTCCCCCCGGCGCCCCTGCGCGACGCCGGACACGGTGCGGACAGCGTGCCGGCCGCGCGCCCGCAGGCCTGCCGCGGGCGCCGGTGCCGCCTCCCCGGTGTGCTCGCGGGGCGGGCCGCCGCGGGGTCCGGACATCCCGCCGGCGGTCCGGTTCAGGACCGTGCGGGTTCCTGGTCGCGTGGGTCGGGGTCGGCGGGAGCGGGATCGGGAGTGCCGTGCGGTCGCTCGTCGGGCGCCGGTGCCGTCGCGGGCAGTGCGCCGTGCGGCCGGGAGTGGCGGGCCAGCACGGCCGTGCCGACGGCGATGAGCAGGCCGGCCAGCGCCGCGACGGTGGCCGCACCCGGATGGCTCGGCAGCGGTTCGCCGAGGCAGAGCACGCCGATGACCACCGAGGCAAGCGGGTCGCAGATCAGCAGCGTGGCGTAGGCCAGCGTGAAGTGCTCGGTCCGGTAGGCGTTCTGGATGATGAGCGCGCCGAGCAGCCCCACCACGACGGCCACCAGGGTGAGCGGGCGCAGCACGCCGGCCGGATGGTCCAGGGCCCCCACGCCGATCACGCGGGCCAGTGCCGACAGCACCGCGTACCCCACGCCGCCCGCGACCGCGAGGGCCAGCGCCCGCGCGGCGCCGCTGGTGTACCTGGAGAGCCACACGCAGGCCAGCATGACGGCCAGCGCGATGAGCGGTAGTCCGACCGGCTCCCCGCCGTCCAACCGGGGATCCTCCGCCGGCATGGGCAGCACGCACAGCAGGGCGACGAGCCCGACGGTGATCGCCGCCGCCCCCCAGATCTGCGCGGCCCGCGGTCTGCGGCGGTGGACGAGCGCCGAGATCAGCACCGCGAACAGCAGGCCGCTGACGTTGACCGGCTGCACGATCATGAGCGGGGCGTGTGCGAGGGCCAGCATGTGCCCGGCGAGGCCGCAGCCGCTGAGCACGGTCCCGGCCAGCCACACCGGGTCGCGGGACAGCCGGACGAGCATGCCGACCTGACCGGCCCCGGGCGACACGTGCACGGCCGCGCGCTGCTGGAGCGCGGCCCCCGCGGCGAAGGCCAGCGCCCCCGCGACGGCCACCGCGATGGCCCACGTCATGTACCAGCCCCTTCCCCGGCCCGAGTGCGTTCCGGTCCCGTGGACGCCGCCGTTCTGTCGCGCCCCTGGTCATGGGGCCCTGCTTTCCCCCTGCCCAGGTGCACCCGCGCGGTCCGGGTCAACGACGCGCTGCCGTGGTGGGACACGTAGAACCGGCGCACTCCGGACGGTGAAGCGGGGCAAACCGAGATTACTGGTAACGGAGGCCACCCGGTGCCACCCGGGAAGTCCCGGTGACCTGCCCGCTTGCCGCCCGCGCCGGTCCGGTCGCCGACGGTCACGCACGCCCGGCCGCCGTGTTCCGGACATCCGCCTTGCCGGGAGGCCCGGCGTCCGATTCGAGACCCGCGTGAGCGCCGACCATGCGGCGGCGGCCGGCCAGGCGCGGTCGGCGCGCACGGGCCCCAGTACGGGCGAACGGCCGTCCCGGCAGAGACCGGCGCGCTCCGCGCCCGCCCGCGGCTGTCCGCTGCGCCAGCGCGCCGAGGAGCGGCCAGGGGGCCGGGCCGCGCTGATCAGAGCACCGCGGCCGCGGTCAGCACCCCGGACAGCGCTCCTGGCGGCCAGCGAGGCCGGCACCACCGGCACGAGGTGGGCGTGTCGGTGGTGCCTGCGCCAGCGGACCACGCGCCCTGCCAGCCCGGCCGCCGCCTGCCCCGGAACGGCTCGCCCGGTGCCCGCTCATGGGCGGCGGGCGGCCGTACACTCACGGCCGCCTGTTCGCGGCAGGAAGGGGCAGGTGGGTGGTTCCGGCCGCCGTCCCGGCCAAGCGGTCCCCCTGATGAGGGGGGCGAAACCCGCGCCACCGGTACGCCGCGGGCGGCGCGCGGCGGAGCCCGCGGACCGCGCGCGTGCGCCGGGCGGGGTGCGGCGCCGCGACGGCGGCCGCGGTCCTCGTGGCGCGGCCCGGTACGGCGGCACCCGCGCCGCGGGCGCTCGGCCGGTCCGGGTCTCCCCGTGGGCCCCCGCGCCGTCGCGGCGGCGGGGCCCCGGCATCCGGTGCCTGCGGCGCCTACCGCCGCCCGGTGGCGGCCGCGCTCCCCGGCGCGGCCCGGGTCAGAGGTCGTCGATCACCGCGCCCATGTCGTGCAGCAGCGCGACGAGCACCGGCCGCTGTTCGGGGGCGATCCGGTCGAAGAGCTGCCGCTGGCGCTCGGCCATCCGCGCGCGCCACTCGGCGAGGAGCTCCTCGCCGTGCGGGGTGACACTGACCAGGATGGTGCGCTCGTCCTCGGCGCAGCGGCGGCGGGCCACCACCCCCTTGCGCTCCAGTTGCTGGAGCATGCGGGTGGCCGACGGCGAGGCGATGTGCAGGGCGTGGGCCACGGCGCCGACGGTGGGGCGCTCCAGGCCGGAGATGGCGTGCATGACGAGGGCCTGGCCCATGGTGAGGCCGTGCTCACCGTTGTGGGCGCCCCGCGCCTTGGCGCGGACCACCGCGCCGACGAGGTCGCTCCAGGCGGCCGCGAACTCGGCGAACGCCGCCTCGCCGTCCCGATCCATACCGCAGTCCCACCCCGCGCGTTCCGGACAATCTTCGATTAAGTAGCATGTACATCTAATAGCTACCGCACATAAATTTGAGGTAAACCACCGGCCCCGTGCCAGGACGCCCGGCCCGGGCACCGCGCCCGACGCGCCTAGGGTCGGCTCTGGCGGACCGCGCCACGCGGAACGCGGCCGGTGGGCGGGCCGAGAAGGGAGTGATGGGTGGGTCCCCTGTCGACCGTGCTCGGGGAGGCGGCGCCGACTCCGGCCGCCGGTGTCCCCGCCACCGCGTGGCCCCCGCCGGACGGCGGCCGCCGCGGACCCGCCCGACCGCGCCCCGCGCGGGCCGCCGGACACCGGTAGGAGGGAGGCCGCACGTGCTCGCGCTGCTGACCGCGCACTTCGCCGCCGCCCTGCTGGCCCCGCTCCTCGTCCGCCGGTGGGGACGCACCGCCTTCCTCATGCTGGCCGCCGTGCCCGGAGCGGCCGCGGTGTGGGCGCTGCTGCACGCGCCCGGCGTCGTGGCCGGCCACCCGGTGACCACGCGGATCCCGTGGGCGCCGGAGTTCTCCCTCACCCTGGCGTTCCGGATGGACGCGCTCGGCCTGGTCATGACGCTGATCGCGGCCGGGATCGGCACCCTGGTCCTCGTCTACTGCGCACGCTACTTCTCCGACGACGAGCCGGGGCTCGGCCGGTTCGCCGGCGTACTGACCGCGTTCGCCGGGGCGATGCTCGGCCTCGTCCTAGCCGACGACCTCATCCAGCTCTTCGTCTACTGGGAGCTGACCACGGTCTTCTCCTACCTGCTGATCGGCCACCGCGCCGAACTGCGGGAGAGCCGCCGGGCGGCCATGACCGCGCTGGTGGTCACCACGCTGGGCGGTCTGGCCATGCTGGTGGGCGTGATCATGCTCGGCGAGGCGGCCGGCAGCTACCTGGTCTCCGACATCCTCGCCGACCCGCCGCGCGGGACCGTGGTGACGGTCGCCCTGGCGCTGGTCCTGGTCGGGGCGCTGTCCAAGTCCGCGCTGCTGCCGTTCAGCCTCTGGCTGCCCGCCGCCATGCAGGCGCCCACCCCCGTGAGCGGCTACCTGCACGCCGCCGCGATGGTCAAGGCGGGCGTCTACCTGGTCGCCCGGCTCACCCCCGCGTTCGGCGACCTGCCGGTCTGGCAGGTGACGGCGCTGGCGTTCGGTGCCGTCACCATGGTCCTCGCCGGGTGGCGGGCGCTGCGCGAGTACGACCTGAAGCTGCTGCTGGCCTACGGCACCGTCAGCCAGCTCGGCTTCCTCACCGTCCTGCTCGGAGCGGGGACCCGCGACGCCGCGCTGGCCGGCCTCGCCATGCTGTGCGCGCACGCGCTGTTCAAGGCGCCGCTGTTCCTCGTGGTCGGCATCATCGACCACAGCACGGGGACGCGCGACCTGCGGGAGCTGTCCGGTCTGCGGCGGGCGATGCCCGTGACCTTCTGGACCGCCGTGGTGGCGCTCGCCTCGATGGCCGGGCTGCCGCCCACCGCCGGGTTCGTGGCGAAGGAGGCGGCGTTCGAGGCGCTCACCCACACCGGGCCCGCCGGTCCGGTGGTCCTGGCCGCGGTGGTGCTGGGGTCGGTGTGCACGGTCGGCTACAGTCTGCGGTTCCTGTGGGGCGCCTTCGCCGGCAAGCCGGACGTCGCGCCCACGCCGGTGCACGCCCCCGGGCCGCTGTTCGTGGCGCCGGCCGTGGTGCTGGCGGCGCTGAGCCTGGCCGGCGGCCCGCTCGCCGGTGCCGTGGACCCCGTGGTGGCCGGGTACGCGGACACGGTGCGCTGGACCGGCGGGGCCGAGGCACAGCACCTGGCGCTGTGGCACGGTGTCGGACTGCCGCTGGCCCTCTCGGCGCTGTGCGTCGCGGGCGGCCTGGTGCTGTTCGGCCTCCGCGAACGCGTGGCCTGGCTCGGCCACCGGCTGGAGCTCGTGGACGCCGACCGCGTGTACCGCCGCACGCTCGCGGCGGTCGACTCGTTCGCGCTGCAGGTCACCGGCTTCACCCAGCGGGGCTCGCTGCCGATCTACCTCGGCACGACGCTGGTCACGGTGGTGGTGCTGAGCGGGATCCCCATCATCCAGGGCCGGCTGTGGACCATGGAGGCGCCGCCGGTCCGGCTGTGGGACTCCCCCGTGCAGCTCGTCCCGGCCATCATCACAGTCGTCGCCGCCCTCGGGGTGCTCCGGGTGCGCCGCCGGCTGTTCGCGGTGGTCTTGGTGGGGCTGACCGGCTACGGAACGGCGACGCTGTTCGCCCTGCAGGGCGCCCCGGACCTGGCACTCACCCAGTTCCTCGTCGAGACGGTCAGCCTGGTGGTGTTCGTGCTGGTGCTGCGCCGGCTGCCGCCCCGCTTCAGCACGCCGGCGCTGCGCGGCCGCCGGCTCGGCAACCTGCTGATCGGAGCGGCGACGGGGCTGCTCGTCGCCGCGATGGCCTACTTCGCCCTGGCCGGGCGGCGCGCCGAGTCGATCTCGACCGGGTTCCCCGACGCCGCGCGGGAGGCCGGCGGCACGAACATCATCAGCGTGATCCTCGTGGACCTGCGCGCCTGGGACACGATGGGCGAGATCTCCGTGCTCGCGGTCGCCGCCGCGGGGGTCGCCAGCCTCATGTTCCTGCGCCGGCGCACCCAGCCGGTGCGCGGCCGGCCGGGCGAGCGCGCCGTGCCGCTGGCCGCGGCCCCGGTGGCCGACGGAACCGCAGGCAGCGCGGGAGCCCCGTGGCAGCCGACCGTGCTCACCACCGCTCCGCGGCAGCTGCGGGTCGAGCCGCGCTGGAACCCGCTCTGGCTGCCCGGCGCGCAGGCGCTGGCCCGGGAACGGCGCTCCATCGTGTTCGAGGTGATCGCCCGCGCGCTGTTCCCGGTGGTCATGCTGCTCTCGGTCTACCTGCTGTTCGTCGGGCACACCGACGTGGGCGGCGGCTTCGCCGGGGGGATCGTGGCCGGGCTCGGCCTGATGGTGCGCTACCTCGCCGGCGGCCGCTACGAGCTGTACGCGGCCGTCCGGGCGCAGCCGGGCGCGCTGATCGGCATGGGCCTGGTGATCGCGACCGGGACCGCGCTGGCCGGTGCGGTGTTCGGCACCGAGATCCTGGCCGGCGGCGCGTTCGACCTGCACATCCCGCTGGTCGGGGACCTGCACCTGACGTCGGCACTGGTGTTCGACTTCGGCGTGTACCTGCTCGTGATCGGGCTCGTGCTCGACATCCTGCGCAGCCTGGGCGCGCGGGTCGACGAGCAGCTGGAGAAGGAGAGCCCGACCGAGCGGCAGGCCGAGGAGGTCACCCCGTGAACGACACCCCGACCCTTCTCCTGGTGGCCGTCACCGGTGTGCTGGTGGCGGTGGGCGTGATGCTGCTGCTGGAGCGCAGCCTCACCCGGGTGCTGCTCGGCGTGATCCTGATGGGCAACGGGATCAACCTGATGATCCTGTCCACGGGCGGCACCGCGGGCGGGCCGCCGCTGCTCGGGCTCACCCCCGAGTCGGAGATGGCCGACCCGCTGCCGCAGGCGATGATCCTCACCGCGATCGTCATCACGCTGGGCGTCACCGCGTTCCTGCTCGCCATGGCGTACCGCAGCTGGCAGCTCCAGGGCAACGACGACGTCCAGGACGACGCCGAGGACCGCCGCATCGCCTTCGGCGGCGGTCGGCGGGAGCTGCGCCGGCAGATCCGGCGGCAGCGGCGCGAACTCCGGGCCGAGATCCGGACGCAGCGCGCGGACCTACGCGACCGGATGGCCGCGCAGGACCGCAGGGAGGCCGCCGAACGGGCCGCGCTGCGCTCCCGGATGCTGGCCGCCGACCGGGAGCTGCGCGCCTCGCTGCGCGCGGGCGGTCGGGGCGGTGCGGGCGCCGACGACGCGGAGGTGGCGCAGCGGATCCGCGACGCGCGCCAGGCCCGCCAGGACAGCGTGGCGGACCTGCGCCGGGAGGTCGAGTCCTGCCGGGAGGGCCTGCGCGAGCACCGCCGGATCGACCGGGAGACCGAGCGGGAGATGCGCCGCGAACTCCGGCGGCGGGTCCGCGCGCAGAAGCGGCGGCTGCACACCGCGATCCGGGCCGAGCGCGAGCGGCTGGCCCGCGCCGAGGACAGCGACCTCCAGGGGAGCGACTAGATGGCCGACATCCTGCACTACCTGGTTCCGCTGCCGGTCGTCCTGCCGCTGTTCACCGCCGGCCTCAAACTCGCGATCGGCACCCGGCTCGCCCGGCTGCAGCGCGCGATGAGCGTCGCGGCGCTCACGGCGGTGCTCGCCATCGGCCTGGTGCTGCTCTTCGGGGTGGACGCCCACGGGCCGCAGGTCGTGCACGTCGGCGAGTGGGGCGCACCGATCGGCATCGCGCTGGTGGCCGACCGGCTGTCGGCGCTCATGGTCACGGTCTCCGCGGCGATCACGCTGGGCGTCCTCGTCTACTCGATCGGCCAGGGCCTGGCGGACGAGGACGAGGTGGCCCCGCTCGCGGTGTTCCACCCCACGTACCTGATCCTGGTGGCGGGCGTGTCGAACGCCTTCCTCGCCGGCGACCTCTTCAACCTCTACGTGGGGTTCGAGATCCTGCTGACCGCGAGCTACGTGCTGCTGACCATCGGCGGGACCCACGCGCGCATCCGCGCGGGCGCCACCTACGTGGTGGTGTCCCTGCTGTCGTCGCTGCTCTTCCTGATCGCGGTCGGCCTCACCTACGCGGCGGCGGGCACGGTGAACCTGGCGCAGCTGGCGGTCCGGCTGCCCGAGGTCCCCGCGGAGCTGGGGCTGGTGCTCCAGGTGATGCTGCTCGCCGCGTTCGCGATCAAGGCCGCGGTGTTCCCGCTCTCGGCGTGGCTGCCGGACTCCTACCCCACCGCCCCGGCACCGGTCACCGCGGTCTTCGCCGGCCTGCTGACCAAGGTCGGCGTGTACGCCATGATCCGCACCCAGACCCTGCTGTTCCCGGACGGCCGGGTGGACGACCTGCTGATGTGGGCGGCGCTGGCCACGATGGTGGTGGGCATCCTCGGCGCGGTCGCGCAGACCGACATCAAGCGGCTGCTGTCGTTCACGCTCGTCAGCCACATCGGCTACATGGTGTTCGGGATCGCGCTGGGCAGCGCGCACGGACTGGCCGGGGCCGTCTACTACGTCGCGCACCACATCACCGTGCAGACCGGGCTGTTCCTGGTCACCGGTCTGATCGAGCGGCGCGGCGGCAGCACCTCCATGACCGACCTGGGCGGGCTGGCGCGGCTCTCGCCGCTGGTGGCGATCCTGTTCTTCGTGCCCGCGATGAACCTGGCCGGCATCCCGCCGCTGTCCGGGTTCCTCGGCAAGCTCGGCCTGATGCAGGCCGGCGTGCAGGCCGGCACCCCGCTGGCCTACACGCTCGTCGCCGGATCGGTGCTGACCAGCCTGCTGACGCTGTACGCGATCGCCCGGGTCTGGAACCACGCCTTCTGGCGGGCGCCGGCGGCGGGGGCGGTGATCGCGCCCGGGACCGTGCTGGAGGAGACCGAGGAGGACGAGTCGCCGACCTCGGCGTTCGGCCCGGGCGAGGCCGTGGGCCCGTCGTCGCGGGTGCGCACGCCGGCCGCGCGGACCGTGGCCCGGGCGTCGACGCTCGGCGGGCGCAGGATCGTGACGTCGACCTCCCTGCCCGCGGCCATGGTGGGCGCGACGGCGGGACTGGTGCTCCTGGGGCTCGCCTTCACGCTGTTCGCCGGGCCGCTGATCGGATACTGCGACCGCGCCGCGGCCGAACTGCTCGCACGCGCCCCCTACATCACCGCGGTCTTCCCGGGAGGAACGTCATGACGGCGCCGAGTGACCGCCCCCGCCCGCCGGCGCGGCTGCGGGTCGGCCGCCGGGCGGTCCACCTGCCGACCCTCGGCGTGCTGGTCGTGGTCTGGGCCATGCTCTACGACGAGGTGTCGGCGGGCGTGCTGCTCTCGGGCGTGCTGGTCGGCCTGGCCGTGCTGCTGGCCTTCCCGATGCCGGCGGTGGACTCCACTCTGCGGCTGCGCCCGTGGGCGTGCGTGCGGCTGCTGGCGCGGACGGCGGTGGACATCGTGCTGGCGAGCGCCCGGGTGCTGCGGTACACGTTCGCGTTCGGCCGGGTACCGCACAGCTCGGTGATCCGGGTCCCGCTGCGCACCCGGTCCGATCTGATGCTGACCGGGACCGCCGTGGCGCTGTCGGTGGTGCCGGGCAGCGTGCTCGTCGAGGTCCGCTACGCCACGCGGACACTGTTCGTCCACGTGCTGGGGGCGGCCAACGCCGCCGCGGCGGACGCCGCCCGGGCGGACGTACTGCGGCTGGAGGAGCGGGTGGTCCGCGCGTTCGGCACCCGAGAGGACATCCGGCTCCTGGAGGCGGCCGGCGGAGAGCGGGGTGCCCGGTGACGGCCGTGTGGATCGCGATCGAGGTGCTGCTGGGAGCGGCGGCGCTGCTCAGCATGGCCCGGCTGGTGATGGGCCCGTCCATCCTGGACCGGGCGCTGTCGGTGGACGTCGTGCTCGCCGCCACGATCGCCGGGATCGGCACGTTCGCGGCCTTCCACCGTGATCCGACGCTGCTGCCCGTGCTGCTGGTGGTGTCGCTGCTGGGGTTCGTGGGCTCGGTGAGCGTGGCCCGGTTCGTCGCCCGGCGCACCGACCCGGAGCCGCCGGGCGGGGAGCAGGGGCCCGGGAGCGGGACCGAGAGGGGGAGCGAGCGGTGACCGCCGTACTTGACTGGATCGCGCTGGGCTGCCTGCTCGGCGGCGCGCTGCTGTCGTTCGCGGCCGGGGTGGGGCTGGTGCGCTTCCCCGACCTGCTGTCGCGCATGCACACCGCCGCGAAGCCGCAGATCCTCGGGCTGCTGCTGATCCTGGTCGGGATCGGGCTGCGGATGGCGCCCGATCCGCGGGTGGGCATCCTGGTGCTGGTGGCGCTGTTCCAGCTGCTCACCGTGCCGGTGGCGGCGCACATCGCCGGCCGGGCGGCCTACCGCACCGGCCGGGTGCGCAGGGACCTGCTGGCGATCGACGAGCTGCGCGACGAGCTGGCGGAGGACTCCGGCCGGTGACCGCCGGCCCCGCGCGGGCCCGTTCTCACCGGTGGGCGCCCCCGGGGTGCGCGAGCGGCAGTTCGAAGCCGATCACGGCGCCGCCGCCCGGGCGGTTGCCGGCGAAGACCCGGCCGCCGTGCGCGGTGGCGATGTCGTGCACCATCGACAGGCCGAGCCCGGAACCGGGCATGCTGCGGGCCGACGTGGCGCGGTAGAACCGCTCGAAGATGTGCCCGAGCTCGTTCGGGTCGATGCCCGGCCCGCGGTCGCGGACCTCGACCCGGCCCGCCCGGATCACGATCTCGATGGGGCCGGCGCGCTCGGTGTCGAACTTCGCGGCGTTCTCCACGGGGTTGGACAGCGCGCGCTCCAGCGCGTGCGGCCGGCCGAACACCACGCTGTCGTCGGCGTCCACGATGATCTCGCGGCCGGTCCGCCGCCCGGTCCGCGCGGCGACACTGCGGGCCAGCTCGCGCAGCGAGACCTCCTGCGGGGCCTCGTCCTCCCGGGTCTCGGTGGCCAGCTCCACGAGCTCGTTGACGAGGTCGGTGAGCTCGCGGGTCTCGCCCTGGAGGTCGTCGATCAGCCGGCGCTGGGCGTCCGGTGAGAGCCGGTCGAACCGCTTCATGACGCTGACGTTGGTGCGCAGGCTGGTCAGCGGCGTGCGCAGTTCGTGGGAGGCGTTCTGCACCAGGCGGCGCTGGTCCTCCTTGGACGCGGCGAGGCGGGACAGCATGGCGTCGAACGCCCGGCCCAGCCGGCCCACCTCGTCGCGCGAGCCGGAACCCGCGTCCGGCGCGGCGACGTCGATGCGCCCGGTGGAGCCCACGTACTCCGCCGCCTCGGTCAGCCGCACCAGGCGGCCGGTGACCCGCCGGGCGATCAGCCACCCGGCGCCGCCGGCGCACAGCAGGACGACCGCGCCCACGGCGACCATCTGCCAGGCCATCGAGTCGAGCATGCGCTCCATCGGCGACAGCCGCTGGCCGATCTGCACGGCGCCGCGGCCGTTGCCGTAGGAGATCGTGGCGATCCGGTACGTCTCGCCGTTGGCGTGGTCCTCACGGGTGCGCACCACCCCCGCCGCGGTCTCGGCGGCGACGGCGCGGTCCGAGGGGGTGACGGGCAGGACCTCGATCTGGTTGCGGTCGTTGACCGGGACGGAGACGTTGCCGGTGGGCGACAGCAGCTGGAACGTGAAGGTCTCGGAGTGCAGCAGGCCGAGCTGGCCGATGCCGCCGTCGCCGAGCGCGGAGGAGCGCAGGTCGCTGGCGAGCCCGGCGACGGTGGAGTCGAACTCCTGCTGGGCGTCGGTGCGGATGAGCAGGGCCGCGGCGTTGTAGGCCAGCGAGCCGACCAGGATGATGACCGCGGCGGCCACCAGCGCGAACGACACCGCGAACCGGGTGCCCAGCGACATGTCCTCGAACCGGCGCGCCAGGCGCGGCGCGGCCTGGGCCGGCCGGCCGTCGCCGGGAGGGCCGGGAGTGCCGGGAGTGCCGGGTGTACCGGGAGTGCCGGTCGAACCGTACATGTCCAGCGCCGGTCCCCTCACTGCGGTCGGATGGTGTACCCGACGCCGCGCACCGTCTGGATCAGCGGGGCCGAGCCGGCCGGTTCCAGCTTGCGGCGCAGGTAGCTGATGTAGACCGCGAGGTTCTTGGACTCCGGACCGAAGTCGTAGCCCCAGATGCGGTCGTAGATGGTGGCGTGGTCCAGCACGATGCCGGCGTTGCGGGCCAGCAGCTCCAGCAGGTCGAACTCGGTCTTGGACAGGTCGACCTCGCGTCCGCCCCGCCACACGCGGCGGGCGCCCGGCTCGATCCGCAGGTCGCCGACCCTGATAGGCGGCTCGCCGCCCTCGCCCTCCACGACGGGCGCGGCGCGGCGCAGCAGCGCGCGCAGCCGGGCGAGCAGCTCGTCGAGCTCGAACGGCTTGGCCAGGTAGTCGTCGGCCCCGGCGTCCAGTCCGGCCACCCGGTCCGGGGTCTCCACCCGCGCGGTCAGCATGAGGATCGGAGTGCGGTCCCCCTCGGCCCGCAGCACCCGGCACACGCCGAGCCCGTCCACCCCCGGCATCATCACGTCCAGCACCAGCAGGTCCACCGGCTCCCGGTGCACCGACGCCAGCGCCTGCACGCCGTCGGCCGCGGTCCGCACCTCGTAGCCCTCCAGCTGCAGGGCACGTTCGAGGGACTCGCGGATGGCGCGGTCGTCGTCGGCGAGCAGGACTCGGCTGGGTGCGTTCATGGCTGCCATCGTGGCGCATGCGGGTTAGCGATCGGTAAGAGTGACATGCCCTGTCAGTGCGCGGGCCTGACCAGTGCTCGCGGGCGGCCTACCACTGGCGTCCCGCGGCAGGCAGCAAAAAAACCTGGCCCACAAGGGACCAGGTGAGTGATGGCATCGATACTAAGTAGCGCTACGCACCCACGTCAACTTCGGGACGACGATGTCATGTGCGGAGTCCTCACCATCCCTGTGGCCGCACATAGCGGCCCACGGTCTCGGGCAGCTGGTGGTTGACGAAGTCCTCGACGGTCAGTTGCCTCCACCAGTGCCTGCCGACTCCTTCGCCAGCAGCGCCCCTCAGAGCGCCGGCCAGGACAGCCCTGGTGGGGTTGACGAGGCCGACCGGCACACGTTGCCGCGCGATGGAAAGCGGGAGTTTCAGGTCGCTGTCGTTCGACAGCACCACGGCGGCGTCCACTTCCCGCTCCAGGACATCGAGGAGCAGATGCGAGGCGACGTTGACGTCCGAGCCTTTCTCTTCCCGATGGGCGAAGGAGACCAGAAAGACAGAATCCGGACGCGGGATACCACCCTCCTGCACCATCACCGGCCAGGTGGGCCTGGCGGTCTGCGGACGCCCCTTCTTGTCGGCCACGGCGAGTGGAGCACGTTTGACGCGCTCGACGTACTGGCCGTACTCGATATGATCAACGCTTTTCGCCGCCAGTAGAGCCTTCAGATAAATATCTTGGTCTCGATGTCCGGAAGGATTGCCCCGAGCGCCGATGCGGGCTGTGCAGTAGACGATCCTGGCCACCGCGGCGCCACCCCACTCAGCACGCGTCACCACAAGGCGTTCCACCAAGGACCGAATGTCAAGCCAACGCCAACCAGCTACACCGCGCCCACAGAGGCCGCGCCCCCCATAGTACAGATTGTAGGCGTCGACATAAATTCCCACCCGCATTCCAGCAAAGTAGCACGAAACACACCCGAGGCGCCGCCTCAATCAATGCCGCACTCAACTGGAAAGCGCCTCGATAATACGGCAGCACTCACAAATCAAGTTCCAGCGCCAAACTCGACCAACAGCACGAAGCACATCAGACCTTGGCGAAGTATGGATTCTCCTCCTGCCGGGCCGCGAACCCGCCCGGACGACCAGCAATTCATAGCGATGCCGGTGATCCGGACGTTCGACCCGCGTATCGCTCCACCTGGACGGTGAGCCGGGACCCACGGGGTAGACCCAGGCATGCGGGCGCCGACGGGTGTCGGTGCCCGCGGTCGCTCCGTACGGGGCCACCGCACGACGTCGACCACGGGGAGAGTCAGGAACATGGCCATGCGCCCGCACCACCTGCCGCTGCGCCTGATCACCGGCGCGTTCATCCTCAACTCCGGTCTCGGCAAGCGCCGGGCCGACGATGCCACCGCCGGGTACCTGCACGCCGAGGCGGCGCGCGCCTACCCGTTCCTCAAGGAGGTCGATCCGCGGAAGTTCACGAAGCTGCTCAGCGCCGCCGAGATCACCCTCGGGTCCGCGCTCCTGGTGCCCGCGGTCCCCAGTGCCATCGCGGGTGCCGGGCTGACCGGATTCGCCGCGGGGCTGCTCGGGCTCTACTTCACCGACCCCGACGCCCGGGAGCGGGACGGGATCCGGCCGTCCCAGCAGGGCATCGCCCTCGCCAAGGACGGCTGGCTGCTGGCGATCGGGCTCAGCCTGCTCATCGACCGGTCCCGGCCGCGGCGCGCGAGGTGACCCGGCGCGCGGGGGCCGGGCCGGTCAGCCGGCGTCCGGGGTGAAGGTCCGCGTGCGGCGCAGCCCGGCGGCGCGCCCCTTGGCGGCGACGACCAGGGCCATCTTGCGGGACGCCTCGTCGAGCATCTCGTCGCCGAGCATGACCGCCCCGCGCCGCTGGACCGTGGTGGCGTGCTGGTAGGCGTCCAGGATGAGCTCGGCGTGGTCGTAGTCGTCCTGGGTCGGCGAGAACACCTCGTTGGCCGCGTCGACCTGGCCCGGGTGCAGCACCCACTTGCCGTCGTAGCCGAGCGCGGCGGTGCGCCGGGCGGACCGGGTGAAGGCGGAGACGTCGCGCACCTGGAGGTAGGGGCCGTCGATCGCCTGGAGGTCGTTGGCGCGCGCGGCCATGAGGATCCGCATGAGGACGTGGTGGTAGGCGTCGCCGACGTCGTAGCCCGGCGGCTGCTCGCCCACGACGAGGGTCTTCATGTTGATCGACGCCATGAAGTCGGCCGGCCCGTACACCAGGCTCTCCAGGCGGGGCGAGGCGGCGGCGATCTCGTCGACGCGGACCAGGCCGCGGGCGTCCTCGATCTGCGCCTCGATGCCGATGCGGCCGGCCTCCAGGCCGACCGCCTTCTCGATCTGGGTGAGCAGGAGGTCCAGCCAGCGCACGTGCGCGGGGTCGGTGACCTTCGGCAGCACCAGGCAGTCCAGTTCGGCGCCGGCGCCCTCCACCACGGCGATGACGTCGCGGTAGGTCCACCGCGTGCCGAGGTCGTTCACCCGCACCGCGCGGACCTTGCCGTCCCAGCCGCCCTCGTTCAGCGCGGCGACCACGGTGTCGCGCGCCTTCTCCTTCTCCAGCGGCGCGACCGCGTCCTCCAGGTCGAGGAAGAACGCGTCGACCGGCAGGCCGCGGGCCTTCTCCAGGAACCGGGGGTTGGACCCCGGGACCGCGAGCACCGACCTGCGCGACCGCGACGCCACCGCACCCATCGACCGTTCCTCCCACCGCTGCGCCCAACGTGATTCGTCCAGTCTGGCAAAGCCGCGGCTCGGGGTGCGGAGGGGCGCCCGCGTAGGCTGGCGGTCGGCCGCGTCACGTCCGGGAGGAGCACCATGGCAGACGGAGAGGGCCGTGCCCCCGTCACCGTCCATCCGACCCACGCGCACTGGGGCAGCTACCAGGTCCTGGTCCGCGACGGCACCGTGGTGGGCGTCCGGCCCGACCCCGCCGACCCGGCGCCCTCTCCGGTGATCCGCAACACGCCGGTGGCGCAGCACCACGCGACCCGGGTGGCCCGGCCGGCCGTCCGGCGGCGCTGGCTGGAGAGCGGTCCCGGTCCCGACGACCGGCGCGGCCACCCGGACGACGAGTACGTGGCCGTGGACTGGGAGACCGCGCTGGACCTGCTCGCCGCCGAACTCGACCGGGTGCGTCGCGAACACGGCGGCACCGCCGTCTACGGCGGCTCCTACGGGTGGGCGAGCGCCGGGCGGCTGCACCACTCGCAGGGGCAGCTGCACCGGTTCCTCAACACCATCGGCGGCTACACGCGCTCCCGCGCCACCTACAGCCACGCGGCGGTCGAGGTGCTGTTCCCGCACGTGGTGGGGCCGCGCGGCGGTTACGAGCTGCTGCGGCGCCCGCCGACGTGGCGCGCCATCGCCGAGCACACCGACCTGCTCGTCAGCTTCGGCGGCCTGCGCGTCTCCAACATGTGGACCGCCTCCGGCGGCCGCGCGGCGCACACGGCCGAACCCGACCTGCGTGCCGCCGCCGGGCGGGGCGTGCGCATGGTGTCCGTCAGCCCGCTGCGCGACGACACGCCGGCCGACGTGGCGGCCGAGTGGCTGCCGATCTCGCCCGGTACCGACACCGCGGTGCTGCTCGCCCTGATCCACACGCTGTTCGCGGACGGTCTGGCCGACACTGGCTTCCTCGCGCGCTACACCGTGGGCGCGGACGAACTGCGCGACTACGTCATGGGCGACGTGGACGGGGTCCCCAAGAGCCCCGAGTGGGCCGCCGAGCTGAGCGGGCTGCCGGCCGACGGGCTCCGCGACCTCGCCCGGCGGATGGCGGCCGGCCGCACCCTCGTCAACGTGGGCTGGTCGGTGCAGCGCGCCCGCTACGGTGAGCAGCCGCTGTGGGCGGGGCTCGCACTCGCCGCCTGCCTCGGCCAGATCGGGCTGCCCGGCGGCGGCTTCGCCACGGGCTACGGCTCGATGGGTTCCTACGGCGGCGGCGCCACGCCGGAGGGGCTGCCGACCTTCCCGCAGGGCCGCAACCCGGTGGACTCGGTCATCCCGGTCGCGCGGGTGACCGACATGCTGCTGAACCCGGGAGCGCCGTTCGACTTCGACGGCCGCCGGCTCCGCTACCCCGACATCCGGCTGGTGTACTGGTCGGGCGGCAACCCGTTCCACCACCACCAGGACCTCAACCGGCTGAGCCGGGCGTTCGGCCGCCCCGAGACGGTGGTGGTCCACGAGACGCACTGGACGGCGACCGCCCGGCACGCCGACATCGTGCTGCCCTCGACGACCGCTCTGGAGCGGGACGACTTCACCGCCGGCCAGGGGGACCTGCGGCTGCGCGCCATGCCGCGGGTGGTCGCGCCGCACGGCGAGGCGCGCGACGAGTACGACGTGTTCTCGGAGCTGGCCGCGCGGATGGGCGTCGGCGCGGAGTTCACCGAGGGGCGCACGTCAGCGGAGTGGCTGGTGCACCTGTACGAGGAGTGGCGCGGGCGGCTGCGCGCGGCGGGCACGGAGGTGCCGCCGCCGTTCGAGGAGTTCTGGGCGGCCGGGAGCATCCCGATCCCGGGGCGGGTCGAGGACAGCGCGCTGTTCGGTGACTTCCGCGCGGACCCCGACGGCTGCCCGCTGGGCACGCCGAGCGGCCGGATCGAGCTGTACTCGGCCACCATCGCCGGTTTCGGCTACCCGGACTGCCCGGGCCGGCCGACCTGGCTGGACCCCGAGGAGCGCCTCGGATCGCCGCGGTCGCGGACCTGGCCGCTGCTGCTCGTCGCCAACCAGCCGACCGGGCGGCTGCACAGCCAGCAGGACATGGGCGAACACAGCCGGTCGGAGAAGATCGCGGACCGGGCGCCGATCCGGATGCACCCCGCGGACGCGGCGGCGCGCGGCCTCGCGGACGGCGACGTGGTGCGGGTGGCCAACGACCGCGGGAGCTGCCTCGCGGGCGTCCGGACCAGCACGGATCTGCGCCCGGGGGTGGTGCAGCTGGCCACCGGCGCGTGGTTCGACCCGTCGGGCGCCCCGGGGCTGTCCTGCGTGCACGGCAATCCGAACGTGCTCACCCCGGACGCGGGCACGTCGGCGCTCAGCCACGGCAGCACCGGCCAGCTGGCGCTGGTCGAGGTGGAGCGCTTCGAGGGCACCCCGCCGCCGGTGCGGGTGTTCGACCCGCCGCGGATCACGCCGGCCGCGGAGCGGTAGCCGGGGCCGGCCCCGGCGCTCAGGCGCGCTGCGGGACTCCGGAGGCGTCGTCGGCGCCGGCCTGCGGGGACTCGCCGGCGCCCGCGCCGGAGCGGCCGGCGGCGCGCCGCGCGATGGTCCCGCGGCGGTCGGTGGCGACGATCAGCGGGGTGCCCGTCTCGGGGTCGGGGATGACCCGGCAGGGCAGGCCGAACACCTCCTCGACGAGCTCGGCGGTGATGACCTCGGCCGGGTCCCCCTCGGCCACGATCCGCCCGTCCTTCATCGTGATGATGTGGGTGGCGTACCGGCACGCCTGGTTGAGGTCGTGCAGCACCGCGACCAGCGTGTAGCCGCGCTCGTGGTGCAGTTCGGCGCACAGGTCGAGCACGTCCATCTGGTGGGCGATGTCGAGGTAGGTCGTCGGTTCGTCCAGCAGCAGCAGCGGGGTCCGCTGGGCCAGCACCATGGCCAGCCACACGCGCTGCCGCTGCCCGCCGGAGAGTTCGTCCACCATCCGGGCGGCGAGGTCGGTGACCCGCGTGGCGTCCATGGCCTCGGTGATGATCTGCTCGTCGGCCCGCGACCACTGCTTCAGCAGCTTCTGGTGCGGGTAGCGCCCGCGCGCGACCAGGTCGGCGACGGTGATGCCGTCCGGCGCCACGGAGCTCTGCGGCAGCAGGCCGAGCCGCCGGGCGACCTCCTTGGACGGGTAGGAGCCGATCAGCCGGCCGTCGAGGTGGACCGCGCCGGAACTGGGCTTGAGCATGCGGGACAGCGCGCGCAGCAGGGTGGACTTCCCGCAGGCGTTGGGGCCCACGATCACGGTGAAGGAGTTGTCCGGGATCGTGATCCCGAGGTCACGGGAGATGACCCGCTGGTCGTAGGCCAGCGTCAGGTTCTCTCCCCACAACCGGGCCGGTTCGGACATGTTCTCTCGCTTCTCTCCTGGAGGTTCTTCCTGCCGGGGGCGCCGGTCAGGCACGGCCGGTGCGCCATTCGCGGTACAGCAGCCAGACCAGGTAGCTGCCGCCGATGACGGCGCTGACGACGCCGACCGGGAGCTGGACGGGGGCCATCGCGCGCTGCGCCACCAGGTCGGCGGTGAGCATCAGGAACGCGCCCATGAGGCCGGCGCCCGCGATCGTGGCCCCCTCGGCGCGGGCCAGCCGCCGGGCGAGCTGCGGGGCGGCGAGCGCGATGAACGAGATCGGGCCGGAGACCGCGATGGCGACGCCGGTGAGCGCGCTCGCCGCCAGGAGCGCCATCGCCTGGGTGGACTGCGGGGAGACCCCGAGCGCCCGGGCGGTGTCGTGCCCCATCTCCATCAGCCGCAGGCGGCGGCCGTAGGCGATGATCAGCGGGACGAGGACGGCGGTCCCGACGGCGACCGCGATGACGTGCCCCCAGGTCCGGGCGTTGAGGCTGCCGATCATCCACACCTGCGCGGCCATGGCGTCGGTCAGCTCGGCACGGCTGATCAGGTAGTCGCGTACCGCGAGCAGCATGGCGCTCAGACCGATGCCGACCAGGATGAGCCGGTAGCCCTGCACGCCCCGCTTCATGGCCAGGAGGTAGACGAGCAGCGCCGTGGCGACGCCGCCGGCGACCGCGCCGAGCGCGGTGGCCACCATGCCCCCGCCCAGCACCAGGATGGTGAGCACCGCCCCGGTGGCCGCACCGTGGGTGAACCCGATGATGTCCGGGCTGCCGAGCGGGTTGCGCGACAGGCTCTGGAAGACCGCCCCTGCCACACCGAGCCCGGCGCCGACGAGCAGCGCGGTCAGCGCCCGGGGCAGGCGCACGCCCTGGACGAAGAAGACGTCGAGCCGCTCGCCCCGGCCGGTCAGCGCGAGCAGCACCTCGGGCAGCGGGATCTGGTAGTCGCCGACCATCAGGGTGACCGCGAGCACCACGAGCGCGGCGGCGACCAGCGACGCGTACACCGCCGCCAGCCGCGGGCGCAGCCGGAAGGAGACGCGGTCGCCGAGCCGCACCACGCGGCCGGCCGGGGTGCGGCCGTCACCTCGCTCCGGCGCGGAGCCGGACGGGCCGGAAGAGCCGGAAGGGCCGGGAAGTAGCGCCGTCACAGCTTCGCCACCTTCTTGCGCCGGACCAGGGCGATGAACACGGGCGCGCCGACCAGCGCGGTGATGATGCCCACCTCCAGTTCGCCGGTGGGCAGCACGATCCGGCCGAGGGTGTCGGCGCCGACCAGCAGGATGGCCGCGAGCACCGCCGAGTACGGCAGCACCCACCGCTGGTCGGGGCCGATGAGGGCGCGCGCGACGTGCGGCACGGTGAGCCCGACGAAGGCGATGGGACCGGCGGCGGCCGTCGCGCCGCCGCACAGCAGCACGATGGCCAGGGCGGTCACCGCACGGGTGCGGTTGACGCGCGCGCCGAGGGCGGCGGCCAGGTCCTCGCCGAGGGCGACCGCGTTCAGCTGCGATCCCAGCAGCAGCGCGAGGAGCGTGCCGGCGAGCAGGAACGGCAGCACCGCGGTGAAGACGCCCAGGTCGCGGCCGACCAGCGAGCCGATCTGCCAGAACCGGATCTGGTCGAACACGAACTCGTTGAGGATGATGACGCCGTGCACCAGGCCGATCAGCACCGCGCCGATGGCCGTTCCGGCGAGCGCGAGCCGGACCGGGGTGGCGCCGCCGCGTCCCGCCGACCCGAGCACGTAGACCACCACGGTGGTCAGTGCTGCCCCCGCGAACGCGAACCACACGTAGGCGTTGAGGTCGGTCAGCCCGAAGACGTAGACGGCCAGCACCACCGCGGCGGCGGCGCCGGCGTTGATCCCGAGGATGCCGGGGTCGGCCAGCGGGTTGCGGGTGAGCGCCTGCATGAGCGCGCCGGACAGCCCGAGCGCGGCGCCGACCGCCACGCCGAGGAGGGTGCGCGGCAGCCGCAGTTCGAAGATGACGCTGTGGTCGTAGGAGCCGTCGTAGTTCCACAGGGCCTGCCACACCGTGGACAGCGGGATGGCCTTGGCTCCGACCGCGATGCTGAGCAGCACGCACAGCCCCAGCACGCCCAGCGCGACCAGCAGCCCGGCGGCCCGCGCCGCGTGCACCCGCGCGTGCGCCGCGGTGCGCCGCTCCAGCGCGGCCGCGGCATCGCGGGTCGGGCCGTCGATGACCTGGGCCGCGGAGGAGCCCCCCGGGGTCACCGCCCGCCCGCCCGGCACAAGGGGAGGGCGCGCCGCAGCGAGTGGAACACCAGGAACCTCCGACGCCGACACCGTCACTCTGAAACTTAGTAGAGGCTAACCTATCCCCCCGGTCGGCGGAAGGCGGGATCCCCGATGTGCGATACGCCTCCGGGCGGTGGCCCACCAGGAGGAACCCGACGCGGGTCGGGGCGGCGGGCGAGCGTTCCCGCACCGGATGCCCGCAGCCACCGGCGCGCGTCCGGGGGATCCGGTGACCGCGCGCCGGACCACGGGCGGGACGCTGCCGGCCGCCACTGCCCGCGGGGGACCGGCTGCGGTGCGCGGTCGCCGGAGCGGACGGCGCACCTGGGACCATCCGTCCCGCCCGGTCTCCGTGCCGGGTCCGGCGGGTCCGCCGCCCTGGCAGACCGGCACCGGGTGCTGCGCCGCATGCCGCGCCGGGCCGCCGGGAGACGGAGCCCGCGGCGGGCCCGGCGGCCCGTGCGAGCCGCCCCCATGGCCGGGCCGCCCGTGCGGGGGGCTCGCGGGCCTGCCCACCATGGCGGGCCTTGCGGGCGGGGACCCCGTTCGTGCCGGGGAACCGGGCGCGGCCGCCCCGGCGGGCATCACAGCCCAGCCGAACCGCCGCGTGCGGAGATCCGCGGTCGGCGGGTCCCGCCGCTGACCGCGGGCCGCGGAGCTCCCGGCACGGGCCCGAGGACGAGCGCATCCCTCCCGGCCCAGGCGGGCACGCCCGGGAGGGCGGCCGGCCGCCCTCCCGGCAGGCCGCCGTCGCGGGAGCGGGGCGCTGAAGCGGGCGGTCCGCCGGTCGCGGGTCTTCGCGGCGGGCGGCGCGGGCGTCTCCCGCCGCACGCGGGACCGCCCGGAGCAGCCGCGCGGGCTCGCTTCGCTTCGGTCCAGGTCGGGGGGCAGCGCCGGTGCCCTGACGGCGACGGAGGCGGCCGCCCGCCTCCTCGCCGCACTGGCGGGGGGCTGACCGGCAGCCCTCCCCCTGGCACCCCGGTTCCCGGACCGCGTTCCCCGGCCCGTGGCCGCCGGAGTGCGACGGCGTCAGAGCGCGCGCAGCAGGCCGCCGTCGCAGCTGATCCGGGTGCCGGTCACGTAGGAGGCACCCGCGCTGGCGAGGAACGTGACCACCGCGGCGAACTCCTCGGGCGTGCCCAGCCGGCCGGCCGGGATCTGGGCGATCGCGGCGGCCCGCACCTCCTCGGGGGTGCGGCCGGACCGCTCCGCCGCGGCGCGGTCCAGGGCGGCGACCCGGTCGGTGTCGATCCGGCCGGGCAGCACCATGTTGACGGTGACGCCGTCGGCGGCGACCTCGGCCGCGAGGGTCTTGAGGTAGCTGGCCAGCGCGGCGCGTGCGGTGTTGGAGCCGACCATGTCGGGGGCCGGCTGGCGCACGAACGTCGAGCCGACGGCGACGACGCGGCCCCAGCCCCGCTCGCGCATGCCGGGCAGCACGGCGGCGACCAGGCGCTGCTGCGCGAGCAGCTGGGTCTCGATGGCCGCCAGCAGGTCGGCGTCGGTGGCCTCCGCCGCGGCCTGGGGCCGGGGACCGCCGCCGTTGAGCACGCACACGTCCACGGCGCCGAACCGCTCCTGCGCCGCGGCCACCAGCCGGGCCGGCGTCTGGGGATCGGCGATGTCGGCCGGAACGGCTAGGGCCGAGGGGAGCTCGTCCGCCCACCGCCGCAGCAGGTCGCCGCGCCGTGCCGTCATGACGACGTTGGCGCCCTCGGCGGCCAGCGCCCGGGCGACCGCCAGCCCCAGTCCGGCGCTCGATCCCGGCACGATCGCCGTGCGCCCCGCGAGTCCGGTGTCCATGGCTCCTCCTTCGCCTCGCCCGAGAACACCCCGGCGGCGGACGTCCACCGGTCCGCCCCATTGTGGCGGACCGGTGCCGGGACGGCCGTCGCGGGTGCCACGCCGGCATTCCGGGAGTAGAGTGCGCGGTAGTTGACTCAGTCAAGAAGATTGTTGACTCCATCATGGATGCCCTCTCCCCCGCCGAAACGCCGGTTTCCCCCGAGGACGTCGCCGAGATCCGCGCGTTCAGCCGGTTCTTCACCAACCGCCTCGGCGTGCTGCGCGCCGGGCTGCTCGACACCCGGTGGTCGCTCACCGAGGCGCGCGTCATGTACGAACTGGCCCGCTCCGGCCGCACGGAGCTCGCCGACCTGCGCCGGGAGCTCGACATCGACGCCGGCCAGCTCAGCCGGGTCGTCGCCCGGTTGGTCGACGGCGGCCTGCTCACCCGGCACCCCTCCCCCGCCGACGGCCGGCGGCAGGTGCTGGAGCTGACGGCGGCCGGAACCGAGACGGCGGCGATGCTGGACGGCCGCGCCTCCGAGCAGGTCCGCGCCGAACTCGCCCCCCTGCACCCCGCCGACCGGCAGCGGCTCGTCACCGCGCTCGCCACCGCGCGCCGGCTGCTCACCGCCGCGACCGGCCCGGCCGCGCGCCCGGGCACCGTGCTGCTGCGCCCGCTGCGCCCCGGCGACCTGGGCTGGATGGTGCAGCGCAATGCCGCGCTCTACGCCGCGGAGTACGGCTTCGACCAGACCTACGAGGCCCTGGTCGCCGAGATCGTCGCCGACTACGGCCGCTCCCACGACCCGCACCGCGAGACCGGGTGGATCGCCGAACTCGACGGCGAGCCCGCCGGCTGCGTCCTCTGCGTCCGGGGAGACGACACCACCGCCAAGCTGCGCCTGCTGCTGGTGGAGCCCTCCGCCCGGGGGAACGGCATCGGCAGCCGGCTCGTGGCGGAGTGCCTCTCCTTCGCCCGGGCCGCCGGCTACCGGCGGATGACGCTGTGGACCAACGACGTCCTGACCTCCGCACGCCGGATCTACGGCCGTGCCGGCTTCACCCGGGTCCGCGCCAAGCCGCACCGCAGCTTCGGCGTGGACCTGGTCGGCGAGACCTGGGAGCGGGACCTGTAGCCGGTGGCGGCGGGGCCGCCGGATCCGCGGTCCCGGCCGCGGCGCGGGCACAATGGGGGCATGGTCATCACCGGGCGCGGAGCGCAGGAGATCGCCGACAGCGTGGAACGGGCGATCACCGGCGGGGGCCTCGGGGCCGGGGCCGCGCTGCCGCCGATCCGGGAACTCGCGGGCCGGCTGGGGGTCAGTCCCAACACGGTGGCGTCGGCCTACCGGGTGCTGCGTGAGCGCGGCCTGGTGGAGACGGGGGGCCGGCGCGGGACGCGGGTGCGCGCGCAGCCCGTCGCGCTGCCGCGCGACATCGAGCCCGAGGCGGTGCCGCCAGGGGCGCGGGACGCCGCCAGCGGCAACCCCGACCCCCGGCTGCTCCCGGACCTGGGTGCCGCGCTCGCCGCCGTCGCGGCGCGGCGGGCTGGGCGGCATCCGCTCTACGGCGACCCCGCCGTCAGCCCCGACCTGCTGGCGGTGGCCCGCGAGTCGTTCACGGCGGACGGAGTGCCGGCGGACGCGCTCACCGTCACCTCCGGGGCGCTGGACGGGATCGACCGCGTGCTGCGCGGCGCCCTGCGCACCGGCGACGGCATCGCCGTGGAGGATCCCGGCTGGACCAGCGGCCTCGACCTCGCCGCGGCTCTCGGGCTGCGGCGGATTCCCATGCGCGTCGACGGCGACGGTCCGCTGCCCGAGGACGTCGATGCGGCGCTGCGCTCGGGAGCGCGGGCCGTGCTGGTCACCAGCCGGGCGCAGAACCCCACCGGCGCGGCGCTCACCTTCGACCGCGCCGAGCGCCTGCGCGTGCTGCTCGCCGCGCACCCGGACGTGCTCACGGTGGAGGACGACCACGGGTTCGGGTTCGTCGACCTCCCCTTCCGCCGGCTCGCCGGTGCCACCGGGCGCTGGGCGGTGGTGCGCTCGGTGGCCAAGGGGTACGGTCCGGACCTGCGGCTGGCGCTGCTCGCCGGCGACCCCGCGACCGTGGACCGGGTGCGCGCCCAGCAGCGGCTCGGCCCCGGCTGGGTGAGCCACGTGCTCCAGGAGGCGTTCGTCGAGCTGTGGCGGTCCGGGGCGGTCGACCCCGGGCGGGCCGCCCACCGGTACCGCGAGCGCCGCGACGCGCTGGTCGCGCTGCTCGCCCGGCACGGGGTCACCGCGACCGGGCGCTCGGGGGTGAACGTGTGGGTGGCGGTCCCCGACGAGGCGACCGCGGTCGGCCGGCTGCTCGCCCGCGGCTGGGCGGTGACCCCCGGCGCCCGGTTCCGGACGGCGGCCCCGCCGGGCATCCGGGTGACGGTCTCCGCCCTGGACCTGGCGGACCTGCCCCGGCTCGCCGACGACATCGCCCTGGCCGTCCAGCCTGGCGGACCGCGGGTGTGAGGGACGCGGCGGGCCCGCCCGGCCACCCAGGCCGTCGCGGCGCCAGCTCCTCACCCGGAGGGCGACGGGGAGCGCGACCGCTCCTCCGGCGACGCGGTACGGCCGCCGCCAGTGCCGGGGTCCGCGACGTCGGGCCCGGTCGCCCCCCCGTACGGGCGATCCTGTCCTCGGTCGCCGCGCGGGAGAGGGTCAGCGCACGGTTCCGGCGGCGGCTTGGTGCCGCGGTCCTCGACCAGCCGGTCGAGCCGCTCGGGCACCGTGTGCCTCCCGGCGTGGACGAGGGCCGCGTAGTGCCGCACACCGCGCATGGCCTTACGGACAGCCGCGTCCGGGTGCGGAACACCAGGCGCCGCACCGCCGGGGCGTCGGAGAGGCACTGGCCGCCGCTGTCCCGGTCCCCTCGGTCAGCCCGGCCCGCTCGTAGTGGCGCGGCGCGTGGCGCGAGGCGTCGAGGAGGTGGGCGACCTCGGTGATCAGCAGCGGCCCGGGGACGTCGGCCGGGCCGGTGAGGCGGAGGAACACCGGCGGTGGATCGCCGCGACCGGCAGCGGGCCGTCGTCCCCGAGCGTTCCGGGCGCCCTGGTCATCAGGGCGTCGGTGGCCGTGGCAGCTGGCCGAGACGCCGGCAGGCCCCCGACGTCCGCGCTCCGGGCGGTGGCGGCCCAGTGCCCGGAGCGCGTCCAGCCCGCGCCGGTACGCGCTCGGGTCGCGCTCGGCCGTCTCGCGTCCGAGCGGCAGCCGCAGCGACGCCTCGGCGCCGTGTGCGGGCGACACCATGAGCTCGGCGGTCCGCACCGGGCCGCCTTCCCGGCGTCCGCAGGCGCCGGGAAGGTGGCCCGGACCGCGGCGGGCAGGTCGCGGTGGGCCGCGGACGCCTCGGCGGACTCCAGCATCTCGGCCCGGTCGACGCCGGTGCGGAACCGGTTGGGCTCGGCGATCACCACGCGGACGCCGGACGGTGCGGCCTCCCCCGCCAGGGTCTCGGACCAGCCGCCGAGGGCGGATCCGGAATCGGAGTACGCCGACATGCCCGGGAACGAGGTCCGCCCACCCGGACCGCTCGTCCGCACGATCGGCCCGGCGCCGCTTGGGCAAGCGCGCCCGGGGCCGGACAGGTACCGGCGATCAGTCCACGCGGCCGCGCGTCGCTGACCTCGTCGGTCGCTCCGAGCACGCGCCCGGCGGTGGTGCGGCTCTGTGTCGCCATGGCGGCGACGCTCGGAGTCCGGGCGCGCTCGTACCCGCACCGGTGCGACCGGGGCGGACCCGCGCGGCGGGCCCGCTCCCGGCCGGCAGGCGGTCAGGCCGGGCGGCGCGACTGCACGAAGGTGAACCGCCCGGCGACGAAGCGCGGGTCGGTGAGTGCGGCGGTGGCGGCCGGATTGGCGCCGGTGCCGTGGTAGTCGCTGAAGGCGGCCGACTGGTTGACGAAGACCTGCCCGGTCAGGTTCGCGGACAGGTGCACGCCGGCGTCGAGCGCGGCGCGTTCGGCCGCGGTCAGGACGTCGGCCTCCCGGGTGTAGACGGCCGCGGTCAGCGCGCCGCGCTCGGACACCGTCTCGCGCAGCAGCCGCAGCGCGTCGCCGGTGTCGGCCGCCGGCACCAGGAACGCGATCGGCCCGAAGTGCTCCCGGCCGTAGACGTCCCGCCGGTCGGCCCCCACCCGGATGATGGCCGGCGTGCGCACGGTGGCGCCGGCGAAGTCGGGGTGCGCGACGCTCCGGGAGGCCAGCAGCACCTCGCCGAGCCCGCCGGCCTCCTCCAGCCGGGCGAGGACGGCGTCGTTGGCGATCGCCCCGAGGACGCCGGTGGCGCGGGCGGTGTCCCCGAGCAGCCGGTCCACGGCCGCCGCGAGGTCGGCCCCCACCTGCTCGACGCTCCGGTGCCCCTCGTCGGTGGTGATCCCGGCGCGCGGCACGAAGATGTTCTGCGGGGTGGTGCACATCTGCCCGCTGTAGAGCGACAGCGAGAACGCGAGGTTGCCCAGCATGCCCGCGTAGTCGTCGGTGGAGTCGATGACGACGGGGTTCACCCCGGCCTTCTCCGTGTTGACGAACGCCTGCGGAGCGTTGCGCTCCAGCCAGTCGCCGAACTCGGTGGACCCGGTGTAGTCGATGATCCGGACCTCGGGCCGCACGGCGAGCGTCGCGGCGAGCCGCTCGTCGGGCTGCTCGGCGGCCAGCAGCACGGTGTCCGGGTCGTATCCGGCCTCGGCGAGCACCTCGCGGGCGACCGCGACCGTGATGGCCAGGGGCAGCACGGCGCGCGGGTGCGGTTTGACGATCACCGGGTTGCCGGTGACCAGGCTCGCGAAGAGCCCGGGGTAGCTGTTCCAGGTCGGGAAGGTGTTGCACCCGATGACCAGCGCCACTCCGCGCGGCACGGCGTGGAAGCGCTTCTGCAGCACCAGCGGGTCGCCCTTGCGCTGCGGCTTCTCCCACCGCACCGCGCCGGCGTAGCGCGCGATGAGGTCGTAGCCGTAGGCCACCGCCTCCAGGCCGCGGTCCTGGGCCTGCGGCCCGCCGGCCTGGAACGCCATCACGAACGCCTGCCCGCTGGTGTGCTGGACGGCGTGCGCGATCTCGAAACTGCGCCGGTTGAGCCGGTGCAGGATCTCCAGGCAGACGCCGGCGCGCACCTCGGCACCGGCGTCGCGCCACCGGGGCAGCGCGGCGGTGGCGGCCGAGAGAAGGGTGTCGACGTCGGCGTGCGGGTAGCCGGTGCCGAGGGCGATCCCGTAGGGCGAGCGTTCGGTGACCACCCGGTCGCCGCCGCCCGGCTGGTCCAGCGGGAAGTCGGCGCCCAGGTAGCGCTCGAAGGCGGCCTGCCCCTCCGGTCCCGCCTCCGGGCCGTACACCTTGGGGCTCGGCGACTCCGGGTACGGGCTCCAGTGGTACCGGCCGTGGACGGCGGCCACCGCCTCCTTCAGGGTGTCGCGGTGCCGCGCGAAGAACTCCGACGGGTTTGTGCTGCCCTGGCTCACGGATCCGCTCCCAACATCCTCGTGGTTCCGGCGACCGCGCCGCCTCTTGACAGATCACCGGGCGGTGATGGTTCCTAGAGGTATTCCTAACCGACCGTTCGTTCAGTTTCAAGGGACGCCGGGCGGTGCCGGCGCTCGCGGGAAGGCGGTGGAGGCGGTGACCGACGACGGCCGCGCGGACGCACCGGACACGCCCGGCGCGGCGGAGGCGCGCGCCGCCGCGGAGCGGGCGGTCGCCGCCATGCTGGCCGCCGACGCGGCGTCCTCCGCCCTGGGGATCGAGGTGTCCGACATCGGCCCCGGCCGGGCCGTGGCGCGGATGCGGGTCACCGGGCGCATGATCAACGGCCACGGCGTCTGCCACGGCGGGTACGTCTTCCTGCTCGCCGACACGGCGTTCGCCGCGGCCTGCAACAGCCACGGCGTAACCGCGGTCGCCGCCACGGCCGACATCACGTTCGTGGCCGCCGCCCGGCACGGCGACGTGCTCACCGCGGCGGCGGCCGAGCGGGTGCGCTACGGCCGCAGCGGCATCTACGACGTCACCGTCACCCGCCCGGGCGGCGGGGTCGTCGCCGAGTTCCGGGGCGGCAGCCGGGCACTGCCGAACGGGCTCGGCGGCTGAGGCCGCCGCACGGCACGACGACGGAGAGGACAGCGATGACCGACCAGGTCTCCCCCCGCC
>NZ_QEIO01000250.1 GCF_003336425.1 Marinitenerispora sediminis | reverse complement strand
TGGCCGCGGTGATCTGGCACAACTGGGAGACCGGCGCCCCGGTCAAACGCTCGCTCATCGCCTACGACCACTGAAGACATCGGACTCAATCATCTAGCCCGCGTCGGGTCCCCGCGGCGGGCCGGACGCGCGGTGCCCGCGCCGCCAGTTGCGCGTGGGCGCGGGCGGCCGGCGGTTGGAGAGCAGGCCGGTGAGTTCGTCGGCGCAGGCCAGCAGCGCGGGCAGGTGCTCGAGCAGGTCGTCCCCGTGCGCGCAGTGCTTGTTCTCCACCAGGGTCACCGAGCCGGCCGGGCGCCGGCCGCCGAAGACCGGCACGGCGAGGGCCCGGGAGGAGGCGTCGTACTCCCCCTGGGAGACGGCGTAGCCCTGGGCCGCGGTCGCGTCGAAGAGGGCCTCCACCTCTTCCTCCCCGGACGGGGTGAGGTCGGAGTAGCGGGCGGAGGGCCGCCCCGCCAGGAGCGCGCGCCGCTCGGCCGGTTCGAGGAACGCGAAGTGCGCGCGCGAGGTGGCGCCGACGTTGGCCGGGTACAGCTCGTCGACGAACGGGTGCGACCGCCGCGGCCCCTCCGTGCCGCTGACCGCCGCGATGCAGCGCACATGGGCGCCGTCGGGCACGCAGAACAGGGCGGTGCGGCCGCTGCGGCGGGCCAGGTCGGCGAGCGTCGGCTCGGCGAGCGCCGAGAGCCCGCCGGACCGCTCCCACACCGCGGCCATGCGCCACACGGCGGGCCCCATGCTGTAGCGGCGGGTGTCGGGGTCGGCGCGCAGGAAGCCCTTGCCTGCCAGTGACGCGAGCAGCCGCTGGGCGGTCGACTTCGACAGCCCGAACTCCGCGGCGAGTTCGAGCACACCCCAACTGGAGCGGAACTCGTCGTAGCTGAGGAGCACGTCGAGCGCGCGGTCGACGGTCTGCAGCGGGCCGGCGCCGTCGCGAGAACCACTGGACATGGCCCTCACCCTACGACGCCCCGGATGTCACCAGCCGTTCACTTCGCGGTCGAAATGTGATCTTAACTCCCAAATAGTGGGAAATGTTTGCCACCCGGGGGAACCGGAATGCAGCCTGGGCACCGTGCCCCGACAACGCGCCGGCCGCGCGTTCAGTGGCCCTGACCAGTCACGTTAGCCTCGCCGTGGACACGGCCCCTTCCCAAGGACAGACATGGAATCGTCCGTTCACGGTTCGGCGACCGAACCACAGAGCGCGGAGCCCGAACGGCATCCGGGTGCCTTCGAACCCCTCGTCGTGGTCGTCACCGTCCTGGTGAGCCTGCTCGGCGCCATCATCGGCATCCACATGATCACGACGCTGGGCGTCTCCCCGAACACGAGCGTGATCGGCGCGGTCATCGCCATGCTCATCGGCCGCGTCGGGGTGCTGGGGCTGCGCTCGTTCCGCAACACCAACCGCCAGAACCTCATCCAGTCGTCGATCTCCGGCGCGACGTTCTCCGCCGCCAACTCCCTCCTCACGCCGATCGCCATCCCGTTCCTCTTCGGCCGCTCCGACCTGGTGTGGCCGATGCTCCTGGGCGCCTCCCTGGGCCTGCTCATCGACGTGTTCGTCCTGTACCGGGCGTTCGGCTCCCGGTTCATGCCCGCTGACGCCGCGTGGCCCCCGGGCGTGGCGGCGGCCGAGACCATCAGGGCCGGCGACCGGGGCGGCAAGCAGGCGGCCTTGCTGCTCGGCAGCGGCGTGGTCGGGGTCGGCGCCTCCTTCCTCGGGATGCCGATGTCGGCCGCGGGCATCGCGATGATCGGCAACATCTGGGCGCTGCTCATGTTCGCGCTCGGCCTGCTCGTCTCGCAGTACGCCCCGGCCGTCATCGGCACCAGCCTCAGCGACCTCTACGTCCCGCACGGGGTCATGATCGGCGCGGGCGTGGTCGCCCTCGGCCAGATCGTCGTCATCCTCGCCGGCCGGCAGAGCCGACGCGAGGCCGAGCGGGAGGCCGAGCGGGCGCGGGCCGCCGAGGAGGACCCCTCGCTCGCCTACACGGTGAGCAGGAGGCAGCTGGGTCGGACCCTGGGCTCGGGCTACGTCCTGTTCGTCCTGGGCGCCCTCGTCCTGGCCGTCGCCGGCGGCGTCTGGGCGGACCTGAGCTGGTGGGGCATCATCGGCTTCGTCCTCTTCGCCGGGGTCGCGGCCCTCGTCCACGAGCTCATCGTCGGGCTGGCCGCCATGCACGCGGGCTGGTTCCCCGCCTTCGCCGTCACCCTGATCTTCCTCATCCTGGGGCTGGCCCTGGAGATCCCCGCCGTGCCGCTGGCCCTGCTGGTCGGCTACTGCGCCGCCACCGGGCCGGCCTTCGCGGACATGGGCTACGACTTCAAGGCCGGATGGATCCTGCGCCGCGACCGCCGCCCCTACACCCGGTTCGAGCTCGACGGGCGCCGCCAGCAGCTCTTCTCGTCCGTGATCGGCTTCGCCGTCGCCATCGGCATGGTCGCGCTGCTGTGGCGCGGCCTGTTCGAGGACGGCGCCGTCCCGCCGACGGCCGTCGTCTACGCCGACACGATCAAGGCGGGCCTCACCGACCCCTCGGTGCTCGTCCAGCTCGCCCTGTGGGCGGTCCCCGGGGCCCTGGTGCAGCTGGTCGGCGGCTCCCGCCGCCAGATGGGCGTCCTGCTCGCCACCGGCCTCCTCGTGGCCACGCCCAACGCGGGGTGGCTCGTCCTGGGCGGGCTCGCGGTCCGCCTCCTGTGGCAGCACCGCCGCGGGGCGAAGGGCGAGCAGGAGATCTCACTCGTCGGCGCCGGGCTCATCGCCGGCGACTCCGTGCACTCCGTCGGCACCATCTTCAGCCGCTGACTCGGAGGGACCATGACCCGACTCGGCATCATCACCATCGGCCAGGCGCCGCGCCCCGACCTCACGCCGGAGATCGCCGCGCTGCTCCCGGGCACCCGCCTCATCGAGCGCGGCGTGCTCGACGGCCTGACGGCCGCCGACATCCGCCAGGGCGCGCCGCGTGGCGGCGACCACGCGCTCACCACCCGGCTCGCGGACGGCTCCTCCGTCGTCATCGGAGAGTCCTTCGTGGCCGCGCGGCTGCCCGGCCTCGTCGCCGAGCTGGAGCGGGAGGCCGACGCGGTGCTGCTCGCCTGCACCGGGAGCTTCCCCGAGCCGCGGCACACCAAGCCGCTGTTCGTCCCGGACCGGATGATCGCCCTCGGTACCGCCGCCCTGGCCGGCGACACCGGGTGCGTCGGGGTCGTCTGCCCGCTGAGCGAGCAGCAGGCGGACACGACGGCGAAGTTCGCCCGCCGGCTGCCGGCCGGCGCGCGTGTCATCACCGACGTGTGCTCG
Organism: Marinitenerispora sediminis; assembly: GCF_003336425.1. Taxonomy (GTDB): domain Bacteria; phylum Actinomycetota; class Actinomycetes; order Streptosporangiales; family Streptosporangiaceae; genus Marinitenerispora; species Marinitenerispora sediminis. The sequence goes on along the minus strand of NZ_QEIO01000250.1, from coordinate 908 downwards.
CCCTACACCGCAACGCCCGCGGACCTCGCCGGCGCCGCACGCCGGCTCGCCGGCGCGGGCGCCGACGTCCTCGCGCTGGACTGCGTCGGCTACACCGAGGCGATGCGCGCGCACGCCGCCGCCGTGTCGGGGCTGCCGGTCGTGCTGGCGCGCTCCGTCTGCGTCCGCCTCGCCTCGGAGGTCCTGGACTCGCTGGGGGCCGCGAGGGCGGTGAGCGGATGAGGATCGGGATCATCCGGGTCGTCACCACCGACGACGCCGCCTACCTGGACGCCCACGGGCGCATCATCCGGGCCGCCTACGGCGTGGACACCGCCTCCCGGTGCATCCCGGACCAGCCGAACGGCGTCCACGACGACGCGACCTTCGCCCGGGCCGCGGCCAAGGTCGCCGACCTGGCCGCGCTGATGGAGCGCGAGGACGGCGTCGACGCCCTGCTCGTCAGCTGCGCTGCCGACCCCGGGCTGGCCGAAGCCCGCCAGCGCGTGCGCGTCCCGGTCGTCGGGGCCGGGTCGGCCGCCGCCCGGCGCGCCCTGGAACTCGGCCGCCGCGTGGGGGTCCTGGACCTGACCCGCCGGACGCCGGAGTCGGTCACCTCGGTGCTCGGCGAGCACCGGGTCGCCGCGCTCGTGCCCGAGGGCGTGACCCGGACGCACGACCTGCGCGGCCGGGCGGGCGTCGAGGCGTCGATCCGGGCCGCCGACGACCTGGTCGCGATGGGCGCGCGGACCATCATGCTCGCGTGCACCGGGATGAGCACGATCGGCCTGGCAGCGGAGCTCGCCGGGCGGGTCGGCGTCCCGGTCGTCGACGCGGTGCGGGCCGGTGCGGAGGCCGCCATGGCCGCCGCGCGAGGCTGAGGGCGCCCGCGCGCCCGGGCCGCGCCGCCGCGGCCCCGGCGGGGGAGG
>NZ_QEIO01000249.1 GCF_003336425.1 Marinitenerispora sediminis | reverse complement strand
CCCCTGGCGGGATGTGCCCGAGCGGTACGGCCCCGGGGAGACCGCCGCGGGGCGGCACCGCCGCTGGTCGCTGGCGGGCACCTGGAACCGCATCGCCGACCGGCTGCGTATCGACGCCGCCACCGGCGGACCCCTCGACGTCTGGGCGGACTCCACCATGGTCCGCGCCCACCACCACGCCGCCGGGGCCGCGAGAATAGGGGACGCGGCCCGGCACGAAAGGGACGCACCCGGAGCACCCGGCCGGCCCCCGGGGCGGGCTGACGACCAAGGTCCACCTGGTCTCCAGCGCGGGAACCACCGCAGGCGCGGATCGCGGGGCGGAAGACCCCCGGCCTTCGACCGGGCCGCCCACCGGGACCGCACCACCGTCGAACACTCCATCAACCTGCGCAAACAGAACCGAGCGGTCGCGACCGGGTACGACACGAGGGCCGCGGCCGATGACGCAACCGTCCAAGGCACCTCCATCCGTATCCGGCTACGCGACTTCACCCGTTCAACAAACACTGCCTAAGCCGGGGACGGGCGAGGGGCGCACCCCGGCTCCCGCCCCCGCCCTCCGGCGCGGTCGCGAGCACCCGCACGGTCGACGCTGACCCGTCCCCACCTGGGCGGACACCCCTGGGCGGCCGAACTCGGCCAGGCCGGATCCGGTCGACATCGGACAGCACCGTCACACTCCGCGACGGGAATCATGTGGAGAGTAATACCCCCTGCTCACGACACAGGAGGCCGTGTTGACCCGCACCTACCACAACGTCGTTACGCCGCGGTGGTGGCGCACCACCGTCGCCCTCACCGCCGCGGCGCTGGGGGCGACGCTGATCGCTCCACTGCCCGCCGAGGCACGGGTGCTGCGGTGCAGCGACCGCATCGACGGGCACTTCGCCAGCGTCACCTGCCACAACCCGACCCGGCAGTCCCGCACCTTCCGGGCCGTGATCACCTGCGGCTGGTGGCCGGACACCAAGGGAAACTGGGCGACCGTCGCCCCCGGGCAGAGGGCTACCTCCAGCGGCAAATGCGGCGGCGGTAGCGGGGTCGGCGCCGTCGGGGTCGACGAGCGCTGACCGTCCCCGCGCCCGACCCGCGGGGGCGGGCCACGATGAGGTGCCCCCGCCCCCGCGGGTCCCGGTTGCCATGACCCGACCTGCGGAACCCGTCTGTCACCCGGTCTGCTCGAGCCGGGACCCCGAGTTGGTCTTGATCACCTTCAGCCGGGTGGAGATCCGGGTCCGCAGGTCCGCCACGTGGCTGACCACGCCGACCGCGCGTCCGCCGTCGCGCAGGTCGTCCAGGACGCCCAGCACCTCGTCCAGGGTCTCCTCGTCCAGGGTGCCGAAGCCCTCGTCCACGAACAGGGTGCCGATGTCGGTGCCGCCCGCCTCCTGCCCGGCGACGTCGGCGAGCCCCAAGGCCAGCGCGAGCGAGCCGACGAACGTCTCGCCACCGGACAGCGTCGCCGGGTCGCGCTCCTGGCCGGTCCAGGAGTCGAGGACGCGCAGGCCCAGGCCGCCGCCCGAGCGGGTGCGGTCGCCGGCCGCCTTGTCGACGGTGTGGCGGAGTTCGTACCGGCCACCGGACATCACCGCCAGGCGGTCGTTGGCCGCCGCGACGACCTGCTCCAGGCGGGCGGCGAGGACGTAGGAGGAGAGCCGCACGTTCTCGCGGTTGTCACCGGAGGTGCCGGCGGCGAGCCGGGCGAGGCCGTCGGCGACCGCGTGCCGCTGCCGTGCCGGCCGCGAGTCGGCCAGGCGGGCGGCGAGTTCGGCGCGCAGCGCGGTCAGGCGCTCCGCGCGGCCGGCCAGGCGGTCCCGCCAGGCGGCCGCCCACTCGGCCGCGTCCTCCGCGGCGCGCAGCCCGGTCCGGGCGCCGTCGACGTCGGGCGCGGGCTGCCGGCTCGCGGCGGCCAGGTCGGGGTCGGCGAGCGCGGCCCGCGCGGCGGCCAGTTCGTCGTCGTAGCCTCGGGCCCGCTCACGCAGTGAGCGGCGCTGCGTCTCGGTCCGCTCCGCGTCGCGCACCGCCTCGTCGGTGCCGAATCCCGCCTCGGTGCGCGCCCGCGCGGCCTCGCTCTCCGCCGCCCGGAGCTCCTCCACCGCGGCGTCGCGCTGGCGCAGCGCCGCGGCGGCGGAGGCGAGCAGGTCGGCCTCGGCGCCGAGCCGCGCCGCGCGCGCGGCGATGTCGGGGTCGTCACCGCGCGCCGCGTCCAGCCGCTCGGCGATCCGGGCGGCCTCCTCCTTCCTGGCCTGGCGGCGCTCTCCCAGCTCGGCGGCCTCGTGGACCAGCCGCGCCTCGCGTGCGCGGGTGTGCTCCACGGTGCCGTCCAGCTCGGCGAGCCGGTCGGCCAGCCGGCGCGCGGCCGCGGCGGCCGTGTCGATCTCGGCGAGCGCCTCCTCTCGGCCGCGCACCAGCGCTTCGGCCTGCGGCACCGTCAGCTCGCCGGCGGCTGCCTCCGCCGCCGCCAGCCGCTCGGTCAGCGCGGCGAGGGCCGCCTCGGCGCGGCTGCGCCGCTCCTGGGCGGCGTCGCAGACGCGCTGGGCCGCCTCCTCTTCCTCGGCGGAGGGCGGACGGGTGCCGCCGGTCGCCGGGCGGGGGTGCTCGACCGCACCGCACACCGGGCACTCGGCACCGGCCGCCAGGGAGGCGGCGAGCTCCGCCGCCATGCCCTCGACCCGCTGCCGCCGGACGGTGAGCAGCTCGTCCAGTGCCAGCTGCGCCTCGTCGGTCGCCCGGGTGCGGGCCTGCTCGGCCGCCGCGGCCTGGCCGCGCAATTGGACGCAGGCGCGGGCGGCGGCCAGCCGCCCCTGGGCGAGCTCCAGTGCGCCGACGGCCGCGTCCCGGGCGCCCGCCCGCTCGCGCGCCGCCGCGAGTTCGTCGGCGACCGCCGTCCGCTGGCCGGGCAGCGCCGCCAGCAGCCGCCGGGTCTCGGCGAGGTCGCCCTCCGCCGCCTCGATCCGGGCGGCCACTGCGGCCGCCTCCCCGCGCAGCGCACGCAGCCGCTCGGCGTCGTCGCGCAGGTGCGCCAACCGGGCGACCTCGTCGCGGCGATCGCGCTCCGCGGCGCCCAGCGCGTCGAGGACGGCCTGCGTGGCGGCGTCCGCGGAACCGGGGCTCGCGGCCGGGATGTCCGGGACATCGGCGAGCCGGCCCACCAGGGCGCGGCGTTCGGACGCGGCGAGTTCGGCCTTCTCCAGCTGGCGGCGACGGTGCTCCACGGCGTACAGCAGCGGGAGGACGGTCGCGGCGCGCTCGGCGGCGGTGAGTTCCGCGTCGATCGCGGCGCGCTCGGCCGCACGCTCGCCGAGGGCGGCCGCGCGGCGGGCCGCCTCGGCGTGGCGGTGCTGGCGCTCCGCCGTCTCCCGGGCCCGCTCGACGGCGGCGCGGGCGCGGTCGCGTTCGGCCGCCGTCGCCGCCGCCACCTCGGCGGCGTCGCGCGCCGTGGCGGTGGTCACCCCGGCGAGTTCGGCCGCCCACGGCACCAGCGCGTCGAGGTCGGTGCTGTCCTCGTCGGGGCGCGGCGCACCCCCGAACTCGGCGACGAGGTCGGCCACCCGGCCCACCGCCGCTTCGGCCTCCCCGGCGGCCCGGCCGAGCGAACGCGCGTGCTCGGCCAGCCACGACTCGACATCGGCGAACACACCGGTCTCGAAGAGGCGCTGCAGCGACTCGCGGCGCTCCTGCGCGCCAGAGCGCAGGAACCGGGCGAACTCGCCCTGGGGCAGCAGCACGATCTGGCAGAACTGGGCGAGGCTCAGCCTGAGGAGGTCGCCGACGAGCTGGCCGGCCTCGTCCAGCCGGTTGGTGAGCCCGCGCCAGTCCCCGTCGACCAGTTCGGTGACGACGATGCGCGACTTCTCGGTGGTGGTGCCGGAGCCGCGTTTCTTGGGCCGCTCCCACTGCGGTGAACGGCTGAACCGCAGCCGCCGGCCGCGGATCGTCGTCTCCAGGGTGACGCGCGGCTCGCGCCCGGGCGGCGCGTGGTTGCTGCGCGGGGAGCGCGCCGACTCTCGGACGCCGGGGACCTGGCCGTACAGCGCGAAGCACACGGCGTCCAGCACGGACGTCTTGCCGGCGCCGGTGGGGCCGTGGATGAGGAACAGGCCGCCGGCGCCGAGCGCGTCGAAGTCCACGGCCTCCGTCCCCCCGAACGGCCCGAACGCCTGGACGGTCAGGGAGTGCAGTCGCATCGGGGCGGGTTCCCTCCTCGCTGGGCGGCCGTGCTCGGTCGCGGGCTCGGGGTTCGGG
>NZ_QEIO01000248.1 GCF_003336425.1 Marinitenerispora sediminis | reverse complement strand
GTCGGGTGGGTGGGGAGCATGGGGCTGAGCCGGGTGCGGGCGGACCGCGTCCAGCGGGCCTGGGAGGTGGAGCCGATGGCGGAGTGCAGGAAGACGTACCCGGTCTTCGTTCCGCGGGTCTTCGCACGGGCGACGGCTTTTGCTTGCTCGCTGCCCTTTCCGTGAACACGCCAGCCACCGCCATCGCGGATGCGCCCGACCTTCTTCACGTCGATATGCACCATGCGACCCGGCCGCTTCGCCTCGATCCGTTGGGGGTCCCGGTTCGTCTCGCCGTTCGGATCGATGAACTTTGTCCTGTTGAGGCCGAGCTGGGCGAGCAGCCGCGTGATGGTGCGACGGCTGACTGGCGTTCCGGCCCGGTCGAGCTCGAAGGCGATGCGGGATGCCGACCATTTGTGCTCGCGCCGCATCGACTCGATCTGTTCGACGAGTCGGCCCGGCGTAGCGGACGGTTGCCGTATCGGTGCGGATGAACGATCGAGCAGGCTGAGTTCGCCGTACCGTTTGTAGCGGTTGACCCATGTGGATGCCGTGGCGCGGGAGATGCCCATCTCGGCGGCCACGTGCGCGATGGGGCGGGTGCGGCAGCGCTGGATCAGGCGGTGGCGTCCCTCCGGCGAGAGCGGAGTGTTGGCGTTAATGCGTGAGGACATCATCGTCTCCTCCACCGGGCTCAGATCAGTTCCATCACCGGCCCTTCGTGTACCGCCTGGTAGATCGCGTTGCGGATCACGTTGGCTTGCTCCGACGTGAGGGTTCGGTCGATCGGTCGCAGGACGATCCGAAGCAGAATCGATTGCAGGTGGGCGAGGGATGAGAACTTCCCCCGGCCGTGCCTGCGGAGACCTGATGCGCTATTGGCGCGCGTCGATGACCCCGCGGCCATATCCCGGCCGGGGGTTACGAAATCGCTGCTGCCTAAGCACGGCACCAGAGTACACACGGCTTCGCCCGCTAACGCCAGACGTCAACAACCTGCTGGCCAGCAACATCTAGGTGTGCGGTCGGCCGGAGGCGGCCGGGACGCCGGCCGCGGCCCCGGCGCCGTCCGGGCCGCCGGGGAGCGAATCCGCCTGACGTGCGAACCCGCGTCCGGGACGGCGCCGCGGCCGCGTCCCCGGCCTCAGCGGGCCCGGACGTCCAGCCACACCAGCCGGTGGTCCGAGCTGGGGAACGGGTACTCGCCGGTCAGCCTGGACAGCGGGTCGGCGGACGCCGGCCAGAACACGCCGCCGCCCGCCGTCCGCAGCTGGCGGGACGGCAGGACGTAGTCGACGCGCAGGTTGCCCGGGCCCGGCTCGTCGGCGAAGTCCGCGGTGTCCTGCGCCGGGTCGCCCAGGTGCGACGTGTTCGCGCCGCCCTGGGACGCGGCGGCCTCCGCGGCGCCCTCGCTGCTCGGCGGGGCCGCGGCGTTCACCCGCGGGTGGTCGAGGAGCTGCCCGATGGCCCCGGGTTCGCCGTTGCCGTCCCGGGGGTCGGAGTTGAGGTCGCCGGCGATCACGAAGCGCTCGCCGGGCCGCAGGCCGCCCCGCCCGCCCTCGTCGTCGTAGATGTAGCCGCCGGCGCCCGGCCGGACGTAGTCGCTCCAGAAGCGGATCTCGTCGTGGTTCCTCCGGACGTTGCGCTGCTCCGGGCCGTCGAAGCTGGGCGGGGTGGGGTGGCTCACGAGGAGGTGCACGGTGGTGCGCCCGATACGGACGGGCAGGTCCCAGTGGCTCTTGGAGGAGAGCCGCAGCACGGCCCGCTCGTCCTCGTCGTAGAACGGCTCGCCGGTGGCGGGGTCGGTCGGCAGCAGGGCGCCGGGCATGTCGGCCCAGCGGAAGTCGCGGAAGGTGCGCACGGCGGACTCGTCGATGGGGTAGCGCGAGAAGACGACCATGCCGTACTGGCCGGGGAACTCGCCGAAGCCCAGGGCGTCGTCGCCGTATCCGGGCTGCCCCGGCTCGGTGACCGTCCGGCCGTCGTTGTTCAGGTCGAACCCGGACGGCACGCCGGTGTTGCTCGGGGCCGTGTAGCGGTACGGGTACTCGATCGGGGCGGCGCCGCCCTGGCCGACCGACAGGTAGTTGCGCTGGAAGAGCGCGGCGGCGGTGCCGTCGGGGTCGTGGTCGAACTCGTTGACCAGCAGCACATCCGGCCGGCTGCGCTGGATGATCTCCGCCACCGTGCGCGCCTGGGCGTTGCCGCCGGTGGCCAGGTCCGCCGCGAGCTGCCCCTCCGTGCTCCGGTTCAGGGAGGCGTTGAAGGTGGCGAACCGGACCGTGTCCCGCGAGGCGTGCGCGGCGGTGCCGGCGGGATCGGCGGTGCCGGCCAGCGCGGGGGAGGCGGTGAGTGCGAGGGCTCCGGCCGCGAGCGCGGCGCCGAGCCGGAACGAGCGTGCGGGGGACCGCATGTTCGGGGATCCTTCCGGGCGGGGGTCGGGGGAGGGGACGCGTGCTGTTCTAGCCTGGCCGCGCGAATCGCCCGGGTCCAGCGGATGGCCCGGCGGTGAACCGCCGCGGCGACCGCCGGCCGGGGCCCGCGGCCACGGCGCGCGGCGCATCCCGGCACCGCGGTGCGCCGGAGCCGCGGCCGGTCAGCGGACGGGCCGCACGCAGTCCTCGGCGATGGCGGCGCCGATCGGCAGCGCCGACGTCGCGGCCGGCGAGGGGGCGTTGAGCACGTGCACCATGCGGTCGGTGCGCTCCAGCAGGAAGTCGTGCACGAGGGTGCCGTCCCGCAGCACCGCCTGCGCGCGGATGCCGGCCTCGGCCGGGAGCAGGTCGGCCAGCGTGAGGTCGGGGCAGTACCGGCGGCACTCCCGCAGGTAGCCGCGCTTCCACAGCGAGTCGCGTACCTCGCGTACCGCGGTGCCCGGGTGGGCGCTGGCCAGCCGCCAGAGGCCGGGGAAGGCCGCGTAGTCGAGCACGTCGCGCGCCCGCACCGAGAACTTCGGGTAGCCCTCGCGGGCGAGGGCGAGCACGGCGTTGGGGCCCACCGTGACGCCGCCGTCCACGGTGGGGCTGAGGTGGACGCCGAGGAACGGCAGCCGGGGGTCGGGGACCGGGTACACGAGGTGCCGCACGATCCCCCGGCGGCGGGCCGGCAGCCGGTAGTACTCGCCGCGGAACGGCACGATCCGCAGGCCGCTCCGCAGCCCGGCGAGCCGGGCCAGCCGGTCCGCCTGCAGGCCGCCGCACACCACCAGCCGGCCGCACGACCAGGAGCGCCCGCCCGCCGTCACCGCCACCCGCGACGCCGACTCCGCGATGGCGGTCACCTCGGCCCCCAGCTCGACGCGGCCGCCGCGGGCCCGGACCACCTCGCCCATCGCCCGTGCCACCCGCCGGTAGTCGACGATGCCGGCGGAGGGGACGAGCAGCGCGCCCAGGCCGCGCACCATGGGCTCGCGCTCCCGCAGCTCCCCGGCGCCGAGCCGGCGCACCTCCAGCCCGTTGCGCCCGGCGCGCTCGTGCAGTGCCTCCAGCCGCTCCAGCTCACGCGGGGAGGTCGCGACCAGGAGCTTCCCGCACTCGTCGAACGCGATCGAACGCTCGGCGCAGAACTCCTTCGTCATCCGCGCGCCGCGTCGGCAGTACTCGGCCTTCAGGCTGCCCGGCGGGTAGTAGATGCCCGAGTGGATCACGCCGCTGTTGTGGCCGGTCTGGTGCGCGCCCAGCCGGTCCTCCTTCTCCAGGAGCAGCAGGCTCGCGCCCGGCCGGAGCTCCAGGAGCCGCATCGCGGTCGCCAGGCCGACGATCCCGCCGCCGACCACGCAGAAGTCGTACACCGCCACCTCCGCATCCCCGCCCCCCAAGGGCATGGAAACAGAGCCGCGCGGACCGCGCAACGGTCGCCCGCGGCTGGACCGCTGACGGGGGACCGGTGCGCTGGCCAGCGGCCCTCGACGGTCAACGCGCGTGGCCGGGCGCCCATCGGCCGGCCGCCCCGGACGCGGCGTCCGGCCGCTGGCAGCGTGCGCGCCCGCGGTCCTCCAGCGGTGCGCGCCGCGGCCCGGCTCCGCCCGGCCCCGTGACGCCGCACCAGCGCCCCGCACGCTCCGGACGCCGGGCGCGGCCGCCAGCACGCGCGGCCCAGGCGGACGCCGAGGGCGCTGGCACGGGCGCCAGCGGCAGCACCGCTCGCCGCTCGCCGCCGCCCACCGCCCTGGGCGCCGGCGGTGCAGCGCGCACCTAGATGATTGAGTCCGATGTCTGAGGAGGTCGCGGACATGGCGAAGGGTGCCCGATGGTTAAGTCGTGACACGAAACCTGGACACCCTTCTCACCGCA
>NZ_QEIO01000247.1 GCF_003336425.1 Marinitenerispora sediminis | reverse complement strand
CGAGAGGGAAATACCCGGTCCCATTTCGAACCCGGTCGTTAAGCTTCTCAGCGCCGATGGTACTGCCCTGTTGGGTGGGAGAGTAGGTCGCCGCCGGACATCTTTTTTTGGGGGGTCGCCCTTTGGGGCGGCCCCTCTTTTTTGTTGTTGTGGTGTGGGGGTGTCTGTTGGGCGCCCCCTTTATTGTTGTTGTGGTTACTGCTGCCGGCCGACAATGCGCTGGACCAGGTCCGGGGTCCACTGGACGTACTCGATCTCGGCGCCGTCGGCATGGCGGGCGTAGAGGAAACTCCCCGTGGGGCCGGCGGTCAGGGGCGTGGTGATGACGGCCCCGGCGTCCTTGAGGGCGGCCTGGACGTCGGCGAGGTCCGTGACGACGACAGTGGCGGAGGCGTGCGCGTACTTCGCGCGCTCCTCAGCCGGGCCGGCGATGACGAGGAAGTCGCCGATGGCCGCCAGCTCGACGCCGTGGAACGACAGTCGAAGGTCGGGCTGCCTGCCGGTCAGCTGCCGCAGCAGCGGAAGGGCATGGTCGAGGCTGTCCGTCCACAGCCGTGCGTAGGTCTTCAGGATGCTCACGAGCCACTCCCTAGGGTGGGGCCGCGGCGGGTCGCCGCAGCCGGTGGTCTCTTCTGGTTACTCGGGAACCGTACGGAAGTAGGCTCTGAAGTGGAAGAACGCACTTTTCCGTGAGAGAGGAACCTCGTGGAAACCGAGCAGGTCGGACGCCGGGACGAGGATCGGGATGTGACACGCGTCGACTCGCTGGCGCGGGAGGTCTTCGCGGGGATCGCCAACAAGTGGGCGCTGCTGGTGATCAACATCCTGGGGGAACGCACGCTGCGCTTCACCGAGTTGCGGGCCGAGGTCGAGGGCATCAGCCACAAGATGCTCACCCAGACGCTGCGCGGGCTCGAACGGGACGGGGTGGTGCGGCGGACGGTCCACCCCACGGTGCCGCCGCGGGTCGAGTACCGGCTCACCGAGGCCGGGCAGGCGCTGCGCGGCACGGTCAACGGAATGTGCGCGTGGACCCGGCGGTATCTGGACGAGATCGAGGGCGCCCGCCGCCGGTTCGACGCGCGGCGGGCGGACGCGGCCCGCTGACTCCGGTCGCCGCCGCCCGCCACTGCCAGAGCTGACCCAGCGGCGTCCGGGCGCGTCCGGTCGTCCTGGTCGGTGAGAATGGAGGCCTGTCCTGGTACGGCTGGCAGCCGTGCCCACACCGCCACAGGAGACGGCCCCTTGTCCGACACGCACGCCGCCCTCGCCGCCGACCGCGACCGGCTCGGGCTGCGCGCCGACTGCGCGAACTGCTTCGGGCTGTGCTGCGTCGCACTTCCCTTCTCCGCGTCGGCCGACTTCGCGGTGGACAAGGCGGCCGGCGAGCCGTGCGGGAACCTGAAGTCGGACTTCGGCTGCGGCATCCACGCCCGGCTGCGTGAGCGGGGGTTCGCCGGCTGCACCGTCTTCGACTGCTTCGGCGCGGGGCAGCAGGTCTCCCAGACCACCTTCGGCGGCCGCGACTGGCGCCGGAATCCCGGCACCGCACGCCAGATGTTCGACGTGTTCCCCGTCATGCGCCATCTGCACGAGCTCCTCTGGTACCTGACCGAGGCGCTGTCCCTGCCGGCGGCACGGCCGGTGCACCCCGATCTGCGCCGCATGCTGGACGGCGTCGAGCGGCTCACAGGCGGCACCGCGGACGACCTGCTGGCGGCGGACCTTCCGACGCTCCGGAGCGAGGTCAGCGCGCTGCTGACGCGCGTCAGCGAGCTGGTCCGTGCCGGTGTCCCCGGCCGGAGGCGGAACCATCGGGGAGCGGACCTCATAGGCGCCCGGCTGCGAGGCGCCGACCTGCGCGGCGCGAACCTGCGCGGTGCCTACCTGATCGCCGCGGACCTCCGCGGAGCCGACCTGCGCACGGCGGACCTGATCGGGGCGGACCTCCGCGACGCCGACCTGCGGGGCGCCGACCTCACCGGCGGCATCTTCCTCACCCAGCCGCAGCTCGACTCGGCCAGGGGCGACGCCGAGACCCGGCTGCCGGAGGCGCTGAGCCGCCCCGCGCACTGGTAGCCGTCCACCGGAGCGGCGCCGCGGTCATCCGGCTGGGGCGGGGGCGTCTCGCGGACCATGGGCCGGCCGGCTAGGGCTCGGCATGCTCGGCGAGGTAGTCGATGTAGATCGGCCGTAACGCCTCCTGGAGCTGGGGGTCGCCGTGCCGGGCGGCCAGTAGCTCGCTGACCAGGCCGGAGACCTTCGCCACGCTCGCCTCGCTGGCGTCGAGACGGCCGGCCGCGGCCTCGGCCGCGGGGATGCTGCGGAGCAGCCGCCAGAAGAAGCCGACGTCCCACCGGCGCCGCGCCAGTGTGACGGCGCGCCGGTGCAGCTCCTCTGTCGGCAGCCGTTCCCATTCGGGTTGCTCGGTCATGCGGACCCACTACCCACTCCCGCGCCACCGGCCCGGGAGTGAGCTGCGTTACTCTGCGAGGTGCACAGGGGTTCACACGTCCCGTCGCGCGGCTCCCACAAGGACACCGCGCTGTGGAAACGGAGGTCGGCCATGGTCGCGTCATCGGCGGTTCGGGTCGTCATCGCCAAGCCGGGCCTGGACGGCCATGACCGGGGGGTGAAGGTGGTGGCGCGGGCCCTCCGGGACGCCGGCGTCGAGGTGATCTACACCGGCCTGCGGCAGACTCCCGAGATGATCGTGAACGCCGCCTTGCAGGAGGACGCCGACGCCATCGGCCTGTCGATCCTTTCGGGGGCGCACATGACGCTGTTCTCGCGCGTCCTGGAACTGCTCAAGGATAACGACGCGACGGACATCACGGTGTTCGGCGGCGGCATCATCCCTGACGAGGACATCCCCGAACTGGAGCGGCTCGGCGTCGCCAAGATCTTCACCCCGGGTGCCACCACGGCCGAGATCACCGGCTGGGTACGCGAGAACATCCCGGGAGCGCGGACCACCGCCTGACCGCGTCGGCCGGAGTGCCGGAGCCGGGTCGCCCGAGGTCGGCGCGGGCCCGTGCGATACCGTGCATATTCCGTGTCAATCTCTTCAAATCGTGACGAACGGTCGCTGACCCGCCACGCGTCCAGAGCCGCGTAGGCGCACATGGACCTCGACGTCATCGCGCTGCTGCTGCTCGCGGCGGTCGCGGCCGGATGGGTGGACGCGGTGGTCGGCGGGGGCGGTCTGCTCATGCTGCCGGCCCTGCTCGTGGCCGCTCCCACCACCCCCGTGGCGGCGCTGCTCGGCACCAACAAGCTGGTCGCCGTCTTCGGTACCGCCTCCGCCGCCGTCGCCTACGCGCGCAAGGTCAAACTCGACCCCCGCGTCGTCTGGCCCACGGCCGGGCTCGCCCTCGTCGGCTCCGGGACGGGGGCCGCCCTCGCCGGCGCGATCTCGTCCGACGCGCTGCGGCCCATCATCATGGTGGTGCTGCTCGTGGTCGCCGCGATCGTGCTGCTCCGCCCGTCGCTGGGGGCGGTCGTCAATCCCACTCTGCTGACGCGGCGCCGGATCGTCGCGGCTGTTCTGGTGGCCGGCCTGGGGGTGGCCTTCTACGACGGCCTGATCGGGCCCGGGACCGGCACCTTCCTGATCATCGCCCTCACCGCCGTGACGGGGATGGACTTCGTCTCGGCGTCGGCGTCGGCCAAGGTCGTCAACACGGCGACGAACGTGGGGGCGATCACGGTCTTCGCATGGAACGGCGACGTGCTGTGGCTGCTCGGGTTGGGCCTGGCGGTCGGCAATGTCGTCGGGGCGCAGATCGGCGCCCGGATGGCGCTGCGGCGCGGGACCGGGTTCGTGCGGGTGGTACTGCTCGTGGTCGTGCTGGCACTCGTCGTGCGCCTCGGCTGGGACCAGTTCGGCTGACCGGCGTGTGAAGCCGGATGTGACTCGTCACACGAATGATCACCACATGCCCTGGGTGTGCCCGGTGATACCCGGCGATTCGGGCACACCGTGACTGGTCACCGGCCACCCAGTGTCGTCTGTCAAGAGCCGGGAGAGCTAAGCTTCCGCATGTTGCGGGTGGATAATGCGCCGCATCTTCCAACGCGGACCGGCCCCGGTGGGTTCCGCCGCGAGAGCGCGACACGACCTCCGCATAAATCTGCAGCCAGCGAGTTACAAGGACGGACCCTCGTGGACCTGTTCGAATACCAGGCGAAGCAACTCTTCGCGGAGTATGGGGTCCCGGTGCCCCAGGGAAAGGTGGCGAGCACGCCCGAGGAGGCGCGTGTCATCGCCGAGGAGTTCGCGGCCGCGGGCAAGCCCCGTGTCGTCGTGAAGGCGCAGGTCAAGACGGGCGGCCGCGGTAAGGCGGGCGGCGTGAAGGTGGCCGACGGTCCGGAGGACGCCCGGGCCAAGGCCGCCCAGATCCTGGGCATGGACATCAAGGGCCACACGGTGCACCGG
>NZ_QEIO01000246.1 GCF_003336425.1 Marinitenerispora sediminis | reverse complement strand
AGCCGGCGCAGCCGCGTCACGCCCACCCCCGGCGCCTCCACCACCGCGTCCGGCACCAGCACCCCCGGGCACGGCGCCGGCACCGCGCCGCGCTCCGGCCGCCCGCCGAACGGCCGGCCGGGATCGGGCGTGGTCAGCGGCGAGTCCACGTACCAGAACGGCTCGAACAGCCGCCCCGAGTCCACCAGCGCCCGCGCCGCGGGATCAGCCACCGCCCGCCGCAGCACCGCCTCCCGCCACCGCCGCCCCGCCTCGTCCTGCGGCACCAGGAACCGCATCGTCCGGCCGGTCACCTCGGCGTTCTCCGCTGCCGCCGCGGACCGCTCCGCCTGGTAGCTCTCCAGCAGCCCCTCGCCGGCCCACCCCCGCGCCACGAACGCCAGCTTCCACGCCGCGTTCTCCGCGTCGTGCACCCCGGAGTTCAGCCCGCGCGCGCCGAACGGCGCCACCAGGTGCGCCAGGTCGCCGGCCAGCAGCACCCGGCCGACCCGCATCCGGCTCGCCACCCGGGTGTGGAACCGGTACACCGAGCGCCACACGACCTCGTACCCGCGGTCCCCGACGATCATCCGGATGCGCCGGTCCAGCCCGCCGCTCGCCTCCTCCCGCGCGAGGTCGAAGTCCGGCGGTACCTGCCAGTCGATGCGGTACACCGACCCCGGGCACGGGTGGATGAGCACCTGGCGCCCCGGGTTCCACTCCGGGTCGAAGTAGAACCGCCGCTCCCGCTCCCACCCGGGAAGGTCGGCGCGGATGTCGCAGATGAGGAAGCGGTCGGCGAAACTGCGCCCGTCGAAGGCCACCCCCAGCGCCTGGCGCGCCCACCCGGCCCGCGCGCCCAGGCACGCGACCGCGTAGCCGCCCCGCACCGACACGGCCCCCCGGGCGGTCCGGCACCGCGCCACCACACCGGCCGCGTCCTGGTCCAGTCCGACGACCTCGTGCCCCCGCCGCACCTCGATGAGCGGTTCGGCGGCCACGCACGCGCCCAGGATCTCCTCCGTGCGCGCCTGCGAGAGGTTGACGAACGGCGGGAACGGCGACGCGCCCGCATCCGCCAGCCGCACGCTGAACAGCTCCGAGTCCCGGTAGAACGTCCGCGCGGTGCCCCAGGTCACGCCCTCCTCGGCCACCGCTCCAGCGCCGAGGGACTCCCACACGTCGAGGACGTCGCGCTGCTGGCAGATCGCCCTCGACCCGGTGACGGCGCGCGAGGTGCGCGCCTCCAGCAGCACCACCGGCAGGCCCCGGCGCGCCAGCAGCAGCGCCGCGGTCAGCCCCACCGGGCCAGCGCCCAGTACCAGGATCGGCGTCTCCTCCGCCATGGCCCGATCCCGCCGTCAGTCCTGCAGCTGGTCCCAGACGGCGCGGTCGCGTTCGGCGGTCCAGATCACCGGCCGCTCGACCCCCGACAGCTCGTCCCACAGCCGCGACACGTCGAAGGGGAGGCAGTGCTCGAAGATCGGCCAGTGCCCGTACTGGCCGGCCAGTGCCGCGTGCGCGGCCTCGAACGCCTCCTTCAGCGTCCCGCCGCGCCCGTGCACCGCGCCCACCTCGTGCAGCATGACCCGCAGGAAGTGCCGGGTCTGCTCGATCGCCGCGTCCACGGCGGCGCGGCCCCGGGTGACGGCTCCGCGCCCGCCGACCAGGGTCTGCGCGCCCAGCGCGGCGACCCCGTCCAGCGTCGGGCCGGCCCACTCGCGGTGGAAGGCGTCGCCGGTGTAGAGGGCGGCCTCGGCCTCCACGAGGTCGCCGGCGAACAGGATGCGCTCGCGCGGCAGCCAGGCCACCAGGTCGCCCTCGGTGTGGCCGCGCCCCAGGTGGCGCAGCTCCAGCGTGCCCCGGTCGCCGCCGAGGTGGATGGTCGCCCGGTCGCTGAAGGTCAGCGTGGGCCAGGTCAGCCCGGGGACCGATCCGGCGTCCTTGGCGAGCCGCGGCATGCGGGCGAACTCGCTCTCCCAGTCCTGGCGGCCCCGCTCGGCGACGAGCTCCCGCGTCTTGTCGTGGGCGATGATGACGTCGGCTCCGAACGCGCTGGCCCCCAGCACCCGCACCGCGTGGTAGTGGGAGAGCACCAGGTAGCGGACCGGCTTGTCGGTGTGCTCGCGCAGCACGGCCAGCCACTCGCGCGCCGCGGTGGGGGTGGCGAGGGCCTCGAAGCACACGAGGAAGTCCTCGCCCTCGACGGCGCCGATGTTGGGATCGCCCTCGGCGGTGAGCGCGTACACGCCGTCGGCGAGGATCTCCAGGGTCTGCCGCTTCTCCGCGAGGTCGGCCGATGATGCGAACGGTTTCGCCGGCATTGCCGTGCACCTCCAACGACTCCCGGGACGGCACCCGAGATCATTAATCAAATATTTGATCAAATGGATCGTAGCGTGGCGTCGGTCACATGACCAGGACGACCAGGTTACCAACTCCGGTGACGCGGGTCACTCACCGTGCTCGGCCGTTCCGAACCGTTCGGGCGCCCCCGGCGGGGGAGCGGCGGGCCTAACCTGGGGAGGTGACCGACGAGACGGCCGCCCCGGGCGGCCTCACCTTCTGGTCCTTCGTGGACCACGCCGTCCGCCGAGCGCAGCAGGAGCTGCCGGCGGTCGACGCGGAGGCCATGCGCCTGGTCCTCACCCTGCACCGCGCCACGAGCATGATCGTCTACGACCTCGAATCCACGGTGCACCGCCCGAGCGGATGGACCTGGCCGGGCTTCCGGGTGCTCTTCGTCGTCTGGCTGGCCGGCCCGATGGACGCCAAGAGCGCCGCCGCCCTCACCGGCATGAGCCGTGCCGCCGTATCCGCCCTCGTCAACACCCTGCAGAAGGACGGCCTGGTCACCCGCCAGCGCGCCGACCACGACCGCCGGGCCGTCCAGATCAGCCTGACCGACACCGGCCGTGCCGCCATCACCCGGGGATTCGCCGCGCACAACACCCGGGAGGGTGCGTGGGCCGCCGCCCTTTCCGCAGAGGAGCGGGCAGCCCTGGTGGCACTGCTCGGCAAACTCATGGCGGGAGACGCCGCGGCCGCGGCCAAGCGCCGGGTGTGAGCGGCGCTCGGCCGGTCGAGCAGCCAGCCGGCGAGCACGAAAAAATCTACATCGTCAAGATCGCCGTAAGTTTCCCAAAACCCCGAAGAGAAACAGAATCGCGCGGCTACGCCGCCCGCATCTCTCATGGGCCGTCCACGCGTATGGCCCGGGAGCACGGGGGAGCGTGCGGTGCTCGGCACCGCGGACCGGGGCTGGACCGCTGCTGCCCCTGGCGAGGGCCCACCAGATGCCGCTCGACGAACCCGTCGGCGCGCCGGCCAGCGGCGATCCGCGGGTGTATCCCCGGCCGGTCGCCCGCAACGGCAGCCCGGACCGCGGCGGCCGAGGCGTGCTCAGCGCATCGTGGCGAGCAGAGCCGCGATGCGCTGCGGCGCTTCGTGAAGGGCGAGGTGGCCGCTCCCCGGGAGCACGTGGACATCGGCGTCCAGGCCCGCACGGGCCGGGCCGCGCAGGCGCGCCGGCGGGAAGAAGCAGTCGTGGGAGCCGGTGGCCACCCGCACCGGTGTGCCGCGCCAGCGCCCGAGCGCGCGCACGGGCAGCGGCCGGGGGGCGAGGCTGGTGCGCGTGTGCGTGGCGACCAGGGTCATCCAGTGCGCGTCGGGGTGGGCGCGCCGTGCCGCCCCGGCCTGCCCTGGTCCGCTCATGTAGCGCAGCAGGCGCGTACTGGAGGCGGAGGAAGGCGCCAGCAGCCACGGCAGGGTCGCACCGATCAGAGCGGGACCGAGCGCGGCGGGGGCCAGCCCCGCCGGGTTCACCAGGGCGAGCCCGGCGACCAGCGGCCCGGGGGCGGCCGCCAGAGCCACGGCCGCGCCCAGGGAGTGCCCGAGCAGGATCACCGGGGCCTCGGTGATCTGCGGCAGTGCCTCGCGCAGCCACGCCCCGTAGGCGGCGGTGCGGTCCCCGCGGGGCCGCTCGGCGCTGCTCAGGCCCGGCTGGCCCGGCAGGTCGACCAGGTGGACGGGGCGGTCGGCGGCCAGCACTCGCGCCGCGGCGATGCCGGTGGCGGCGTTGAAGTTGGTTCCCGGCAGCAGGACGACGCCGGTGCCTGGTCCGCCCGGGGCGCTGAACACCTGGGTGGTGCCCAGGGCCGTGTTGAACGGGTCGCGGGCGTGCAGTTCGGGCCAGGAGGCCAGGGCGGTGCGGCACCAGGCGCGTACGGCCTCGCGGCCCGCGGAAGTGCGGTAGATGCTGGTGGAAGTACTGCTGGGCGAAGACGGGGCCATGAGTGTCGGGCCTTCCGGGCGCGGGGGAGTGGACGCCGACCAGGCTTCCCGGCACACCAGGCGCCCCAGCGCCATCCCACCATCGTGGCGCGCGGGGGCCGAACCGTCCAATCCGGTCCGTCCTGGCCATGGGCGGTGGCCGCCACCGGCTCCCGCCGGTCCGGCCCGGCGGCGCCCGCGCGCGCTGCTCGGCCGCGTCGCCTCTGCCCGCAGCTGGGGGAGCCCCGGGCCAGGGGGCCGGCCACTGCTCCGAGG
>NZ_QEIO01000245.1 GCF_003336425.1 Marinitenerispora sediminis | reverse complement strand
CGACCTGGCAGATCGCCAGGTCAGCCTTCCTGGAGGAATTTCCATGAAGACCAACCTGCGCCGAATCACGCTCACCGGCCTCATCGCCTCTGCCGTCGCGCTGGGCACGCCCGCCATGGCCGGCGCCCAGGACATCTTCGGCGGCCAGCACTTCTGGGGCTTCCCGACCTTCGGCCCGAGCAGCAGCTTCCAGCAGCAGGCCACCGCGGCCGGACCCGGCGGCGCCAGCACCTTCGGCACCCAGAGCCACGCCCGGGGCTGACCCCGAGCACGGCAGGCCGAGCCACGCGGCTCGGCACCCGCTGGAGAAGGCGCGATCGGACGACATCCCGCGCACCGGGGCCGATCGGCCTTCCAGAGCGCCGGGCGCACCGTCCGATCGCGTCTCGCGTCGGCACCGCCGCCCACGTCGGCAGCGGTGCCGACCCCGCCCACCAGGGCGACCGCACTGTTCCCGTACACCGGGATTCCCGACAATGGGCCGGGAATTCCGAATCCGCGGCCACCTTGAGCGCGGTGGAGAGCGCCGCGCCCTCCGCGGGCCTCGCTGGGTGTCCGGCCGGTTCGTGCCGGCAGGGGCGCCACGAGCCGGCAGGCGCGGCTCCAGGTCCCGCCGCCACCGGCGGGGCACCGCTGCCGGGGGCCGCACCACGGAGTCCGAGCTGACGGGCCGCCAGGCCCGCTTCCGATGTCCCGGAGGAATTCCCAATGAAGACCAACCTGCGTCGAATCATGCTCGCCGGCCTCATCGCGCCCGCCCTCGCCCTGGGGGCGCCCGCGGTCGCGGCGCACGCCCAAGACTGCCTGTGCCCCTGCGAGTGCGTGGCCGGCGGTGCCGGAGGCGGCGGAGGCGCCGGAGGGGGCGCGGCCGGCGGCGCGGCTGGTGGCCGAGCGGCTGGCGGCGGTGCGGCTGGTGGCGCGGTCGGCGGCGGTGCGGCCGGGCATGTCCGAGGCGGCGGAGGGGCCGTCGGCCATGTGCACGGCCACCACCACCGGCACCTCCATCACCACCGGGGTCCGCGCAGCGCGTTCGAGCAGCAGGGGACGTTCGCCGGCCCGTTCGGGGCCGGCACGACCGGGACGCGCAGCTCGGCCCGCGGCTGACGGCACCAGACCCGGGGGCGCCACTCGCGCACGGGAGGCGAATCACCGGACCACCGAACGAGCGCGGGCGAGGCCCCGTACACCCGGAAGGCGCCGGGCCGGAATTTCCGCACTGGACAATTCCGGCCCGGCCGTCCGCTGTCATCATGCGACCAGGATCGGTTTTGGCGGCCATTGGACACCGCCGCCGGGACGGCTGGAAAACGATTGACCGTCAGGGCATTTTCTTTGGCTTCCGCGGGTGGCAGTCCTGTTTCGTTTTGGGATGCCCGCCGCAAGCATGGGAGGCGTGACTCCGGGCCCGTCCGAAATCAGGAAAGGACTGATTTCAACGGACCGTGGAGCGGAGTCCGACCTGATAAATCATCAGGTCGGCATTCAGGGAGGAAGGATCCTGATGAAGACCATTCTGCGACGCCTCATGCTCGCCGGCATCATCGCGCCCGCCATCGCCATGGGACCGGCCATGGCGGCCAACGCCCAGGACTTCGACGACTTCGACAACGGCTGGGGCGACGGAGGCTGGGGCGACTTCGACGGCGACTGGGACGGTGACGAGTTCGGCATCGACGGCGACGAGGACTTCTTCTGATACCGCCTCAGCCGTGCGCCCGACCGACCGGCATGCCCGGCACACCGCCGGGCGGCGGCCGGCGGTCGGGCCCCCGGCCGGTCCCTCCCGCGGGCACCGCCGCGCGGGGCGGCGCGATCCGGCCGGAACGCCGCGGCGGCACCGTCACCGGCCTGGTGGCGGTGCCGCCCTTCACCCCCTCACTCCCTTTCCGGCGGCGCCTGGGCACCGCGACCAGCAGGTCGGCGCCCTCACCTGCGGCACGTCCCCGAATGCGGCTCTCAGCTTCCCGCCGACTCGGTTCCGCTCCCCTGCGAACACCTACTCCTCTCACCGCGGTTCCCCTTCGGCGGAAATACGCGTGAAGCTCGAATGACCTTCTTCGGATTCCATGCGCGGCCGACCTGGTTCCGCTGCGGAAAAGCACCGCGGGTCGGGCGAACGCGGCTCCAGGCCCCCGCGTCGACGCGGACCAATGGCGGAGGGCCGTGAAATGGCCGTGATCCGGCAGATCGCCGGATCATCTTCGGGAGGAGAGATTCCATGAAATTCGACCTGCGCCGACTTCTACTCGCGGCCGCCTTCGCGCCCGCCCTCGTGGTCGGAGCGCCGGCCGTGGCCGGAGCCCAGGACGATGACGACGACTACGGCTACGACTCCTCGGAGGAGGGCCCGTCCCCCGAGGAGGGTTTCGGCAACTACCCGGGCGGGGGCGGATTCGGCAACTACCCCGGCGGGGGCGGATTCGGCAACTACCCGGGCGGCGGTGGATTCGGCAACTACCCCGGCGGGGGCGGATTCGGCAACTACCCCGGCGGGGGCGGATTCGGCAACTACCCCGGCGGCGCCTAGTGGCGGTCGGCCGACCCGCACGCCGCGGCGGCGCCGTCACCGGTTCCGGTGGCGACGCCGGCCGCTGGCCCGGGATGCGCCGGGCCGCCGATCAGGCGACCCGCTCCGCCCCCGCCCGCCGCGGAACGGCAGGCAGTCCCAGGTTCTCGCGGAGCGTCCCTCCGGTGTACTCGGTGCGCAGCACGCCGCGCTCCTGGAGGAGCGGCACGACCTTCTCCACGAAGTCGTCGAGTCCGCCGGGCGTGAGGTGCGGTACCAGGATGAAGCCGTCGCACGCGTCGGTGCGGACGTGCTCGTGGAGCGCCGCCGCCACCTGGGCGGGGGTGCCGACGAACGTCTGGCGGGCGGTCACCTCGACGATCAGGTCGCGGATGCTGAGCTTCCCGGCCTCGGCGATCGCGCGCCAGCGGCGGGCGAGCGCCAGCGGATCCGCGGTGTGCCGCACCCGGCCCCGCGTGATCGAGGCATTGTCGGGGTCGGGGTCGATGTCGGGAAGCGGGCCGTCCGGGTCGTAACCGGACAGGTCCCGGCCCCAGACCTGCTCCAGGAAGTTGATGGCGCCCGGCCCGCTCACCTGCTGGTAGCGGATGCGCCTGGCCCGCTCGGCGGCCTCCTCCGCCGTGGCGCCGAGGACGAACGTCACGCCGGGCATGATGAGGAGCTCGTCGGGCGACCGGCCGTGCCGGGCCAGCCGCGCCTTCACGTCGGCGTAGAACGCGCGCCCCTCCTCCAGGCCGCCGTGCCGCGAGAAGATGATGTCGGCGGCCGCGGCCGCGAACTCCCGTCCCTGCTCGGAGTCCCCGGCCTGGATCACCACCGGGTGCCCCTGCGGCGATCGGGGCACCGAGAACTCGCCCTCGATGTCGAAGAAGCGGTCGCGGTGCCGGAACGCCCCGATCGCGCCGTCCGGGTCGGCGGCGCCGTCGAGCGGGCTGTCCCAGAGCTCGCGCGCGGTCCGGACGAAGGCGGCGGCCCGCTCGTAGCGGTCGGCGTGGTCCAGGTAGCCGCCGCGCCGGAAGTTCTCCCCGGTGAACGCGTCGGAGGACGTGACGACGTTCCAGGCGGCCCGTCCGGCGCTGAGGTGGTCGAGGGAGGCCAGCTGCCGGGCGAGTTCGTAGGGCTCGTTGAAGGTCGAACTGAGCGTGCCGGCCAGCCCGAGGTGCGTGGTGACGGCGGCGAGCGCGGACAGGACGGTGAGCGTGTCGGGGCGGCCGACGACGTCGAGGTCGAAGATCCTGCCCTGGTGCTCCCGCAGCCGGAGCCCCTCGGCCAGGAAGAAGAAGTCGAACCGGCCGCGCTCAGCGGTCTGCGCGAGGTGCCGGAACGAACCGAAGTCGATCTGGCTGCCGGCGGCGGGATCGCTCCACACCGTGGTGCTGTTCACCCCGGGGAAGTGCGCGGCGAGCCGGATCTGCTTGGGTGCGGTGCTCATCTCATTACCTCCCAGGCGCCCTGCCCTGGCGGGCTGGGCGGAATCGGACGGCGGGGCGCCGGGGCGGCGCCCCGTGGCGTGCCGGAGTCCCAGGCCGCCTGGAGGCCGCGGCGCGGCCGCGCCGCGCCGGCGGTGCGCCGCCCGGCCAGCCGGTGGACGCGGCCGGCGTCTCCGGTCCGGGGGCGCCGGCCAGTGCGGGGGCTCACCGCGGTGCTCCCCGAGGGGACCGGCGCCGGAGCGGGGGCCGCCACGGCACGAGCCGCAGAAACCGGCCCGCCGCGCGCGGGGACGCCCGCCCCCAGCGGCGGAGGCCGTCCGCCCCCGCGCCTCCGGCCGAGCCGGGGGACGCTCCACGCAGGGCGCCGGGGCGGGAGCGGTCGCGGCCGAGGGGATGCGGCGCGCCGCCCGCCCACCGGCCGGACGCGCCGGCAGCCGGTCCCCCGGGCCTGGCGGCCGGGCCGGTCCGCCAGGGGCGCGCCGGCCCGGTCGGCTCCCCCAGCGGGCTCACGCCGAGCGCGGCGCCGAGCTCGTCCAGGTGGTACTCGTGCTCGGTGCGGCCGCCGCCGACGGCCCGGTCGGTGCCGGGGC
>NZ_QEIO01000244.1 GCF_003336425.1 Marinitenerispora sediminis | reverse complement strand
GGCGGGCCATGACCAGGCGCTGGATCTGGTTGGTTCCCTCGTAGATCTGGGTGATCTTGGCGTCGCGCATCATCCGCTCCAGCGGGAAGTCCTTGACGTAGCCGGCGCCGCCGAGCAGCTGGACGGCGTCGGTGGTGATCTCCATGGCGGCGTCGGAGGCGAAGCACTTGGCGGCCGCGCCGAAGAAGGCCAGGTCGGCGTCGCCGCGCTCCGACTTGGCCGCCGCGGTGTAGACCATCTGCCGGGCGGTCTCCAGCTTCATCGCCATGTCGGCGAGCATGAACTGCACGCCCTGGAACTCCGCGATGGCCTTGCCGAACTGCTTGCGCTCCTTGACGTAGGCGACCGCGTGGTCGAGCGCGCCCTGGGCGATGCCCACGGCCTGGGCGCCGATGGTGACCCGGGTGTGGTCGAGGGTGCGCAGCGCGATCTTCAGCCCCTCGCCGACCGTGCCCACCAGCCGGTCGCCGGGGATGCGGACCTCGTCGAAGAAGAGTTCTCGGGTGGGCGAGCCCTTGATTCCGAGCTTGCGCTCCGGCTCGCCCAGCGTGAACCCGGGGTCGTCGGCGTGCACCACGAACGCGCTGACGTTGCGGCCGCGCGGCCCGTCGGGGTCGGTGACCGCCATGACCGTGTAGTAGGCGCTCACACCGGCGTTGGTGATCCAGGACTTCTGCCCGGACAGGATCCAGTCGTCGCCGTCGGGCACCGCGCGGGTCCGCATGCTCGCGGTGTCCGATCCGGCCTCGCGCTCCGAGAGGCCGTAGGAGAACATCGCCTCGCCGCGCGCCACCGGCGGAAGGTAGCGCCGCCGGACGTCCTCCGAGCCGGCCAGGAGGAGCGGCATGGTGCCGAGCTTGTTCACCGCCGGGATGAGCGACGACGAGGCGCACGCGCGGGCGACCTCCTCGATGACGACGCAGGTGGCCAGCGCGTCGGCGCCCACCCCGTCGTACTCCTCCGGGATGTGCGGGGCGTGGAAGTCTCCGGCGCGCAGGGCGTCGTAGGCCGCCTGCGGGAAGGCGGCGCCGGCGTCGACCTCGGCGGCGTGCGGGGCGATCTTGTCCTCGGCGACGGCGCGCACGGCCTCGCGCAGGGCCTCGTGCTCCTCGGTGGTCCGGAACAGGTCGAAGTCGCTCATGTGGCCTCCCGGCGCTGTGGGTCGCGGATCCGACAAGCACCAGTATGGCACTGCGTGTCGAAAATCGGCATTGAGTGTCACACTGGATCGTGGCGGCGTGTCCGATGGGACGGGACCAGTAAGTTCGGGCACGGAAGCGCGCGAGGGGAGCGGGGACCATGGAGGAGACGCCGAGGAGCGGGCGCGGCGGCGGAGCGCGGGCCGCGCGCCGCCGGGCGGTGGCCGCCGCGCTGCGGCTGTTCACGGAGCACGGCTACGAGGCCACCACCATGGACGACATCGCGGCCGCGGCCGGCGTCAGCCGGCGCACACTCTTCCGGCATTTCGGGTCCAAGGAGGACGTGCTGTTCGCCGAGCACGACGAGCTCTTCGCGAACGTCGCCCGGCACCTCGCGGCGTCCGCGCACGACGACCCGGTGACGGCCGTCTGCGCGGCGGCGCGCATGGTCTTCCAGGACTACGTCGCCGCGCCGGAGATCACCGTCCCCCGGTACCACCTCGTGCGTGCGGTCCCCCGGCTGCGCGACCGCGAGATCGCCATGACCGCCCGCTACCAGGCCGCGTTCACCGGGCACCTCGCCGCCGACCACACCGAGGGGCCGCGCGCGCTCGCCGCCGAGGCCCTGGCGGCGGCGGTGATCGCCGCGCACAACCACGTGCTGCGGTCCTGGCTGCGCGACCCGGAGCACCGCGTGCCGTGGAACCGCCTGGACGAGGCGATGGCGTTCGTCACCCGCACGCTCGGACCGGTGTTCCGCGATCCCGGCGGCCCCCTGGAGGCGGGCGGTCCGGGGGCTGCCAGAAACGGGCTGACCGGTCCCGCCGCCCGGCCGGCGCCCGCCGGCCCGGACGGCTCCGAGGCGGTCCTCGTGGCGGTCTACCCGGCCCGGATGGACGGGCAGGACGTGCTGCGGCGGGTCAGTGAGGCGCTCGGCCACCCGGCCGGCTGAGCCCTTCTCCCCGGTGCCGTCCCGCGTCTCACGGGCGTCCGGAGCCCGCGGCAGGTAGCGGCCGGGATACGCCGCCGGGCCCCTGCCGGGGCGGGCGGCCGGATGGACCGGACAGGTCCGACACAACGAACAGAACGGAGAGCACGGCCACATGCACGCGAAGGCGCAGCGGATCCAGGAGTTCCTCACCGAGCACGGCGAGCCGGGACGGGTCCGGGAGCTCCCGGACAGCGCCCGGACGGCCGCCGAGGCGGCGAGCGCGCTCGGGACGACGCCGGCGCAGATCGCCAAGAGCCTGGTCTTCGTCGCGGGGGACGAGCCGATCCTGGTCGTCGCCTCGGGGGCCAACCGGGTCGACACCGACCGGATCGGCAAGCACGTGACCGGGCCGGTGACCCGGCCGGACGCCAAGCGGGTCCGGGCGGTCACCGGCTACAGCATCGGCGGCATCCCGCCGTTCCGGCACCAGACCCCGCTGCGGACGTTCGTGGACGTCGACCTCCTCGGGTTCGACACCGTGTGGGCGGCGGCCGGAACGCCGCACGCGGTGTTCCCCATCGCTCCCGACCGGCTGGTCGCACTGTCCGGGGGCGAGGTCGTCGAGGTCTGCTGACCCCGTCCGCCGCCCGGTGGGCGCAGCCCTTCAACGTTCACCCGCGGCCGACGGCGGCCGCGGGTGGACCGTCCAGGAGCGGACCGGTGACCGCGCGGCCTCCGGCCGGAATGGGCCACGGTCGGTCCGGCGCGCGGGCCCGCCCGGCCGCTCGGTGCCGTCTGACCTGCGGTTCCCGCCCCCGATAAGCCGACGATATGCATTCTCCGGACATTAAATGGCAAAAGGTCAGTAATTCTGGATTGTGCTCCGAGGTGGCGGAGAAATGGTTTACGGTCGTCGCGGTCCCGGGAAAAGGCCGGTGGCGTGAGCGCCGACGAAGTACGAATGCGCTTCGTGGTATCGCCCGCCCGGTGACCGTCTGGGCTGCCCCGAATTCGTTCGGAAACGAGGAGTGACGCCGTGCCGGAAACGTGCCGCACGTCCGCGTCGCGCCTTGCCGCCGCCGCGCCGGATCCGGTGCCCTTCTTCAGCCAGGAGTCGTCCTTCGCCGAGGTGTGGCCGACCGTGCGCGGCCACTGCCGCGACGTCATCGAGCGCGGCAGATGCGCGCACGGAAGCAAGGTCGCCGAGCTGGAGGACGCCCTGCGCGCCTGGACCGGCGCGCGGCACGTCGTGGGGGTGAACTCCGGCACCGACGCACTGGTCCTGCTGCTGCGGGCATGCGGCCTCGCACCAGGTGAGGAGGTCGTCGTTCCGGCCTTCGGCTCCGCCGCCACCGCGTCCGCCGTGCTGCTGGCCCGGGGCCGCCCCCGGTTCGCCGACATCGAGCCGGCCGGCTACGGGCTGGACCCGGACGCGGCGGCCGCCGCCGTCACCCCCCGCACCCGGATCATCATGCCGGCCCACCTGTCCTGCCGGATGGCCGACATCGCCGGCATCGCCGCGGTCGCGCGCCGGCACGGCCTGGGGCTCGTCGAGGACAGCGCCCACGCCGTTGGTATGCGCTGGAACGGCGTGCACGCCGGACTGCTCGGCAGGGGCGGGGCGCTCTCGTTCTTCCCGACCACCACCCTCGGGGCGATCGGCGACGCGGGCGCCGTCCTCACCGATGACGCGGAGGTCGCGGCGGCCGTCGCCGAGCTGCGCCACCAGGGGCGCGCCGGCCGGACGCTGGAGCACGTCCCGGGCCTGTCCGACCTCGGCGTGCCGATCCGGGCCGACAGCCGCATGGACGACCTGCAGGCCGCCGTCCTGCTGGCCAAGCTGACCCGGCTGGACGCCGACATCGCCCGGCGCGCCGAACTCGCCGCCGCCTACACCGAGCGGCTGAGCGGAGTGCCCGGCATCAAGCGGCTGCCGGACCCCGCCGTGCGCCGCGGCGGCGGCTCCCCGGTGTACCACGCCTACCTGGTCGAGGTCGAGGACCGTGAGGCGCTCGTCGGCACGCTCGCGGCGGTCGGCGTGGGCGCCGAGACCTACCATCCGACGCCGCCGCACCTGGAACCGCGGTTCGCCCGCCTCGGCCACCGGCGGGGCGAGTTCCCGAACGCGGAGGCCGCGTGCGCGGCCGCGGTCGCGCTGCCGCTCTACCCGGACCTCGCCATGAGCGCCGTCGAACGGGTCTGCGACGCGGTCGCGCACTTCTACACCGGGAGGCGGGCGGCATGAACCCGGGCCGGCCCGCCCCGCACGCCGGGCATCCGGTCGCGCCGGCGGGTGGCGGCGCACGCCCGCCGCGGCGGGCGGCCGTACGAGAGGGAACACCAGCGCGGGCCGCGGCGGCAGCCGGCGGTCCGGGACGGGCCCGGCAGCCGGGCCGACCAACCGCAGGGACCAGATGGGGAGGCGTGACGAGTGATGTGGAGCGGATCCACCGCGCGGGCGGTGGCCGGAGAGGGGCCGGC
>NZ_QEIO01000243.1 GCF_003336425.1 Marinitenerispora sediminis | reverse complement strand
GACGGCGCCTGGAGCCGCATCGCCGAGCGGCTGCGTATCGACGCCGCCACCGGCGAACACCTCGGCGTGATCCCACCTGGTCTCCAGGGCGGGAACCGCCGCAGGCGCGGGTCGCGGGGGGGGGAGGCGCCCGGCCGTGGAGCGGGCCGCCTACCGGGACCGCACCACCGGCGAACGCTCCATCAACCTGCGGAAACAGATCCGGGCGGCAGCGACCGGGTACGGCACGCGGGCCGCGGTCGACGACGGAACCGTGCACGTCCCCTCCATCCGCATCCGGCTACGCGATCTCACCCGCTCAAAAAACACTGCCTAGCGCCCCCGGCCGCCCGACGTCCCCGGCTTGACATTGACGCCAGCGTCAACCCCGCAGGCTGGCCCCATGACCGCACACACCACCGCGGGGCTCCCCGCGCACCCCGGCCCCACCGAGCACCCCGACCGCCCGCTGCGCGGCAGAGCCGTCGTCGTCACCGGCGCGGGCAGCGGCATCGGCCGGGCCACCGCCCACGCCTGCGCCGACGCCGGCGCACGCGTCCTCGCCGTCGGCCGCCGCACCGCGCCCCTCGCGGAGACCGCCGGGGGCCGCCCGGGCATCCGGCCGTTCGCCGCCGACGTCACCGCTCCCGACGCCGCGGAGCGGATCACCGGCGCCGCCGCCGATGCCTTCGGCCGCATCGACGCCCTCGTCAACAACGCCGGCGCCCCCGCCTACGACGCCCTCGGCGGGCACACCCGCGACGCCGTCATGCGCCAACTCGACCTGCACCTGGTGGCGCCGATGCTGCTCACCCAGGCGGCACTGCCCGAGCTGGACCGCGCCGGCGGCGTGATCGTGAACGTGACCACCGCCGTCGGCCAGCGCGGCTGGCCCGGTGACGTCTCCTACGCCGCTGCCAAGGCGGCCCTGGAGACGGTCACCCGCGGCTGGGCGGTGCAGCTCGCGCCGCGCGGGATCCGCGTCGTCGCGGTCGCGCCCGGCGCGATCGCCACCCCCATCGCCGAGCACGCCGGCCGCACCGAGGAGCAGCGCGCCCAGACCCGCGCGTGGCAGCTCGCCCACACGCCCGCGGGCCGGCTCGGCCGTCCGGAGGAGGTCGCGTGGGCGATCCTGCAGCTGGTGTCGCCGGGCGCGTCGTTCGTCACAGGTGTCGTGCTCCCGGTGGACGGCGGCGCGCTCGTGACCTGACGCCGCCCGCGGCTCAGACCAGCTGGGGCTGCAGGGACGCCGCCGGGGGACGCTCACTGATCGCGGTGTCGCGCGGTAGCGGCCGGTAGCGGCCGGTAGCGCCGCGCGTGTACTGGACCAGCTCGGTGCTGGCCGCCCCGTCGCCGGCGAGCCGCCCGGAGCGCGCCAGGCGGATCCGCGCGGTGTGCTGGATCTGGGCGGCCATCACCCCCAGGTCGGCGGTGGACTGGTGGGTGTGCTCCCGCAGCCCGAGGTCGACCTGGGCGAGCGCGTCCAGGCCGACCTGCTCCAGCAGGTCGATCAGCAGCGCAAGTTCCACCCCGTAGTGCGACATGAACGGCACCTGGCGCAGCACGTCGCCGCGCCCGGCGTACTCGCCGGACAGCGGCTGGACGAAGCCGGCCAGCCGCGGCCAGTACTGGTTGAGCAGCGGCCGGGCGACGAGTTCGGTCACCCGGCCGCCGTCGAGGGCCGGCCCCTCCGATCCCGTGAGCGGGCGGTCGTAGCACGCCTTGACGTAGGCGACCGCCGGGTCGGTGAGCAGCGGGCCGAGCAGCCCCGTCACGTAGCTCGGGCTGAACCCGATCAGGTCCGCGTCAACGAAGACGATGATGTCGCCGGTCGCCACGAACAGCGACTTCCACAGCGCCTCGCCCTTGCCGCTGCCCAGGGGCAGGTCCGCGCGCACCTGGTCCTGGTGGAAGACCGCGGCGCCCGCCTCGGCCGCCACCCGGGCGGTGTCGTCGGTACTGCGCGAGTCGATCACGATGATCTCGTCCACCAGCGGGACCGCCTCGCGCAGGGCCGTGCGGATGGCGGCCACGATCGCGCCCACCGTGGCGCTCTCGTTGCGCGCCGGCAGGACGACGCTCACCCGCTGGCCGCGCTTGGCCCGCAGCAGGGTGCCGATGTCCCAGTCCTCCGCGCGGCTGGTCCGCTGGTCCAGCCAGGTCCGTACCTCTGCTAGCACGTGCCCTCCCCGTGGGTTCTGGACAGGACGTCGCCCCGATGTGCGATCACGTCCTAACAACGGATATAGCCGGTGATCTTTTCCGGGGTGTCGCCGGACTTTGTCGGTTCTATGACGACATCCCAGGTTCCGGCCCCGGAACGGGACTCGGCGGCGCGCCCGCACGGCCGTCCGACCCCCGGGCGCCCGCGCCCCGAGCGGTCAGCACCCGCTTCCCCGCGCGCCCCACCACGCGGCCGCCCCGCACCAGCCGGCGTCGCGGCACCGGGCGCCCCCTCGCCGGAGCACGCCCCCCGACCGGCCAGGATGGGGACATGATGCGCATCGGCGAACTGGCCGCCGCGGCCGGCACCACACCCCGCGCCGTCCGGCACTACGAGCAGGCCGGCCTGCTCGAATCGGAACGGGCGCCCAACGGCTACCGCCGCTACCCGCCGCGCGCCCTCAACCGGGTCCGCAGCATCCGGTTCCTCGTCCGCGCGGGCCTCACCCTCGACGACGTCCGGCACTTCCTGCCCTGCCTCGACGGCGACGTCGCGGCCGCCCCGCCGGCCCCGGACAAGCTCGCCGTCGCCCGCGCCCGCCTGGCCGCCCTCGACGCCCGGATCGCCGCCCAGACCGAGGTCCGCGACCGGCTCGCCGCCGCCCTGAGCTCCGCCGACCCGCCGGCCGGCGAGGACGGGGCTGACCGGGACGGCGGTCGGCGGGGAGGCGCTCGACGCCCCTCCTGACCGGGCGGCGACCCCGGCGCGCCTCCGCCCCCGCCCGCCGGACGTGCTGCGTCGCGCTGCCCCGCCATTCACCGCGTCGGTGCCCAGTCGCGGTGCGCGCGGTCACCCCCGCCGCTCCGCGCCCCGTGCACCCGCCCGTCCGAGCACCCGGGGACGGCCGGCACCCCAAGCGCCGCGCCCGGCCGGAGACTCCGGCGCCGCCATACCGTCTTTTCCCGTAAACAACACAGTTGCCACCCACCCAAGGGAAGGTTAAGGTATTTTTCGTGAGTGATCGTCTGTACTCGGTGGAACAGGTCGCCGAACACCTCGGCCTGCACGTACGCACCGTCCGCAACTACGTGCGGGACGGCCGCCTCAACGCGGTCCGCATCGGCAAGCAGTACCGGATCGCGCACGAGGACCTGGAGGCGTTCACCGGCCGCCCGGTCTCCGCGCCCGCCGACCACCCCGCCGGGCGGCAGCGCCACACCGAGGTGTCGAGCATCGTGGAGATCGACGCGGCCAGCCCCGAGACAGCCCACCGCCTGGCCACCCTGCTCATGAGCGTGGGCGCCAACCGCAGCTCGGACGACCAGCCGCTGCGGATCGAGACGGCCTACGACAGGGAGCGGGCCCGCATGAAGGTCATCGTCCTGGGCGGCCTGGGCGACACCGCCCGCCTACTCGAACACATAGAAGGACTCCTCACGCCATGAGCACGATCTACACGTCCGAGGACGGCGCACGCCAGATCCGCCGCCGCTACCGCGAGGCCCTCGACGCCTGGCCCGTCCCCGCCGAGCACCTGCGCCTCCCCACCCGCGAAGGCGAGACGTTCGTCGTCGCCTCCGGACCCCGCGACGCGCCGCCCGCCGTGCTGCTGCACGGTTCGGGCACCAACACCGCGATGTGGCGCGACGACGTCGCCGACTGGTCGCGGCACTTCCGCACCTACGCCGTCGACCTCGTCGGCGAACCCGGCCTGAGCGCGCCGTCCCGCCCGCCCCTGGACTCCGACGCCCTCGTGCTGTGGCTGGACGACGTGCTCGACGGGCTCGGCCTCACCAGCGCCGCGCTCGTCGGAGCCTCCCTCGGCGGCTGGCTCGCGCTGCACTACACCGCGCACCGCCCCGACCGGGTGACGCGCCTGGCCCTGCTGTGCCCCGGCGGCCTGGGCCGGCAGAAGACCGGCTGGCTGGTCAAGGTCGTCCTCCTGCGCCCGTTCGGCCACTGGGGGACACGCCGCTCCGTGAGCGCCGTCGCCGGCCTGGACGCACCGCGGCACCGGGACGCCCTCGACAGCGTGGCGCTCACCTTCACCCACTTCAAACCGCGCACGGAGCGGCTGCCGATCTTCCCCGACGACACGCTGCGCCGCCTCACCGCCCCCGTTCTCGTGCTCGTCGGCGCCCGCGACGCCATGTTCGACTCCCACGAGACCGCCCGACGCGTGCGGCAGTGCGTCCCGCACGCCACCGTCACCGTGCTGCCCGACACCGGGCACGCCATCCTCGGGCAGACCGCGGCCGTCTCGGCATTCCTGCGCGGCTGAGCCGGGCCGGCACCGGCACACGCGGCCGCCACGCCCGTCCGCGCCCCACCACCGGCACGCGGGCCCCCCATCCGACCCTCACCACGACGCCATCAGCGCGGTCGGGTCGGACAGGAACAGCCCGAGGACGGCGGTGGCCGTCACCGCC
>NZ_QEIO01000242.1 GCF_003336425.1 Marinitenerispora sediminis | reverse complement strand
ATTCCCGCATCGCGAACCGCTCCCGCGGCGCCGCCCCCAACGAGCGCCCCGGCACGGCTCGTACCGCCCGCCACCGCAGTCCCACGGAGCCCTGCCGGGGGCGAGGGCGCGGGCGCGGGCCGGGCCGCGCCGGATCCGTGAGCCGGCTCCGCCGCGCGGAACGCGCGGACTCGTTCGCCGTTACGCGGGCGGGGCTCCGAGCGGGGCGGGCGGTACGAGCCGTGCCGGGGCGCTCGTTGGTGGCGGCGCCGCGGGAGCGGTTCGCGATGCGGGAATGCCGCCGGGGAGCCGCTGATGGCGGCCGAGGGAAGCGGCACTTGACGGTGTGTTGACGCGGGGAGGTGCAGGATCGTCCTGACCGGGAAGAACCGCTGCTGCGGGAAGGAGCGTTCCTCGGGGAGCCGGTGGGATCCGCGGCCCGCCGTCGGCCGCGGTGGCCCGGCTGGCGGTGCGGCGGCCGGGGCGCTGGTGAGCCGGGAGCGGGTACCGGTGGCCGGATCCGGCCACTGTCCGCCGGGGGTGCTCCACCGCGCCGCGACCTCGGACGGTGATCCGAGTGTCACGCAGGGGTATCCCGGAGGCAAGGCGGAGTTTCCTGGGGATTTATTGAGAGCACAATAACGACATGATATCAATTGGGGAGTTCAGCCGTCGTCGATTGGACTGAGGAACCCCGGTATGGCTGCCATCACTTCGGATTCCACAGCGACCGCCCACCGGCCGGACACGGGCGGCCCCGCGGAACCAGAAGTGGCGCGGCGGAGCGCCCCGGCCACCCGGACATCGGCGCCGGGACGCACCGCGTGGCTGGACCTCACCCGCGTCGCGGCCATGTGCACCGTCATCGCGGTGCACGCCTTCGCGCCGGTCGTCACCACCCGCTACACCGACTTCGGCACGGCGACCTGGTGGACGGCGAACGCCGTCGACTCCGCCCTGCGATGGTGCGTCCCGGTCTTCATCATGCTCAGCGGGGCCCTGCTGCTGGCGCCCCGCCCCGAGGGGCTGCGGATGTTCTACCGCCGCCGGTTCTCCCGCATCGGCACGCCGCTGCTCGTCTGGACGGTCGTCTACCTCGCGTGGGAGGCGCTGTACCGCAGCGACATCGGCCTCCAGCAGGCCGTCAGCCAGGTGCTCTCGGGCAATCCCGCGCTGCACCTGTACTTCCTCTTCGTCCTCGCCGGCCTGTACGTGCTCACCCCGTTCCTGCGGATCCTCACCCGCCACGCGGGCACCCGCACGCTCTGGGGCTTCGCGATCGTGATGTCCGCGCTCGGGATCGTGGACCAGGCCGTCACCGCGTTCGACGGCGCCGGCGAGCCCAATGCCGTCACCCGCTTCCTCCCCTTCGTCGGCTACTACGTCATGGGCTACCTGCTCCGCGAGACCGACCTCACCCGGCGCCAGACGTGGGCGTCCGGCGGGCTGTTCGCCGGCAGCGTCGCCGTCACCGCCCTGGCCGCCGGCCTCGTCGGCGCGGCCACCGGCGGCTGGGGCTCGGCCGCCAACTACGTCTACGACTACCTGTCGCCGACCGTCCTCGTCATGTCGGTCACCGCGTTCCTGCTGTTCCGCGCCCTCGGCACCCGCTGGTCGGCCCGCACCGCCGCCGAGGGGGAGGCCGAGCCCGCGCGCCGATGGCTGCGGACGCTCTCCGAGCTCAGCTTCGGGGTCTTCCTCGTGCACGTGATGGTGCTGTACCAGCTGCGCGACCTCACCGGCCTCCCCGACCACCCGCTCGCCATGACCGCCACCGCCGCGGGGCACATCGTCGTCGTGCTCCTCGTCAGCCTGGCCGCCACCGCCGTCATCCGGAGGATTCCGCTGCTGCGCGCCACGGTGTGACACTGTGACGGGGTGAGCACCGCTGTGACGCGATCCGACGCCTCCGGTCCGGCGCCGCGCACGGCCGCGGCCAGCGGCCGCGGGCGCGACCCGCACCGCCGCCGCGCCATCCTGGCCGCCGCTGACCAGGTCATCCGGCGCGACGGCCCGGACGCCCCGATGTCGGCCATCGCCGCCGCGGCGGGAATCAGCAAGCCGATCCTCTACCGCCACTTCGGCGACAAGAGCGGCCTGTACCGCGCCCTGGCCGAACGCCACGTCGATGCCCTCATGGCGCGGGTGCGCGCGGAGTTCCACGGCCCCGCCGACCTGCGCGGACGGGCCCGCGCCGCCGTCGACGCCTACCTGGGCATGGTGCAGCGCAACCTCAACCTGTACCGCTTCCTCGTCCACCGCGCCACGGCCGAGGACCCGCGCACCCGCGGCGACCTCGGCCTGATGGTGCGCCGGCTCGGCGAGGAGCTGGCCGACCTGCTGACCGCGGAGGGCCGCGCCGGCGGGCCCGTCCGCGCCAGGATCACGGCGCACGCGGTGATCGGCATGGTGCAGGCGGCGGGGGAGTGGTGGCTGGAGCACCCGGAGGTGGACCGCGCCACCGTGGTCGAGGACCTGACCTGCGCCGTTGTCGGCGCCGTCACCGGAGCGCCGCCGGGGACTTGACCTGGAGCGCACTCCAGGTAGCAGGCTGTGGGTCCATGAGCGAGTACTACACCCCCGGTGAGGTCTCGGCCAGGTTCGGAGTCAGCCTCGACACCCTGCGCTACTACGAGCGCGCGGGGCTGCTGACGGAGGTCGAGCGCGCCGCGACCGGCCACCGCCGGTACCGGGCGTCCGACGTCGAACTGCTCGACCTGGTGCGCTGCCTGCGCGACACCGACATGCCCATCGCGCGGCTGCGCGAGTTCGCCGAACTCGTGCGGGAGGGCGACCACACGATCCCGCGCCGGCTCGACGTGCTGCACGCGCACGCGGACCGGCTGGCGCGGCGCATCGAGGAGCTGCGGGAGCGGGAGCGCGCCATCCTCCACAAGATCGACTACTACCGGTCAGTGCTCGCGGCCGACGGAGCGCCCTCCGCCGCGGCCATGGGAAGAGACGACACCGCCCTGGAGACCGTCATGGAAGAGGTGAACTGATGCGTTACCGCACCATCGGGACCGGATCTGCTGCCCGCCGGGTCAGCGCCATCTGCCTGGGAGCGCTTCCGTTCGGCAGCACCGTCGACGAGGAGACATCCTTCGCGATCCTGGACCGCTTCGTGGCGGCCGGCGGCAGCTTCGTCGACACGGCCAACAACTACGCGTTCTGGGTGCCGGGGTTCCAGGGCGGCGAGAGCGAGACGGTGCTCGGCCGCTGGCGCGCCGACCGCGGAGTCGGCGACGAGGTCACCATCGCCACCAAACTGGGCGCGCTGCCGCGCACGCCGGGCGGCGGCCTGGAGGACGCCGAGGGCCTGTCGGCCGACGCCGTGCGCTCGGCCGCCGAGCGCAGCCGCGAGCGCCTGGGCATGGAGCGGCTCGACGTGCTGTACACGCACATCGAGGACCGCTCCGTCCCGCTGGAGGAGACGCTGGGCGCGCTCGCCGACGAGGTGGCCGGCGGCCGCGTGGGCCTGCTCGGCGCGAGCAACCACGCCGTGTGGCGCCTGGAGCGCGCCCGTGCGCTGAGCGCGGCGCGCGGCCGGCCGGGCTACGAGGTGCTGCAGTACCGCTACAGCTACCTCCAGCCGCGGGTGGACGTGCCCTTCCCCGAGAAGGGCCACGTACACGCCGGCCCGGAGCTGCTCGACTACGTGCGGAGCGAGAACGCCGCCGGCGGCGGGCCCGCCCTCGTGGTCTACACCGCGCTGCTCGCCGGCGCCTACAGCAATCCGGCGAAGACGCTCTCCGAGCCCTACGACCACCCCGGCACGGGCCGCCGCCTCGCCGCGCTGCGCGACGTCGCCAAGGAGGCGGACGCGACGCCGAACCAGGTGGTGCTCTCCTGGCTGCTGGACGGCGACCCGCCGGTGATCCCGCTGGTCGGCGTCAGCTCGACCGCCCAGCTGGACGAGGTCCTGGCGTCGGTGGACCTGACCCTCACCCCCGACCAGCGCCACCGGCTGGACGAGGCGCGCTAGCACGGGACGCTTTGGGCGCCGCCCGCTCCCGGACCGCGGTGTCCGGGAGCGGGCGGCGCGACCCGCAGACCCCCGCCCGGCCCCCACCGCGGTCGCCCGGGCCTCCGGCCGGGTGCCGGCGCGGCCGGGGCAGCCGGGGCGGCGTTGTGCGGGCGCCGGGTGCCCGCGCCGCGGGCCCGCAGGCGCGCCTCCCGGCCCGCCCGCAGCGCCATTCCGTCGACCTCGACCACCGGTCCCCGTCCGGGAGCCGCTGCCGGACGCGTACCGCGGCCGCGAGCAGCCGGGCCCTCCGCTGGCCGCCCTTGCCGGCCGCGGCCTCACGGCCGTCGGCGGGGGCGGGGTGCCCGGGAACGGGTTCCACCCCCGGTGGCGAGGACGATGCCGATACCTGAGCCGGGTGACGGCCGCACCCGGCTGAGGTATCGGCGGAAGGCGGCGCTGGGCCCCGCGACCAGGACGCCCCTGCGGGCGAGTGTGCCGCGGTGTGTAGCGCAGGTAGGCGGCGCGGTGCGGCGCCGCGGCGGCCTTGCCGGTGCCCGGCCCGCCCCGCACCACCAGCACGCCCGGAAGGCCGGAGCGGAGGACCACCCGGTCCTGCCCGGTCCGGATCACGGCCACGGCGTCGCCCATCCGGCCGGTGCGACCCCGGCCCGGCACCGCCAGCAGCGCGCCCCCTCCCACGAGCGGAGCCGCGGTCGGCGCCGCCCATGCC
>NZ_QEIO01000241.1 GCF_003336425.1 Marinitenerispora sediminis | reverse complement strand
CGCCCCACGCACGTGGGGTGACCCGGCTCTGCGGTCGCCGAGGTACTCCTTGAGGTCGCCCGCCCCACTCACGTGGGGGTGACCCGGCCCTCTCGACGCTCAGGTCCGAGGGACTGGTGCCCGCCCCACGCACGTGGGGGTGACCCGCCCGGACGGGTCGTCATCCGGGGCGTTCTCACGCCCGCCCCACGCACGTGGGGGTGACCCGAGATGATCAGCCCTCTGATTCAGGTCGACCACGCCCGCCCCACGCACGTGGGGGTGACCCGTGCCGCCAGCACTGGACGCAGTAGCCGAGATCGCCCGCCCCACGCACGTGGGGGTGACCCGCAACTTTACGTTGCACTGCAACGGAACGTTGCGCCCGCCCCACGCACGTGGGGGTGACCCGCCCCGGCCAGATGGTCGGGGCGAGGAAACGAGGCCCGCCCCACGCACGTGGGGGTGACCCGATGACCGCGGCGGACACCCCGGTGTACGCCGCGCCCGCCCCACGCACGTGGGGGTGACCCGCTCTCGATGCGCTGGCCGAGGGTGCCGTGCAGGCCCGCCCCACGCACGTGGGGGTGACCCGGCGTCGGCGTTGTCGGTGTCTGGGCAGATCAGGCCCGCCCCACGCACGTGGGGGTGACCCGACCGCCGGCGACCAGCTCATCTCCGACTGGATGCCCGCCCCACGCACGTGGGGGTGACCCGCCGCCTGACACGGGGCCTCGGCCAGCAGAGGGGCCCGCCCCACGCACGTGGGGGTGACCCGTCCAGGGCGGGCTGGATGCGGTGCTGGGCGAGGCCCGCCCCACGCACGTGGGGGTGACCCGATGCCGGCCAACGTCACCGCCAGTACGGCGCAGCCCGCCCCACGCACGTGGGGGTGACCCGGCGTTCCGCGAGTTCGTCGTAGCCGGCTTGCCGCCCGCCCCACGCACGTGGGGGTGACCCGGAGATCCTGCGCCAGATCCGCCAGACCGGCTCGCCCGCCCCACGCACGTGGGGGTGACCCGAGCATCGGGGCCGCCTGGAACTACTTGTCCGAGCCCGCCCCACGCACGTGGGGGTGACCCGGACCGCCGCGCCGAACTGGCTGCGGCCGGCCAGCCCGCCCCACGCACGTGGGGGTGACCCGGTGTGGCCCAGCTTGCGCAGCTCCATGGGGCTGCCCGCCCCACGCACGTGGGGGTGACCCGAGGAGGTGGCCGTGGCTGCCGCGCTGGCGCCGGCCGCCCGCCCCACGCACGTGGGGGTGACCCGGCCGACCTGCGCGACACGGAGTTCGATGACCCGCCCGCCCCACGCACGTGGGGGTGACCCGGCGGCCGAGGACTGGATCGACCGGGCCGAGTGGCCCGCCCCACGCACGTGGGGGTGACCCGCGCGAGTACGAGCGCCAGTTCCTCCACCACGGGCCCGCCCCACGCACGTGGGGGTGACCCGCGCGCACCAGCTCGGGCAGGTTCGCCATGGCCGCCCGCCCCACGCACGTGGGGGTGACCCGGCGCGCGCGCCGCGCCCTGAGCCCGGAGGACAAGCCCGCCCCACGCACGTGGGGGTGACCCGACCTCCTTGAGGTGATGGGCGGTCCCGAACGAGCCCGCCCCACGCACGTGGGGGTGACCCGGCCACCCTCCAGCAGCGGCTCCACGCCGAGCGGCCCGCCCCACGCACGTGGGGGTGACCCGCGTGCGCGCCTCGCTCACCGACCGCACCTACGGCCCGCCCCACGCACGTGGGGGTGACCCGGGTCACGATCCCAGCTCCGCTCGGATCGCGGCGCCCGCCCCACGCACGTGGGGGTGACCCGCCTTGGGACTGCTGAACTTCCTCATCGGCGCCGCCCGCCCCACGCACGTGGGGGTGACCCGCTCGCGGTGATCGAGCCGTTCTCCATGGAGTTGCCCGCCCCACGCACGTGGGGGTGACCCGCCCTGGGTTTATTACATGTGCCAAAACGGGCCGCCCGCCCCACGCACGTGGGGGTGACCCGTCGGGCAGCCAGGTCCGCACGCGAACCTCGCCGCCCGCCCCACGCACGTGGGGGTGACCCGGTCGTCCGGCAGTACCTCGACAGCCTCGGCCTGCCCGCCCCACGCACGTGGGGGTGACCCGCTCTCGATGCGCTGGCCGAGGGTGCCGTGCAGGCCCGCCCCACGCACGTGGGGGTGACCCGGCCCAGTTCGAGGCCCAGTTCGCCGCTGACGGGCCCGCCCCACGCACGTGGGGGTGACCCGACGTCGGGCGACCGCCGGTTCGGGGCGTACATGCCCGCCCCACGCACGTGGGGGTGACCCGGGCGAGTTCTGCTTCTGGTCCTTCTTGTCTTCGCCCGCCCCACGCACGTGGGGGGTGACCCGAGCACAACGCGATGACCGGCCGACGAAGCCACGCCCGCCCCACGCACGTGGGGGTGACCCGCCGAGACGACGTAGACGTCCCACCCTGGCCACGCCCGCCCCACGCACGTGGGGGTGACCCGTCCGTCCCAGCCGGGGCCTGACAGGTACAGGACAGCGGGACGGCCCGCACGCGCCGGTGGCATGGCTACCGCAGGCGTGGTGCGGGCCGTCCCACGAACTGTAGCGGGCATCGCGCTGGGACCCCTAGAACGCAGGCGGTCCCGGCCTACTCTGGCAGTGCGAGCCGAACAGAACAGGACGGGACCATGGGGCAGACTACCCCGACGGCGGCAGCCCTCCGCGAAGCCATGGACCGCGCTGGCGTGGGCGTGCGCGAGCTTGCCCGGCGAGTCCACTACAACCATGCCTACGTCAGCCGCGTCCTGCACGGACGCCAGCAGCCCAGCACTGATTTCTTGCGCCTGGTCGACACTGAGCTGGGCACCACACTCGCGCCGACCACGCCCGTCCCGCCAGCATCAGACCCTGGAGACGACATCGGGTCGGAGGTCGCTCACCTCCACGACACCATCCGCCACCTGGTCGCACTCGATGGCCGCTACGGCGGGGACGCCATCGCAGCCACCGCCGTACAGGTCTGGCGCACCGCTCACCGCCAGCTCGACAGGGTTGCCACCGAAGGTCCGGACGGCCGGGCCTACCTCGCAGCTGTCGCTGAACTTGCGGAATTGGCGGGGTGGTTGCTTTTCGACGCCAACCGCCAAGACGAGGCCCGGGTGGCATCACTGGAAGCTCACATGCTCGCCCGCCATGCAGGGGACACGTCCATGCGCAGGTTCGCATTGACGAACCTGGCCATGCAGGACCTGGAAGCCGGACGAGTCGGGGAGTCTCTACGCATCGCCGACGAGCTGCTGGAAGAGCTACGCCTGCCGCCGCGGGTGGCGCTTCTGGCGCGGGTGCGGCGCGGACGGGCTCTTGCTCACGCTGGGGACCGGCCTCGAGCACTGGCCGCTATCGGCACGGCCATGGCTGACCTCGGTGACTCGATCACCGACCGCGACCCGGCGTGGACGTGGTGGGTGGATGAGACCGAGGTGACAGGCCACGAGGGCGAATCCCTGCTCCTGCTCGGGGACGCATCGGCGGCTCTGGAGAGGCTACTGCGGGCTGAGGAGATGTCGAGTCGGCGCCGCACCGACGGCCGCGGCACGCTGTACTACCGGATCAGCGTGGCCAGGGCGTACCGGAAGGCGAGAGCATGGCGGGAGTGCGAGGACGCGCTGCTGGCGGCGCTGCCACTCATGGACGTGATCAGCTCCGGCCGCAACCGCCGTAGGTTCCACGAAACGTTGCGGGAGATCCGCCGCGATCGGGAGGCGCCCACGTGGCTGCGAGACACCGCCGTAGACATAGCCGGTGACCTGGGATAGTCACCAGTCACCATCTGTCAATCACCATTTGCGGAGACATACCGTCACGGCATGGCTACCGCAACCGAACTTCTTAACGCGCCGCCTCGCCGACCACCACAGTCCGGCCGGCACCGCCGGTTCCTCCCGGCGCAGGCGCAGCGTCCGGCCGCGGACCCGTCCCGCATCCCGGACTACCCGGTCTTCGCGGCAATGGCGGAGCGCCACGCGGGCCGGTGGGAGGTCACCTACCGGACTGGGAACGCGGCCCCGTACAGGGCGCGGCACCGGGCCGTGGAGATCTCGCTGGCCTCGGATGACGTGGACGCGCTCGACTGCGCCCTGGCTGCGTTCGAGCCGCCGCCGAGTGCCCGGCCCTACGTGCTGTGCCGGCAGGCCGCATGACCGCCGAGATCCCCGAGCCCGAGGTGTCGGAGCAGGACGCGTTCGACCGGCTGGTAGCGGCCCTCGGCGACACCGGGTACGTCACCGACGCCGACCAGGACATGCAGCTCATCTCCGCCGGGATCTATACCGACCTCCAGGACGCTGAACCCGTCCTGCTGGGGAGCGTGCTGATCCAGATGGCCCACTGGGGGCCGCGGCGGCGGGCCTGGATGATCTGGATGCCACCGCTGCACCCGGGCCAAGAGCCACGCTCGGGCTGGTGGATGCCGATCGGCCCGATTGAGTACGACCCGCAGGGCGCCGTGGAGGTGGCCGACTCCGTCATCTCCCTGCTGCCGGGGGTCAACCGCCGCCCGCGTGTGAGGTGGTGGCCCCGCCCGGGACTCGGGGCCGAGCCGGTGGACGGCGAGTAGACGGCTGCGCCCGCGACGTAAGGGGGTCGCGGGCACGGCTCCCCGGCGGCTCCCTCCCCAGGGTCGGCCCCCGCCGGGGCGCGGCCCGTCCTGGCCGTCATGGCTCCAGCCGGGACGGGCCGCCCACGAACGCCGGACCGCCTGTGGTCCGGCCGCCGGTGCCCAACGCCCAACCCC
>NZ_QEIO01000025.1 GCF_003336425.1 Marinitenerispora sediminis | reverse complement strand
CTGTCGGCCGGCCTGCCCGAGACCACGCCCGGGGTGACCATCGACCGGCAGTGCGGCTCCTCCCAGCAGGCGGTGCACTTCGCCGCCCAAGGCGTGATGCCGGACCGGCGGGAGGTGCCGCCGTCGCCCGGCGCCGGGCTGCTGTGCGGCGCGCGGCGGTTCGGCAGGGATCGTCATGGAGCGGTACCCGCGCGGACGCGCGGCGTCCGGCACCGGTACGGCCGACGGGAGTCCCGCCGCGCCCGGCCGGGCGCGGCGGGATGCCCTCCCGGCCTGGGAAAACTAACACTGTCCGGGTCGCGGTCGCGGCGGAACCCCGGTTTTCCCCGGTCTCGACCGCCCCGGTGCGGTGGATCGGGCGCGGCCGGACCGGACGAACGCCGATACGCCGGACGTCTCGGGCGCCTGCGGGCCGCGCGGCCTCAGACGCGCTCGA
The DNA here is from genome assembly GCF_003336425.1 of Marinitenerispora sediminis. Taxonomy (GTDB): domain Bacteria; phylum Actinomycetota; class Actinomycetes; order Streptosporangiales; family Streptosporangiaceae; genus Marinitenerispora; species Marinitenerispora sediminis. Next base: position 66,669 of record NZ_QEIO01000025.1, on the reverse strand, counting down.
TGATGGTCACGTTGGCCTGGCCGCCGCCCTCGCACATCGTCTGCAGGCCGTACCGGCCGCCGGTGCGCCGAAGCTCGTACACGAGCTTGGTCATCAGGACCGCGCCGGTGGCGCCGAGCGGATGCCCGAGGGCGATCGCGCCGCCGTTGGGGTTGGTCCGGGCCAGGTCGGCGCCGGTCTCCTTCGCCCATGCGAGCGGCACCGGGGCGAACGCCTCGTTCACCTCGAACACGTCGATGTCGGCCACCGCCAGCCCGGCCTTGGCCAGGGCCGCCCGGGTCGCCGGAATGGGCGCGGTGAGCATGTAGACGGGGTCGTCGCCGACCAGCCCCAACTGCACGATCCGGGCCAGCGGGGTGAGCCCGTGCTCCTCGACGGCGCGTTCCGAGGCGACCAGCAGCGCGGCCGCACCCACCGAGATCTGGCTGGCGACCGCCGCCGTGAGGGCCCATCCCGCACGCAGCGGCCGCAGCCCCGCCATCTGCTCCAGCGAGGTGTCCGGGCGCACGCCCTCGTCGCGGGTGACGCCCGCGAGCGGCGCCACCTGCTCGTCGAACACGCCGGCGGCCAGTGCGGCGGCGGCCCGCCGGTGGCTCTCCAGCGCGTACTCCTCCAGGTCTGCCCGGGTGAGCCCCCACCGCTCGCACATCAGCTGGGCGCCGCGGAACTGCGACACCTCCTGGTCCCCGTACCGCTCGGACCACCCCGTCCCGTGGAGCGGGAGTCCGGCGTCGAGCGCCGGCTGGACGTTGGAGCCCATCGGCACCATGCCCATCCGGGCGTGGTCTCGGGCAGGCCGGCCGACAGCCACGCGGTCCGGGCGAGGTCGACCGCCTGCGGACCGACCTGGCTCACACACCCCATGACCACGTCCTCCACCGCGGCCGGATCGACACCCGTGCGCGCCACGAGCTCCCGCAGGACGTGTGCCCCGAGGTCCGCGGGGTGCACCCCGGCCAGCGCGCCCTTGCGTGTTCCCACGGGGGTGCGAACCGCCCCGACGATGAATGCCTCAGCCACGGTGTCCTCCTGCGGCGCGTCGGTCCTACGTCCTGTACCCGAACCATATTCGGTTCGCGCGGTGTCCGGCCGCCCCGGCCCCGCACCCGGCCGTCCCCGGCCACGGACCCGCCGCGGCCTCCCCCCACGGGAGGATGCGGACCCCGTGCCGGCCGGTGAGAATGGCAGGCATGCACCTGCACCAGGTCGCCAAGCGCTACCACCGCACCGGTCCGTGGGTGGTGCGCGAGGTCGACCTCGACATCCCGCCGTCCTCGCTGGTCCAACTGCACGGCGGCAACGGCCGCGGCAAGTCGACGCTGCTCCGGCTCGTGGCGGGGCTCAGCACGCCCACGACCGGGCGCGTCGTCGGACGCCCCCGTACGGCCTACGTGCCCGAGCGGTTCCCGCCCGCACTGCCGTTCACCGCCGAGGGCTACCTCCGGCGCCTGGGCCGGGTCCACGGACTGGGGCACCGGGAGAGCGCACGCCGCGCCGACCGGTGGGTCGAGCGCCTCAACCTCGGCGCGCACGCCCGGACCCCGCTGCACCGGCTCTCCAAGGGGACCACCCAGAAGGTGGCCGTGGCCCAGGCCCTCATGGCCGATCCGGATCTGCTGGTCCTGGACGAGGCGTGGACCGGCCTCGACCAGGACGCCCGCGCGGTGCTGGACGCCGCCGTGCGCGACCGCGTCGCCGAGGGCGGCAGCGTCGTCTTCGTCGACCACGACCCCGCCCGGCTGGCCTCCTCGGTCACGGCCGCATACGAGGTGGTGGACGGCCGGCTCCGGCCGGGGACCGTCCCGGAGCCGCTGGAGCCGGCCGTCCTGGAGCCGGGGCCGGTGGTGGTCGAGGTCGCCGGACCGGCCGGGGCGGACGAGGTTCCGCTCCCCGCCGCGCTGCCCGGTGCGCCGCTGCGCGAGGCCGCCGGTCGGGCGGTGGTCCGGTTGACGGTCGCGGCCGCCGACTCCGACGCGCTGCTGCGCGCGGTGCTGGCGGCCCGGCCGCCGCTGCACGTCCGCTCCGTACGCCCCGCCGACGACCCCGCCCGTTCCGCTCGGGAGGACGCACGATGACCGCGCTGGTCGGCTACCGGCTCGCCCTACTGCTGCGCTCCGCGCGCTGGGTGCCGCCCGCCCTGCTCTGGGCGGTGATCCTGGGCATCGGCAGCTCCCCCGGCCAGCCGTTCGCCGAGGTGCTCGCGTACAACTCCATGGCGCTGGTGCCCGCCGCCGCGTGGCTGGCGCGCTCGGTGCTGCTCCTCGAACCGGACGCCTCGCGCGCCGTGCTGGTGGCGGCACGCGGCGCCGTCCGGGTCCATCTGGCGACGCTGCTCGCGGTACTGCCGCCCGGGCTGGTCCTGGCCGTGCTGGGCATCGGCGCGGCGGCCGCGACCGCGGGCGGAGCCGGCCCCGGCGGCGCGGAAGCGGCCGGATGGCCGGTGCTGGCGGCCGCCGCTCTGGCCACCGGCCTGGCCTGCGTGCTGGTCGGTGCGGCGGTGGGCTCGCTCTGCACGACGCTGCTGGCCCGGCGTCCGGCGATCGCCATCCCGGCCACGGGCGTCCTCGCCGTCGTCGCGCTGATCGCCGGCGGATCGCCCGCGAACGCCGCGGTCAACAGCGTGGTGGACGTCCCCGCGCCGGAGGCCACCAGCGCCCTGCTGACGGCGCTCGCGGTGTCGGTCGCGGTCGCGGCGGCCGCGGCGGCGGTGACCGCGTGGCTGACCGTCCGGCGGTCCTGACCGCCGGACGGCGCGGTACCGGCCCGGTGCGCGCACGCGCACCGCGGCCGGGGTACATCATGGAGAGACCCGTGGCGGACATCCCGCGGGCCCCACGCGACCGGTCTCCGGCGGTGCCAGAACGGCCGCCGGGCAGGACCGCGGGGCGCCCACCGGCCACCGCCACATCCCCCCGACGGGTAACAGCGAAAGGATCACGGCGTGTTCGACGGCGCGATCGTACTCGGGCTGCTGGTCATCCTGCTGGTGATCGGCATCCGCAAGCTTCGCCGCAGGGTGCACATCCCGTGGGCCACCGGCGGCCTGGTGGTGTTCTTCGTGTTCCTGGTGCTGCTGCTGTGGGCGTGGTCCTGGCGGTGACCGGCGGAACCGAGGCGGCGGGTCGGCGCTGATCGCGGTCCGCCGCCGGGCACGGCCGCGGGCGGCTGCGCCCGCGAGCGGGCCGGGCGGGGGTCAGTCCGACTGCATCGGGATCTCGAACCAGACGGCCTTGCCATCCGGGGTCGGGCGGGAGCCCCATCTGGAGGCGAGCTGGTCCACCAGGTAGAGACCGCGGCCGCCCTCGTCGTCGGCCCCGGCGCTGCGGATGCGCGGCAGCCGCAGGTCGTGGTCGAAGACCTCGACCCAGACCGAGGACGCGCCGCGGCGCAGCCGGAGCAGGAACTCGCGTCCGCTGGGCTCCTCCGCGGACTCGGTGGCGGCGGCCTCGTCCAGCAGGTCGGACCAGTCCTCGTCGAACTCGTCGAGCCCGCCGAGGGCCTCGGCCGTTCCGGGCGCCGGACCGTCGGAGTCCCGGACGCCCTCGGCGGTGAACTCGCGGCGGACCGGATGCGGGGTCGCATGGATGACCACGTTGGTGACGATCTCCGAGACCAGCAGGCAGGCGAGTTCGGCCTGGTCGCGGTCCATGCCCCAGTCGGCGAACGTGGTGGCGGCGAGCCGCCGGGCCTCGCCCACGGTGGGCGCCTCGGCCGGGAACCAGCCCTCCTGCAGGGCCAGCTCCTCGGGGTGCGAGCGGACGACCAGCAGTGCGGTGTCGTCGTCGATCTCGCCGGGCACGGCCATGACGGCGCCCTCGGCGATCTGCTCGACGTCCTTGTTGGCGACCTCGCGGACCCGCTCGTGCAACTGGTCCAGCGCCCGCTGCACGTCCACCGTGCCGCCGAGCGGGCGGCGCTCGACGAGGCCGTCGGTGTAGAGCAGCAGCGTGGCCCCGGGCGGGAGGGTGAGCGTGGACTGGTGGTAGACGGCGTCGTCGTAGGGCACGCCCTTGATCTTGACGCCGAGCAGCATGTCCGAGACCTCGAGCGCGAGCTCCTCGACCCGGCCCTCGCAGATGAGCAGCGGCGACTGGTGGCCGGCGTTGGCGTAGGACAGCTCGCGGGACCACGCGTCGTAGACCATGTAGAGGCAGCTGACGCTGGGGACCCAGGTGCCGCCCTCGTCGTCCGGCTGGCCGAGCTGGCGGACCCACTCGTCGAGCTCGCGCAGGATGTCGGCCGGCTCGCGGTCGGCCTGGGCGAAGGCCCGCAGGGCGGCGCGCAGCTGGCCCATGACGGCGGCGGCGTGCGGGCCGCGCCCCTCGACGTCGCCGATGACGATGCCGACCCGGCCCGCCGACAGCGGGATGACGTCGTAGAAGTCGCCGCCCACCTGGGTCTGGATGCCGTGCCCGTGGGTCTCCAGCGGCTTGGCGGGGATGTAGCGGTGCGCGATGGACAGGCCGTCGAAGAGCGGGAAGCCGCGCGGCAGCAAGCTGTTCTGGAAGGCGAGCGCGGTGCTGCGCTCCTCCTCGAACAGCCGGGCGTTGTCGATGGCCAGCGCCACCCGCGAGGCGATGGCACCGACCAGGTCGCGGTCGAAGCCGTCGTAGTGGGTCTTGCTCCGCGGTGTCAGCCGCGACAGCGCGAGCGTGAGCACGCCCAGCAGCTCGCCGCGGGCGCGCAGCGGCGCCGCGATGGCCGAGGAGACCCCGACCTGCTCCGACACCCGGGCGGAGCGCTCGTTCGGCGCCACGTTGGTGGCGTGCACGTAGTCGCCGACCACGACGGTCTCCAGGCGCCGCATGGCCTTGACCACGAAGTGGTGGTCCGGGTAGCGGACCTCCTCGCCGACCTCGAACCAGCTCGCGGGCGGCGGGGTCCAGCCCTCGGCGTGCAGCGAGACGCGCCGCATGACGCGGTCGTTGTCGATGAGGTCGATGAAGCAGTGGTCGGCGAACTGCGGGACGAGGATCTCGGCGACCGCCTTCGCGGTGGACTCGGTCTCCAGCGAGCTGGCGAGCCGGGCGCCGATGCGGTCCAGCAGCCCGTACTGGTCCTCGGCCCGCCCGTCGCGCATGGCCTCCTGGGCGAAGACGACCACGCCGTCGATGGCGCCGGAGCCGTGCTTCAGCGGAACGGCCTGCGCGCGCACGTGGACCCAGGTGGAGTCGCCGCGCCGGACGGCGAAGGTGCCGTCCCAGTTCTCGCCCTTGAGGACGCGGCGCGCGAGCTGGCCGGCGAGCTCGTGGTCGGCCTCGTGGATGCCGAGGTCGAGAAGGGAGGTGCCGCGGTGGTCGTCACCGCCGACGAAGCCGAAGAGCTCCATGGCGGAGGGGTTCCAGTACAGCAGGTTACTGAAGCGGTCCACCACGAGGACGGCGATCTGCGCCTGCTCCAGAACATCGGTCCCGGCCAGCGCGTTCTCGTCGTAGAAGGCTTCCCCCCACCGCTTCATAAAGCCGCCACCTCGCCGTCACGGACCGTACTCATGATGACCCACGCGACCCATATCGCCCCCGCGCAATGGGCATATGGAGCTTCATGTCGACCGGCCCACGCCATGAGCCGAGCGTAGCAACAGCCGAATCGTATCCGCAGAGCAACGCGACATTTACTCGGGGACCCCCGCTCGGGCAGCCCGTACCCCGTCTACGGCTTGGCGACGAAGATGTGACTGGCGATCTGCCGCGACAGCTCGCTTGGCTCACCATCCCTGTGCGTCCCACCAATCACCCGAACACCGTCCTCGCCCGCGAGGAGCGTCACCTCATGTCCAGGTTGTACCCCGGCGCGCTTGAGGGTGAGCATCACTTCCGGATCGGCTTGCAGCTGCTCGCTGATGCGGCGCACCGTCACCCGTACCTCGGCGGCGTTGGCGACGTCGAGCATCGGCACGATCGAGTCGTCGGAGAAGGGCTCGGGCACGTAGTCGCGCAGGCCGAGCTCGTCCAGCCCCGGGATGGGGTTGCCGTGCGGGCACACCGAGGGGGCGTTCAGCAGCCGGACCAGGCGCTCCTCGACCGCCTCGGAGATGACGTGCTCCCAGCGGCACGCCTCGACGTGGACGTCCTCCCACGGCAGGCCGATGACGTCGACCAGCAGGCGCTCGGCCAGGCGGTGCTTGCGCATGACATGGGTCGCGAGGCGCCGCCCCTCAGCGGTCATCACGAGATGGCGGTCGTTCTCGACCCGGAGCAGGCCGTCGCGCTCCATCCGCGCGACCGTCTGGCTGACCGTCGGTCCGCTCTGCTTCAGGCGCTCGGCGATCCGGGCGCGCAGCGGCACGATGCCTTCTTCTTCGAGCTCGAAGATGGTGCGGAGGTACATCTCCGTGGTGTCGATAAGCCCGTGTGCGGTCAAGGCTCCCCCTCCCCTCAAGGGCCCGTTGAGAGCAGTCAACGGCAGATCTCTCAACACGGGCCAGCGCGCTGCTGTTCCGGCAGCCGCGCACCTGGGAAGGGGCGGCGCCCACCGGGCCGGCGGCACTGGCCGCGGGAGCGGCCACCGATGGCATCAATCATAGCGTGGCAACGGACGCATCACCTCCGCGCAATGTGTCTTAGATCACGCTTTTCAGGCGCGGGGTCCGCCGCGCGGACGGGTCCGGCCGGCCGAGGCGGGGTCAGGGCGAGAGCCGCTCCACGTCCCACCGGGCGGCCGGCTCCCCGCCCGCCGCCCCGCCCGCCCTGCGGTAGCGGAACCGGTCGTGCATGCGGTCCGGCCTGCCCTGCCAGAACTCCACCTCGGCGGGCAGGACGCGGTAGCCGCCCCAGTACTCCGGGCGCGGGACGGGCTCCTCCTCGGGCCACATCGCCCGGAAGCGCGCGTAGCGGGCGTCGAGCTCGGCGCGGTCGGCCACCGGCGCCGACTGGTGCTCGCTCGCCCAGGCGCCGATCTGGGAGCCGTGCGGGCGCGAGGCGAAGTAGGCGTCGTTCTCCTCGGCACTGAGACATTCGACACGGCCGGTCACGATCACCTGGCGGCGCATGGCGTGCCACGGGAAGACCACGCTGGCCCGCGGGTTCACGCTCAGCGCGCGGGCCTTCCGGGAGGTGTAGTTGGTGAAGAACCGCAGGCCCGCGCGGTCGTAGCCTTTGAGGAGGACCGTCCGGGCGCTCGGCGCGCCATCCGGGTCCACCGTCGCCAGCACCATGGCGTTCGGTTCCGGCAACCCCGCCGTGTGCGCCTGTGTGAACCAAATGTGAAACTGCTTCATAGGGTGCGCGGACAGATCGGCGCGGCGCAGGGGCGTACCGTCATAAGGTTCACGCAGCTCAGCGGGGTCACAATGGTTCACAGTGGTGCATCCTCACACGACCTGTGGGGTACGCGCCAGCCGGTGGCTCAGCCATTGGGACACCTCGCGTGTCATCGCAAAAACCCCAACAGGTTCAATGGATGCACCCTTTCCAGGACCGAGGAGACGGAGGAAGCCGGTATGTCGGACTTCAAACCCGGGCTCGAAGGAGTCGTGGCGTTCGAGACCGAGATCGCCGAACCGGACAAGGAGGGCGGCGCCCTCCGGTACCGGGGCGTCGACATCGAGAACCTCGTCGGCCACGTCACCTTCGGGCGTGTTTGGGGGCTGTTGGTCGACAACAGCTTCAACCCCGGACTTCCCTTCGCGGATCCGATCACCCTGCCGGTCTCGACCGGTGACGTCCGTGTCGACGTGCAGAGCACGCTGGCGACCCTGGCACCGCTCTGGGGCTTCAAGCCGTTGCTCGACATCGACGACGCCGAGGCGCGCGAGAACGTCGCGCGTGCCGCCTCGGCGGCGCTGTCCGTGATCGCGCAGTCCGCGCGCGGCGACCAGCCGCAGGTGCCGCAGAGCCGGGTGGCGGAGGGCTCGACGGTCGTCGAGCGCTTCATGATCCAGCTGCGCGGCGAGCCCGATCCGCGGCACGTCAAGGCCGTGGACGCCTACTGGACGTCGGCTGCCGAGCACGGCATGAACGCGTCCACCTTCACCGCCCGCGTCATCGCCTCCACGGGGGCCGACGTGGCGGCCGCGCTCTCGGGTGCGGTCGGTGCCATGTCCGGGCCGCTGCACGGCGGTGCCCCGGCGCGCGTGCTGCACATGCTCGACGAGACCGAGCGCATCGGCGACGCCCGCCAGTACGTCAAGGGCGCGCTGGACCGGGGCGAGCGGCTCATGGGCTTCGGCCACCGCGTGTACCGCGCGGAGGACCCGCGGGCCCGGGTGCTGCGCCGCACCGCCAAGGAGCTCAACGCTCCCCGGTACGAGGTCGCCGCCGCGCTGGAGACCGCCGCGCTGGACGAGCTGCACGCCCGCAAGCCGGACCGGGTGCTCGCCACCAACGTCGAGTACTGGGCCGCGGTCGTGCTGGACTTCGCCGAGGTCCCCTCGACGCTGTTCACCTCGATGTTCACCAGTGCCCGCACCGCGGGATGGTCGGCGCACATCCTGGAGCAGAAGCGCACCGGCCGCCTGGTGCGCCCGAGCGCCCGCTACACCGGCCCGGCCGAGCGCGACATCAACCAGGTCGACGGCGCGGCCGACGCGCTGGCCGCGGGCGTCTGACCGAACGCTCCGGCCGGGCCACCGCCCGGCCGCGACGTTCTCCCGGTCCCGCCTGACCCCGTGACGCGTTCACGGGGTCATCGTCGTGTTCGGGGCGGGTCGCGGCCGGCCGGCCCGCCTCAGAGGCACCCCTCGCGGTCCGGACGGTCGGAGGTGGTGACCCGGCCGCACACCGCGATGGTCTGCTGCGCGATGTTGCCGGGCCCCACCGGGCCGGCCAGCACGAGCTGGACCACCCGCTCGTCGTACCAGTGGCCCTCGGCCGGCGGGCCGAAGTCGATGAGGCCGCTGACCCCGCCGAGCCCGCTCGTCTCGCTGATCGGCAGCCGCAGGTCCGCCGGTACGGGCCGCCGCTCCTCGGTGTCGATCCGCTGCGCGTTCTGGGCACGGCGCAGGGCGTCGGTGACGACGAGCAGCGCGTCGTAGGCCATCACCTCGTGTGCCCGCGACGGCCCTTCACGCCCGGAACGCAGGCCGAGCTCGTCCTCCAGCCGGTTCAGCTGGCGGTAGAAGGCCGGGGCGCCGCGGCCGCCGGTGACCCCCCACGCCCCGGTGGCGGCCAGCGGGGTGTAGAAGACCGGGTTGCGGCCGATGTTGTCGGTCAGGTGGGCGATGTTGTCGGTGACGTACTTGCTGATGTCGTCGGCGGCCAGGATGGTGACACCACCGGCGCAGTCGCCGTGGAAGAGGAGGTAGTCGTAGAACGGCCCGAACTCGTCGGAGCGCCCCGCGTAGTAGATGAGGTCCGGGGGGTCCGCGCAGATCTGCGCGGCGCGGGTGAGGATGTCCGGCTGCTCCGGCCCCCCGTAGGTGAGGACGCCGGGTTCGGGGTTGAGTCCGTTGGAGTTGTGGTGGACGGGCTCGAACGGCGCCATGTGCCCGCCCTGGTCGGTGAACTGGCGGGCGAAGGTGGTGGCCAGGTCGATCCCGTACAGCTCCCCTGGGGAGTCGTCGGCGAGCGCCACCGCGGAGCGGGCCGGTTCGAGGGCCCGGCCTCCGCCCGCCGCGCCGTGGTAGGCCCACGTGGCGGCCTGCCGGGCGATGCGGGTGTTGGACGGGGCGATCGGGAAGAAGAACTCGCTGTGCCGGTGCGGCTGCAGCTCACTGAGGTTGTCGAAAGTGGCCGCGGTGCTGACCATCGGCAGCCCGGCGCGGGTGAGTTCGCCGATGGCGGCGCGCGTCTCTCCGAGGCTGCTGCCGAACCCGACCGCCGCCAGCAGAGTGGGGTCGCGCCGCATCTCGCCGGCGACCAGCCCGGCCGTCCGCACGGCCTGCCGCCAGGACGCCCCGGTGTTCGCGATCAGGATCCGGATCGCGGCGTAGCCCTGGTCGGGATAGATCCGGTTGTACTCGTCCTGGCCGTGCGCGAGACCGATGAGCTCCCCGTACACGCCCGAGGTCACGGAGTCCCCGGACCCGGGGGGCACCGAGAGCGCGCCGAAGTACACCACGGTGACGACCGGGCCACCAGCGTCCTCGGCGTCGGCGTTCTGCTCGGCGATGCGCCGCTGCACCGACCTCAGCCGCTCGTCGAAGACGAATGAGCCGTCCGTGTAGCCGACGCACTGCCCGTCCTCGGTGACGATGCCCTGCGGCGGGAGCACCGCCGCGCCCTGCACACAGGGGTCCACCGCATGCGCGAGCGCCACCACGCCGGAGGCCGCCGTCAGCAGCAGCGCCGCCGCAGCGGCCATCCCCGCCAGCCAGCGGACCGCGAGCGCCCGGGTGGTGAGGACGGTGTCCGCCTCGGCGAGCTCCAGCTCCCCCCGCCCGTTCGCGTCCCACTTCCGGGGTGCCGGCGCCTCGAACCGCACCTCGCGGCTCGGTCCCAGCCGGCCGACCTCGAAGCGGGTGTGCAGCCAGTCCTCCAGCGTGTGCTCCGGCGGCGGTTCCGCCTGCGGCTCACGGGCGGCCGAGCGCGGACCGATCCGCACGACCAGCAGGGGGTCGGGGAACCGGTGCTCCCGGCGGATGTCCTCGATGAGCGCCACCACGTGCCGGGCCACCCGGCCGACCCGCCCCTCGTCCACCACCAGGACCGGCAGCCGGGTCCGTCCGCGCTGGGGCAGCCAGGCGTACCGCAGCCGGTGCCGCACCAGACTCGTCCCGTAGCTCGCGTTGAGGTCGTCGAGCAGCGCGTTCACCGCCAGCAGGTGCACGATCGGCGGCTGCTCCCGCGACAGCGGTTCCGTCCGTGACCGGGCGTCCGAGACCGCGTTGATCGTCGCGATGCCGATGTCACGCACCCGCCGCGGCATGCTGGACGACGGGGTGTCCGGCGCCGGCTGGTAGGGCTGGCGGAGCAGCCACAGGTAGCGCCGCCACGGCAGGTAGAAGAGGGCGCCCAGCCCGTAGGCGGCGGCCAGCAGCCCGAGGATGGCCAACGTGAGCGCGTTGTCCAGCCACCCCGCGAAGATCGCGAGCAGCGGGAATCCGAGCAGCGGCACGGTCGAGAGCAGGAATCCGACCGGGGTGAGGATCCTGTGGTCCAGCCAGCTGAAGTTGAGCTTGCGCGAGCAGAAGGCGATGAACCTGTAGGCCTCGTCCTTGGCCTTGCGCAGGAAGGCGGGCGGCGGCCGGTCGGCGCCGCTCCTGCGGCCGCTCCGCCGCCGTCGGGCGCGGTGCTCGCGCAGCTTCTCGGTCACGTACAGGTGGGTGCGCGGTTCGGGGGCGAGCTCCCCGCGCTCGCCGCCGTGCTTCCTGGCGTGCTCGGGGTTGAGCCTCTGGAGCACGTCCTGGACGTCGATCTCCGCCAGCGCCTCCAGCGAGTCCCACCTCGGGAGGCGCGGCGGGTGCGGCGGCCGGCGCCCGGACGCCCACGCGCGCACACCGGCGGCCCATCGGCGCGGTCCGTCCTTCCCCGGCTCCGGGACGGCTGCCCCGTCGGCGGCCCGGGCCGGACCGCCCTCCGTGCCGCGATCCCGCTGGATGGTGGCGGCGAGTTCGCCCACCAGGCGGTAGACCTCGGCGGTGGTGGCCTCGTCGCCCGCCTGCCGTTCGGCTGCCCCGCCCCTGCCGGAGGCGTTCGCCCGCGCTCCTGTGCCCGCGTCCGCGGCGGACCCGGTCCGCCGCTCCGCCGCCCTCTCCTCGCAGTCGTGCAGGACCGCGAAGGGGTGCGGCCACGATCTCCTGCGGAGCAGTTCCGTCAGTTCCTCCGCCTCGCGCTGATCGGTGACCCGGACGTTCAGCACCGGCGGCGGAGCGGCCAGGTCCTCCGGTGCGCCGCCGTCATCGAACCGGTACGACCGGCGATGGGCGGCACGACGCGCGAATCGGCGCTGCTCCCGGATCCGGTGGGCGCTGGGACGTTGGCGCAACCGCGCGAACACCTCCAGGAGCGCCTCCGGGAACGCCTCGCCCGGCGCGCCGGTGCGCTGGCTGCTCATGGGTCCTCCGCTGTCGGAGTCGGGCCGGTCAGGGGAACCGGGGGACCGTCACTCGTGGCTCAGGGCCACCCTTGCGCGCCAAATTGCCATTTCCGCCCGATATCTGGCTACGTCAACCGCACGAAGACCCGAAGTGGCCACCAACTATGACGAACCGGCAAGATTCGGCTAACCACCGAAACGCGTCCCTCGCGCCCCCGCGCCCCCAGCCGTACCGGGCCCACCCGCCTCCGTGTCCTTGGTCGCGCTCACCACCTCGCTCCCCTCCGCCGCCGACGCGACTCGGCCTCCGGCAGTCGGCACCGACGGCTCCGGACGCTCGGCGGCACGCGCTCAGCGCCCCGGCCACGCCCACCACCCCGCTCGCCTCCGCCGCCGACGCGACTCGGCCTCCGGCAGTCGGCACCGACGGCTCCGGACGCTCGGCGGCACGCGCTTGTGGACTCCCCCTCACCAGCGCACGTGCCCCCGACTTGAGTACGCTTGGCCGGGTGACCGACATCCAGATTCCCGCGAACCTGCTGCCCTCCGACGGCCGCTTCGGCTGCGGACCGTCCAAGGTCCGTCCCGAGCAGTTGAGCGCCCTCGCCTCCTCCGGCACCGGCTACCTGGGCACCTCGCACCGCCAGCAGCCGGTCAGGTCGCTGGTCGGGCGCGTGCGTTCCGGACTGTCCCAGCTGTTCGCGCTGCCGGACGGCTACGAGGTCGTCCTCGGCAACGGTGGTACCACCGCGTTCTGGGACATCGCCGCACACGGGCTGGTCCGGGAGAAGTCGCAGCACCTGGCGTTCGGCGAGTTCTCCTCGAAGTTCGCGAAGGTCACCGGGGGCGCGCCGTGGCTGGCCGAGCCGAGCGTCATCGCCTCCGAGCCGGGCACGCACGGCACACCGCGCGCCGAGGCGGGGGTGGACGCCTACGCGCTCACCCACAACGAGACCTCCACCGGTGTCGCCGCCCCCATCCGCCGGGTCGAGGGGGCCGACGAGGGCGCGCTCGTCCTGGTCGACGCCACCAGCGGCGCCGGCGGCCTGCCCGTGGACATCGCCCAGACCGACGTCTACTACTTCGCGCCGCAGAAGAGCTTCGCCGCCGACGGCGGCCTGTGGATCGCCGTGATGTCGCCCCGGGCCCTGGAGCGGGTGGCCGAGATCGCCGCGGGCGGCCGCTACGTTCCGGAGTTCTTCTCGCTGCCCACCGCGATCGACAACTCCCGCAAGGACCAGACGTACAACACGCCCGCGGTCGCGACGCTGCTGCTGCTCGCCGAGCAGATCGAGTGGCTGAACTCCCAGGGCGGCCTCGACTGGGCCGTGCGCCGCACCGCCGAGTCCGCCCAGATCCTCTACACCTGGGCCGAGAAGTCGCCGTTCACCACCCCGTTCGTGGCCGACCCGGCCCAGCGCTCGCAGGTGGTGGGCACCATCGACTTCGCCGAGGGCGTCGACGCCGCGGCGGTGGCCAAGGTGCTGCGCGCCAACGGCGTGGTCGACACCGAGCCGTACCGCAAGCTGGGCCGCAACCAGCTGCGCATCGGCATGTTCCCCGCGATCGAGCCGGCCGACGTGCAGGCGCTCACCGAGTGCGTCGACCACGTGGTCGCGCGGCTGGCCTGAGCCGCCGCCGACCGACCGCCCGGACGCGGGGCACCGCCGGGCGGAGAGCGGCCCACGGCCGGTCCGGGCTCCCCGGACCGGCCCGCCCCGTACCAGACACCCACCCGGTCGGACGGACGGACCCCTTCAGTGCGCAGGAACCAGCGGAAACACCCGGTCACCATCATCTCGCACCGCGGCGCCTCGGGGCACCGGCCGGAGCACACGCTCGCCTCGTACGAGCTGGGGGCGCGGCACGGCGGTGACTTCATCGAGATCGACCTGGTGTCGACCAGCGACGGGCACCTGATCGCGCGGCACGAGAACGAGATCGGGCACACCACCGACGTCGCCGGCCGTCCGGAGTTCGCCGACCGCCGCACCACGCGCACGGTCGACGGCCGCGAGGTCACCGGCTGGTTCGCGGAGGACTTCACCCTCGCCGAGATCAAGACGCTGCGCGCGGTCGAGCGGGTGCCGGACCTCCGTCCGGACAACGCCGCGCACGACGGCCGCTACGAGATCCCCACCATGGCCGAGATCATCGAGCTCGCCAAGCGGCTCACCGCGGAGCTGCGCCGGCCGGTCGGGGTCTACCCGGAGACGAAGCACCCTGCCTACCACGCCGCGGCCGGCCTGGCCCTGGAACCGCCGCTCATCGCGCTGCTGCGCGAGACCGGGCTGGCCGGCCCCGAGCCGGAGGTCCCGGTGTTCCTCCAGTCGTTCGAGGCCGACAGCCTGCGCGGCCTCGCCGAACTGGAGCTGCCGCTGGTCCAGCTCATGCACGGCGGAGCCGCCTTCGACCCGGTGGCCACCCCCGAGGGCCTGGCCGAGGTCGCCGGGTACGCGCAGGCGATCGGTCCGGACAAGGCGCGGATCATCCCCAGGGACAAGGAGAACGACCTCGTCGAGCCCACCTCCCTGGTGGCCGACGCCCACGCGGCGGGCCTGCTCGTGCATCCCTACACGTTCCGCAGCGAGAATGCCCACCTGCCGGCGTCGCTGCGATCGGGCGACGACCCCACCGCCAACGGCGACTTCGCGGCCGAGTACGAGGCGTTCTTCGAGCTGGGCGTGGACGGCGTCTTCACCGACCACTCCCGGCACGCGTTCCTGGCACGGGAGATCTTCTTCGGCGAGTAGCCCTCGGGAGCGCCGGGCGGTCGCCTCGCGGGCCCGTCCCGGCCCGCGGGCGGTCATCCCCGGCGCGCCAGCCACACGATCGCGGCGATGACGACCGCCGCGCCGAGCCCGCCCGCCAGGATGAGCGGCAGGGCGCCTTCGCCGTCGGGGTCCGCGGCCGGACGGTCCGGCGCGGGCGGGTCGGCCGGCTCCTCCTCGGGCCGCGCGGTCCCGGGGTCGGGCTCCGCCGGCTCGGGCGCGGCGGTGAGCGGAACTCGCCACACCGGGCTGTCCAGGCCCTCGGTGCCGGCCATCAGGGCGGTGCCGTCCGGGGTGAAGGCCAGGGACTCGCCCTGCTCGGTGCGGGGCAGCGTCACGCGCTCGACGATGCGGCCGGGCACGCCGTCGCTCGCGTCGTAGACGTTGGCGCTCCAGTAGGTGCGGACCGCGTAGCGGCTGCCGTCGGCGGCGAACGCGGCGTCGGTGGCGTAGAGCGGGGCCGAGGCGATGCGGACCAGTTCGTTGACGCCGTCGGCCGTCGGCCGCTCGGGGGCCGCGTAGACGCCGCCGCCGACCTCCTTGCTGATCACGTAGAGCCGGTTGTCGCGGGGGTCGATCATCATGCCCTCGGCGTTGCGGGCGCCGTCGGCGTAGCGGAACGTGAACGTGGTGGCCGCGACGGTCTGGTCGCCGAGCACCGCCGGCTCAGGGAACCGGTAGACCCGGACGTCCGGCCAGCCGCCGTCGAAGTTGTCGCCGATGTCCCCGACGAAGACGGCGGGCGCCCCGGAGTCGTCGGTGCCCATGGCGACCGCCTCCCAGTCGCGCGCCTGGACACCGTCGCCGGACAGCCGCACGGTGGCGACCGTCCGCCCGGTCTCGTCGACCGCGTAGACGTCGGGCCCGTACTGGTCGCCGCTGTCGTTGTGCGTCCAGTACACGCCCTCGTACAGCCGCGACGCCGCCAGTCCGCTGGACTCCGCGATGCGCGGATCGGTGAGCCGGAACGCGGTCTCCGACCCCTCCGGCGCGCCCGCCGTGGCGGAGTCCTCCGGTTCGGCGGTCGCGCCCAGGGTGACCGGCAGCGCCGTGAGCACCACCGCCAGCAGGGCCGCCCGGCCCGCCCTTCCGCTCGTCATGCGCGCCATCGTCCCATCCGGTGTGCCGCGGCGGAGCTTGTGCCCCGCGCCGGGTGGGCATGTTCCGCACAAGCGAACGCCCCGAGGCGAGAGGATGGCCATGAGGATAGTCGCCTGTCTCAACGGTGACCGGCGCCCGGGCGCGCATCCGGCGCTGCCGGTCTCCGCGGACCAATTGGCCGCGGACGCGCGGGCGGTGGTGGCGGCGGGCGCCACCTGGCTGCACGTCCACCCGCGCGACAGCCGCGGCGGGCAGGCCCTGGAGCCGCAGGTCGTGACACCGCTGCTGGCGAAGCTGCGCGCGGCGGTCCCGGGCGTGCCGATCAGCGTCACCACGGGACTGTCGGCCGAGCCCGACCCCTGGCGGCGCTACGACCTCGTGCAGCGCTGGGGCGCGCTGCCCGACGCGGCCACGGTGGATCTGGCCGAGCCGGGGGCGGTGGAGGTGGCGCGGCTGCTGGCCGATCGGCAGGTCGCCCTGGAGGCCCGGCTGGGGACGGTGCAGGCGGCGCGGATCCTCACCGCGAGCGGCCTGGCCGACGCGTTCGCCTACGTGCTGATCGGGCCGGCGGAGCCCACGGTGGCCCAGGCGCTGGAGACGGTCACGGCCGTGGAAGCGGTGCTGGACCGCGCCGGTGTGGCGCTGCCGCGCCTGCTGCACGGGAGGGAGCAGACGGCGTGGCCGCTCCTGGACACCGCGATCGCGGCCGACCGGGACATCCGCATCGGGCTGGAGGACACCCTGCTCGCCCCGGACGGGCAGGAGGCGGAGGACAACGCGGGACTGGTCTCCCAGGCACTGGCCCGGATCGCCGCGCACGCCTGAGCGGGGCGGCTCCGGCCCGCCCGGCCGCTCAGC
Source organism: Marinitenerispora sediminis (assembly GCF_003336425.1). Classification (GTDB taxonomy): domain Bacteria; phylum Actinomycetota; class Actinomycetes; order Streptosporangiales; family Streptosporangiaceae; genus Marinitenerispora; species Marinitenerispora sediminis. Next base: position 50,023 of record NZ_QEIO01000025.1, on the reverse strand, counting down.
CGGCGAGGGCGCCGATGACGACGATGAGCATGATCGCGCCGAGCACCGTGGGCAGCAGCCAGCGCTGCTTGCGGTTGTTGGTGAGCATGCTCATCGCGGCGCCTCGTCCTCTCGGTCGTCCGGTGCGGTCCGGACCCGGTCCCCTTCAGGTTAACGGCCACCTGGCGACGGTCAGGTAGCGGGGACGGCCGTCGGCGCGGCTGCGGACCAGTTCCGCCTCACCCGCCCGCCACGGGGATCCGGCCAGGTCGGCCAGGACGTCCCGCGGTCCGCTCAGGTCGTGGGGGCCGCGGGTGCGGGCCAGCGTGACGTGCGGCACGTAGGGCCGCGGCTCGACCGGCACGCCGTGCGCCGCGGCGGCGGAGTGCAGCGCGCCGGCGAGGTGTGTCAGCGCCTCGGTGTCCCCCTCGACGCCGGCCCACAGCACCCGCGCCCGCTCGGAGTCGGCCGGGAAGGTGCCGGCCCCGCGCAGGGCCAGTTCCATGGCCGGGTGGGCGGCGGCCTCCCGGGCCAGCCGGGCGCGCAGCGCGGGTACCTCGGGGTCGGGGACCTCTCCGAGGAAGAGCAGGGTGAGGTGCCACTCCTCGCGCGGCGTCCAGCGGACGCCGCGGGGTGCCGCACGGTGGCCGCGGGCCGCGGCGACCGCGCGGTGCAGTTCGTCCAGCGCGGTCGCCGGCGGGGTCAGCGCGACGAACAGCCGCATGGGGGTCCCTCCTCTGGTGCGACCCCCAGTATGCCCGGCCGGCCGCGCCCGGAGCGGTCATCCGGTCTCGGCGAGCGGCCGGCGGGTGAGCGCCAGGAAGGGGCGGCGGGTCGGCGTGACGCGCACCCCGACCCCGCGCCGGCGGGCCAGGAGCACACTCACCAGGACCGTCACCAGCACGGTGACGACACCACCGGTGGCCAGGCTGACCTGCGGACCGAACCTGTCGGCGAGGAATCCGACGAGAGGCGCCCCGATCGGCGCCGGGCCGAGGAAGAACAGCATGAACATGCTCATGACCCGGCCGCGCATCTGCGGGTCGACGCTGGTCTGGAAGACCGCGTTCATGGTCGTGTTGAAGCTGAGGAAGGCCATGCCCATCGGGACCAGGACCAGCAGGAACGCCAGGTATCCGGTGGTCAGGGCCGCGGCGATCTCCAGCACGCCGAAGGCGAGGGCGCCGGCCAGCAGGACGCCCAGCCGCGGCCGGTCCCGGCGCGCGGCGAGCAGGGCCCCGGCGAGGGCGCCCACGGCGATGGCCGCAGCGGCGACCCCGAACGCGTCCGCGCCGGCGCGGAACACGTTGTTGGTCATCAGCGCGATCTGGTTCTGCACGTTGGCGCCGAACAGCTGGAGGAAGGCGGTCATGACCAGCAGCAGCACGAGGTCGCGCCGGCCGAGGATGTAGCGCAGGCCCTCCATCGTCTGGCCCTTGGCCCGCGGGGCGGGTTCGGTGACGTGCAGTTCGGCGGGGCGCATCAGCCACAGTCCGGTCAGCACGGCGACGAAGGAGAGCGCGTTGACCAGGAACACCGGGCCGCTGCCGAAGGCGGCGATGAGCAGGCCGGCCACGGCCGGTCCGGTGACCCGTCCCAGCTGGAAGCTGGCGCTGTTCAGCGCGATGGCGTTGGGCAGGTCGCGCTGGCCGACCATCTCGACGACGAACGTCTGCCGGGCCGGGTTGTCCAGGACGGTGACCAGGCCGAGGCCGAACGCGAACAGGTAGACGTGCCAGACCTGGGCGAGGCCGGCCGTGGCCAGGACGCCGAGCGCCAGCGCGAGCAGCCCCATGGCGGCCTGGGTGGCGACGAGCAGCCGGCGCTTGTTCATCCGGTCCACCAGGGTGCCGCCGAGCAGGCCGAACAGCAGCATGGGCAGGAACTGCAGCGCGGTGGTGACGCCGAGCGCCATGCCGCTGCCGCCGCTGAGCTGGAGGACCAGCCAGTCCTGGGCGATGCGCTGCATCCAGGTGCCGGTGTTGGAGACCACCTGCCCCATGGCGAAGAGGCGGTAGTTGCGGACGGACAGCGACCGGAACATCGCGGGAGCGCGGCGGCGGCGTGCGGGCGGGGCCGGCTCGCCGTGCCCGTCGGCGTCGGGCACGGCGCCGGGGCCGGCCGGCCCGGGGGCCCGCCCGGTGCCGGGGCGCGCGGGCGCGGTCTGCTGGGGTGGTGTGGCGGTGGCCGTGGTCGCCTCCTCGGTCGGCGGCATCCCACGTGTCCCCGCGGCTAGGACTGGCTGAGGCGCTCCAGGATCTCCGCGGCCTTGCGCAGGGTCGCCTTCTCCTCGGGCGTCAGCTCCCGCAGCCGCTGCGTCAGCCACGCCTCGCGGCGCCGCTGGTCGGCGCGGACCAGCTGCACGCCCTCCTCGGTGAGCTCGACCAGCTGCTGGCGCCGGTCGTCCGGATGCTTCATCCGGCGCACCAGGCCGCGCTCCTCGAGAGCGGCGATGATCCTCGTCATCGAGGGCGGCTGCACCTTCTCGTGGTCGGCGAGCGCCCCCGGGGTCAGCTGGCCGTGCCGCGCGAGCGCGAACAGCACCGCCCCCTGTCCCAGGGAGAGCGACGCGTCCGGCCGCTGAGCGCGCAGCCGGCGCGCCAGCCGTCCCACGGCCACGCGCAGCACCGCGGCCAGCCCGGCGTCGGTCCTGGTCTGCTGGGATACGTTGGGATGCTTCATTAGCATGACTCATTACTCTTGCTAACAATATCGCGGATCATCGCATTTCCCCTGCCACGTCAAGCCGAATCGTGGATTCGGTCACAGCCCTTTTACCGTGCGGCCATACACGAAGTGCCCCGTTCCGCGGAACGGGGCACCACGCGGTGCGCTGAGGCTACCCGGGCCGGCGGCCCGCGGGAGCGGCGGGCGCCGGCGGGACCGGGTCACGGGCGCTAGACGCCCAGCGCCGCCTGGATCGGGCCGAGGGCGAAGTAGACGACGAACACCGCCGCGATGATCCACATCAGCGGGTGGATGTCGCGGAACCTGCCCTGGGCGGCGCGGATCAGCGTGTAGCTGATGAACCCGGCGCCGATCCCGTCGGCGATCGAGTACGAGAAGGGCATGATCACGATGGTGAGGAACGCCGGGATGCCGATCCCGTAGTCGGTGAAGTCGATCCGCGTCACCTGGGTCATCATCAGGAAGCCCACCACGATGAGCACCGGGGTGGCCGCCTCGAAGGGCACCAGGGTGACCAGCGGGGCGAACAGCGTGACCACGAGGAACATCAGGCCGGCGACGACCGACGCGAGCCCGGTGCGCGCCCCTTCGCCGGTGGCCGCGGCCGACTCGGCGTAGACGGTGGCCGAGGAGGACGAGGCCGCGCCGCCCGCGACGGCGGCCAGCGAGTCCACGACGAGCACGTTGCGCGCGCCCGGAAGGTCGCCCTTCTCGTCCAGGAGGTCGGCCTGCCCGGCGACGCCGACCATGGTCCCCATCGTGTCGAAGAAGTCGGCGAGGATCAGCGTGAAGACGAAGAGGACGAGCGCGATGATCCCGACGTGCTCCAGGCTGCCGAACAGGTTGAACTGGCCGATCAGTCCGAAGTCCGGAACGCCGACGACGGACCCGGAGAGCGCGGGCACCGTCAGCGACCAGCCCTGCGGGTTGACGTTGCCGGCGTCGTCGACCATCGGGCCGACCCCGGCGGCCGCCTCCACCGCGATGGCGAGCGCGGTCGTGCCGATGATCCCGATCAGCAGCGCACCGCGGACCCCGCGCACCATGAGCACGATCGTGAGCGCCAGCCCGACGACGAAGACGAGGATCGGCCAACCGCCCAGGTGGCCGTCGCCCAGCTGGACCGGCACGGTGCTGCCCGCGGCGTCGGGCACCCGGCGGACGAACCCGGCGTTGACGAAGCCCACGAGGGTGAGGAACAGCCCCAGGCCGACGGCGATCGCGGTCTTGAGCCCGGAGGGGATGGCGCGGAACACGGCGGTGCGGAAGCCGGTGAGCACCAGGAGCAGCAGGATGATGCCCTCCAGCACCACCAGGCCCATCGCGTCGGCCCACGTCATCCGCGGGGCCAGCGTGACCGCCACGACGGCGTTCAGGCCCATGCCGGCGGCGAGGCCGAACGGGTAGCGCCCGACGACCCCCATGAGGATGGTCATGACGCCGGCGACCAACGCGGTCGCGGCCGCGACCATGGGGATGGCCGCGGCGGGGTCGGTGCCGCCGCCGGGGAGCCGGCCGTCCATGTCCGCGGCGGTGCCGATGATGAGGGGGTTGAGGACGACGATGTAGGCCATGGCGAAGAACATGGCCAGGCCGCCGCGGACCTCGCGCGCGAAGTTCGACCGCCGCGCCGAGATCTGGAAGTAGCGATCGAGTCTCGCCTTGAGGCCGGAGCTGGCGGGGGCTGCCGCGTTTGGCGGGGTGTTGGGCGTTTCTTTCACTCGTTTGAGCCTGACATGTCCGAGTTACGGTACTAGGTCAGGTTAGTTGCATCTCTGGACAAGCACGTACGCCCCGACCTGCGCGGTTCCCGGAAATCGGCCGGACCGGGTCCCGCCTTACCGGTTCCGCCGCGGCGCATCCCGTAGCCTGAAGGTGTGCGTAAACCCCGCCGCCCCGCTCCAGAGGTCATGGAGAGCGACTACCGCGTCCCCACCGCCGCCGGGTCCGTGGCGTGGGCCGTCGCGCTGGTGGTGCTCCTCGCCATGGGTGAGCGGCTCCCGGCCGCCGACCGGTGGTGGATGTGGGTGTGCGTCACGGGCATCACCCTCGGAGTCTTCGCCTACTTCTACATCCCCCGCCTGCTGCGCAAGCGCGCGGAGGCCGAGGCCCGCCACGCCGCGCGCCGCGCCGCTGACGGCGACGGTGAGGAGTGACGCCGTCGGCGGGCGTGGCCCGGCGCCGGCGACGTGATAATGGGGCCCGTGCCTGATTCGTTTCGCCCCCTTCCGCGCCGTCTCGGCGAGCGGCTGCGCCAGATCCTGATCGAGGCGGACTACACCGTCTCCGGTGTGCGGGACCGGCTCGGCGACACCGCCGCCCGCGCGCTGGCCCGCGAGCAGCTGGTGCCGGCGCTGCGCGCCACCGGCGGCGAGGAGCGGCTGGGGCTGCTGCTGCGGCTGTGGTGGCTGCAGGAGCCGGTCGCGCTGGCCGCCACCCGCGCCATCCTGCCGGTGGCCGACCTCGCGGCAGCGGGGCTGCTGGCCGTCGACGGCGACACGGTGCGCGCGCTCGTCCACATCGGGCCCTGGGAGCTGTCCGGCGGCCGCCCCGGATACGTCGTCTCCGATCCCACCGTCCGGCCCGGGCACGGCAGTCCCCGACCCGACCACGTCGTGGGCGCCGGCGGCGCCTCCGGGACCCTGTCGCGGCTGATCGTGGACGGCCCGGTGGAACGCGCCCTGGACCTGGGCACCGGAAGCGGGGTCCAGGCCCTGCACCTGGCGGAACGGGCCGGCGAGGTCTGCGCCACCGACCTCAACCCGCGCGCGCTGCGCCTCGCCGAGCTGAGTTTCGCACTGTCCGGACTGGACAACGTGCACACCCGCGAGGGGTCGCTGTACGAGCCCGTCGCCGGGCAGCGCTTCGACCTCGTCGTGTCCAATCCGCCCTTCGTCATCACGCCGGAGGCCGCGCGCTACACCTACCGCGAGTCCGGCCTGGCCGGCGACTCGGTCTGCGCGGAGATCGTCCGGCAGGCCCCGGCCCACCTCACCGACGGCGGCTGGTGCCAGCTGCTCGCCAACTGGCTGCACGTGGGCGGCGAGGACTGGCGCGACCGGGTCGGCTCCTGGGTGACCGGCACCGGCTGCTCGGGCTGGGTGGTGCAGCGCGACGTCCAGGACCCGGCCGAGTACGTCGAGCTGTGGCTGCGCGACTCCTGCGAGCAGGGCACCCCGGAGTACACCCGCCGCTACGACGCCTGGCTGGACTACTTCGAGCGCGAGGGGATCCGGGGTATCGGGTTCGGGTGGATCTGCCTGCGCAACGACGCCGCGCAGGACGCCGCGGTGCGGGTGGAGGAGCTTCGCCACGAGATCGAGCAGCCGGTGGGCCGCTACCTGCCCGACGTCGTGGACGGCGCCATGACGGCGCACCGGCTGACCGACGCCGCCCTGCTGTCCGCGCACGTGGCCCTGGCCCCGGGCGTCGTCGAGGAGCGCATCGGCCCGCCCGGAGCGCCGGACCCGGAGCGCATCCTGCTCCGCCAGCGCGACGGCCTGCGCCGGGCCGCGCAGGTCGGCACCGTGGAGGCGGCCCTGGCCGGCGTCTGCGACGGCACCATGCCGGTCGGCCCGCTGCTGGACGCCATCGCCGAGCTCACCGGCCAGGACCCGGCCGACCTGCGCGGACGCACCCCGAACGTGCTGCGCGGGCTGATCGCCGAAGGCTTCTTCCGCGTGGCCCGCTGAATCCCAGCTGGTTCTTCAGCGTCCAGCTGGCCGCCTCGATCCGCCGGCGCGACCAGCCCGGGAAGGCCGCGGTGTCGTCCTCGTCGCGGCGGGCCGGGCGGACGAGCACACCCCCGAGGTCGTCCGCGGCCTTCTCCGCCCCGGGCTCGGCCCACACCCTGCCGCACCGATCGGTAACGGCCCCGGCGCGCGTCGCCGCACCCGGAGCAGGTGCGGGGCCTGCTCGCGTCCGCCCAGTTCCCGGGGCGAGCCGGGGAGAACGCCGTTACGGCGCCCTCGGCGGTGAGAGCTCGGCGCCCCAGAAGAAGGCATGGCGGGACATGGCCACGCCGTACCCGGCGGTCCCGTCTGATCCGAGCGGTTCACCGTCACGCGGAAGGCCGCGCGGCGCAGAGAGGCGGCGTCCGTCCGCCGCAGCGTCCCGTGCCACGTCGCGACGGCCCCGGCCAGCCGCATCGCGGCCGCGTGTGGGACGGGTGCCGCGGCGCGCGGGTGCCGGTCGTACGCGGGCTGGCCGGGCAGGCGCGGGAACGGGAAGAGGTGCCCGATCCTGCGCGGGGCCGGGCGCGGCCGCCGGCCCTGGGAATCGCATGTCGGCAGGACCCGGGCGGTCGCGACGCGCCAGCCCGGCGTCGGGGCGCAGCCGGGCGGGGCCGGGGTTTCCGGCGCCGCTGGGCCGACGCGCGGACGTGGTCGTCCAGTCGGACCTAGCGTGCGGTGAGAAGGGCGCGTCCAGGTCCGTCGTCGCACACCGACCGTGGGCGCCCTCCGGCATGCCCGTCGCCGGTCCAGCAGCCCCCATCGCCTCGGCCCCCGTCGGCTTCCCCTGCGACGCGACGAAGGCGGCCGCCGGCGCGGCACGCGCCGAGGCGCCGGAGCGGAACGCCGACTACCCGGTACTTCGGCAGCTGGACCAGGGCGCGCGCCTTGGCCGCGCACACTCCGACGCCGTCCCCGCGCCCCGCCGCGCGATCGCTCCGGCGACGGGACCGGGCCGGCCGCCTGCTGCGCCAGGACCGGGAGGAGGATCTGCCGCCTGATGCGGACCGCGTCGGCGCGGCGGCCAGCCGTCGGTCCCATGACCGCGGCCGCGCGTCACCGGGCCGCCCCGGGCGGCGCCTGCGGATACGCCGCGGGGCCGCGCCCACCGGGGACGGGAGCGGCCGACGCTCCCCGTCCGCCGGGGCCCCGCCGTGGCCGGTCTGGAAAACCGGGCCGAGAACCGCGGCCCCGTCGCGTACCGTAGTGCCGCACCACCTCGGGAGGAGTCCGTATGGTCCAGGCGATGGTCGACCCGTTCGGCACGGCCGAGCTGCGACGACGAGTGCTGGACGCGTGGGCCGACGCCCCCGTCCGCTTCAGGGAGGATGCCAACACCGAGGAGGACTACGCGCTCGGCGGCTACCGCGACCGGGTGGTCGTCGAGCTCGCGCAGAACGCCGCCGACGCGGCCCGCCGGGCGGGCGGCCGCGGCCGGCTGCGGCTGGCGCTGGCGGGCGACCGCTTCACCGCCGCCAACACGGGCGCCCCGCTCACCCGCGAGGGCGTGGAGTCGCTCGCCGCCCTGCGGGCCTCCGCGAAGCGCGGACCGGCCGACGAGGGCGCCACCGGCCGCTTCGGTGTCGGCTTCTCCGCGGTGGTCGCCGTCAGCGACGACGTGACGGTCGCCTCGCGGGACGGCGCGGTGCGGTGGAGCCGCGAACGCGCCGGTGAGGTCCTGCGCGAGGAACTGCTGGAGACCGGCCGCGCGCGCCCGGAGTTCGCCTCCGAACTGGAGCGGCGCGCGGGTCACGTCCCGCTGCTGCGGCTGCCGTTCGAGTCGAGCGCCCGCACCCCGGAGGGGTACGACACCGCGGTCGTCCTGGTGCTGCGCGACGAGGACTCCCGCCTGCGTCTGGCCGGCCTGCTGCGGGAGACCGGCCAGGCGCTGCTGCTGGCGCTGCCCGACCTCGCCGAGGTGGAGATCGACGTCGACGGCGCCGTGCGGGTGCTGCGCTCCGACCGCCTCCCCGGCGGCGGCCTGGTGACTTGGGTGTGCGACGAGTCGGGCGAGCGGGCCACCCACTGGCGGACCGTCACGCGGACCGGCCGCTTCACCGCCGCCGAGCTCGCCGACCGCCCGACCGAGGAGCGCGGCCGACCGGACTGGTCGGTCACCTGGGCCGTCGCGGTCGACGACACCGGCAACGTCGCCGGCCTGCCGGCCGACGTGCCGCGCGTCCTGCACGCGCCCACCCCCTCCGACGCCGAGCTCCGGCTGCCCGCGCTGCTCGTCGCCACCCTGCCGCTGACGCCGGACCGTCGGCACGTCGCGTTCGGCCCGGCGGCCGACGTCGTCATCGGGGCCGCGGCGGCCGCCTACGCCGACCTGCTCCGCGGCCTGCCGCCGCGGACCACCTGGGACCTGCTTCCGGTCCCCCTGCTGGGCGCGGCCGGCGAGTTCGACGCGCGGTTCCGCGCGCTCGCGACCGACGCCCTGCACGAGACGCCCTTCCTGGTGACCGCGCACGGCGAGCCGGTGCGCCCGCGCGACGCCGTGGTGCTCGACGCCGGCCCGGAGACGGTCGAGGCCCTGGCCGACGTGATCCCCAACCTGCTGCCCGGCGACTGGAACTTCCGGCACAGCGGCCTGGCCCACCTGCGGCTGCGCCGGCTCACGCTCGCCGAACTGGCCGACCTGCTCGCCGACCTGGATCGGGAGCCCGCGTGGTGGGCCCGCCTGTACGCCGCGCTGCGCGCGGCCGGGCAGCGCGGCGCCGACCTCGGCGAGCTCGGCGCCCTCCCGGTCCCGCTCGCCGACGGCCGGCTGGTGCGCGGCCCGCGCGGCCTGCTGGTGCCCGCCGGCGAGGGCTTCCGGCCCGAGACCCTGGACCCGCACGCGCTGGCGCCGCTCGGCCTGCGGATCGCGCATCCCGAGGCGGTCGATCCACTGCTGCTGCGCCTGGGCGCGGTCGAGGCCGACGAACGCGCCGTCCTCACCGATCCGATGACCCGCGCCGCCGTGGAGAACTCCCTGGAGGCCGACGACCCCGACCACATCGCGGCCGCGGTCCTGGAGCTGGTGTCGGCGTCCGGCACCACCGTGGACGACGCGCCCTGGCTGGCCGAGCTCGCCCTCCGGGACGACGAGGGCGGCTACTCGCTCTCGGGCGAACTGCTGCTCCCGGACAGCCCGCTGCGGGGGATCTTCGCCGAGGACGCCCCGTTCGGGGTGGTGGCCGAGGACCTGGTGGGGCGCTACGGCGCCGAGACGCTGGAGGCCGTGGGCGTGCAGCGGTCGTTCAGCCTGTTCACCCTCCGGGATGTCACCCTGGGCGACGCGCTCACCGAGAGCCTGGACGAGCTGGAGCCGGACGGCATCGACGAGTGGGCCGCCGAGGTCGCCGAGCGTCTCGGCGACCCCGACCTGCCCCCGGTGGTGCCGGAGCTGGTGGGGGTCCGGGACCTGGAGTTCGTGCGTGCGGACCGGTGGCGCGAGGCGCTCGCGCTGCTGGCCGCTCCCCGGATCCGCGCCGCGGTCGTCGACCCGGTACGCGTCCTCGGACCGTACGGCCGGTCGGTCGACGTCCCGTCCTACACGGCGTGGTGGCTGCGGACGGGTGCGCTCCTGGACGGGCGTCCGCCGGTGGAGCTGCGGGCCGCCGACGCCGAGGAGGCCCTCGCCGGGCTCTACGACGAGGCACCGGCGGACCTGGACCCCGTCCTGGCGCGCGCGCTCGGCGTCCGGGCCTCGCTCACCGACCTGCTGGCCGAGCCGGACGGCCCCGACGAGCTGCTGGAGCGCCTCGGCGAGCCGGAGCGGCACGTGTCGCGGGAGGCGCTGCGGCGGATCTGGAGCGCGGTGGCCGAGGTGGACGCCGAGCGCGTCGCCCCGCCCGAGACCGTGCGCGCGGTGCACGGCGGCGCGATCGTCGTGGCCGACGCCGAGGACACCGTGGTGGTCGACTCCCCGGCGCTGCTGCCGCTGCTCGCCGACCGCCCGGTCCTGCTGGTGCCGGCGGAGCGCGCGGCGGCGCTGGCGGACGTCCTCGACATCGCGCTCGCCAGCGAGGTGCTGCCCGGCCGGGTGACGTCGGCGGGCGAGGTGCGCCCTGTGCCGGACGAGGTGCGGGTCTTCCTCGACACCGCGGCGCTGACGTACGTGCACCACGATCCGCTGACCGTGGACGGCACGGAGGTGGAGTGGTGGTGCAACGGCACCGCCGTGCACGCCGGTACCACCGACGGCCTGGCCCGCGCGCTGGCGTGGTCGGCCGACCGGTGGTCGCGCCGCCACGTGGTCGCGGCGGTGCTGCGGGACCCGCGCGCGGTGGCCGAGCTGCTCGCGGAGACCGATCTGGAGTCCGCGTCGGGGCAGGCCCCGGAGCTCGGCCCGCGCTGATACCTGGGCGGCCGGCGGGCCGGACGGGCGGACCGTCCGGCCCCACCGGTGCCGGCCCGCCCGGGCGGGCTAGGTGTCGGAGGTGACGAGCTCCAGTTCGGTGGTGTCGTCGAAGACGATGTGGTCGTAGCCCATCTCGTCGACGACCGGGGTGAGCGGCTCGGAGTGCGGCGCGGGAGGCGCCACCTCCGAGTGCGCGCCGCAGCCGTGGTCCATCGAGACCACCTTGCCGTCGTCCGGCGCGTACTCGTTGGCGCACACCCCGAAGAGCTGGCGGAACTCACCCGCCAGGGGCGTCATGAAGCCGCAGGTGGCGCACTTCGCCGGCGCGGCGGCGGCGATGGGACTGGCGGGGCCGGCCGGGCCGTGGTACCAGCGCTCGGCGGCGGCCTCGCGGCCGACCTCGGACAGGACCCGGGCCCGGCCGAGGCCGAGCTCCCAGACCATCTGCCGGTCGGTCCCCTCGTCGGCGACCTCGCCGTCCGCGACCTGCGCGTAGCCGGGCATCAGCCGCTCGTCGTCCTCGGCGCTGGGCAGGATGTCGCCCACGCCGAGGTCGCCGGGGCGCAGCCGCTCCTTCCAGGGCAGCCACTCCGGGGCGAGCAGCGCGTCGGGCCCGGGCAGCATGACGGCCTCGTTCACCGTGACGTACTTGGCGCGCGAGGCGCGCACCACGGTGACGGCGTACTGCCAGCCCGGGTAGGCGGGATCGAGGCACGCGAACAGGTGCGTGACGAGGCGGTCACCCTCGACCTGCGCGGAGAGGTGTTCGCCTACCCACTCCGGACGCCCGATTTCGGCGGCCGAGGCACGGGCCAGGTCGACCGCCTCCATACATGCCTTGTCTGGTGTGGGAGAACGACGGGTACGGCTCACGTTTCCATTTTCGCTGATAACGGGCACTGACTTGACCATGACGGCGATCGATAGCCGACCGTTACGTGGTCCCGCGGAGCAGCCCGACCCGCGGCGGCCCGGCCGGCCGCGCGCCACGTGGTGCGTCCCCCGCCCTCGGCACGCGCCGACCGACCGAAATCCCCCTAGGCTTCGAGATCGTCGGCGACGGCGCGCAGAACCTGCGCGATCTTGGCCGCCTCCCGCCGATCGGGATGCTTGTTCCTACGATATGTGGTCGAGATGCCGTCGAGCAGCTTGATGAGGTCCTCGACGATGATCACCATCTCCTCGGGCTTCTTGCGCAGCGCCTTCGCCACGGACCGCGGCGCCTCCAGGAGCCTGACCTGCAGCGCCTGCGCACCCTTGCGGCCCTCGGCCACGCCGAACTCGACGCGCTGCCCCGGGCGCAGGCCGGGCGTCCCCGCGGGTAGCGCGGAGGAGTGCACGAAGATCTCGCCGCCGTCGTCGCGGGTGAGAAAACCGAAGCCCTTGTCGCTGTCGTACCACTTGACCTTGCCGGTGGGCACGTGTGACCTCATCGCTCTCGCTGTCGGACAGTGGTGTGCGGGCCCGCCGGCACGGCTCGCAGCACTCTCCGTCCGCCGGGGCGCCCCCGGGTCGTGTCGTCCGGACGGCCCCGGGCCCGCGTCCGCCAGGCGGCCCGGTGCACCGGAAGCGTCAGTGGGACACTCCCTGCCCCATCTTCTCAGAAGGGTGATTTCAGGCTAGTGCGCGGCGGCCGCGGGAAGCGATGGATCGTGCGGCGCGATCGCCGGAACGGTGCGGGAGGGGCGGCCATATCCGGTCACGCGGACGGCTCGGGGAGGCGGCGGCAGCCCGGCCCGCGCGATCGCCGGCCCCGCCCAGGCGAGAGGCCCGGACGCGGATCTCCGGGCCTCTCTCGGCGGCACCCCCATCACCGCTGGTTGCGGAGTTGTGGGACGGGACCCGGCGGTCTGGGGATGCCGTCCTTCTTCGATGGCCCCGGACCGTCGCCGGTCCGGCGGGCGCCGAGCGCGGGATGCGCCGTACCCAGCGGCCATCGCGTTCCATATGTGAGTTAAGAGCGGAACGGAACGCATGCACATCATTACCCATGGGAAGGAGGCGACACTCCCGCGAAACCGCAGGTCAAGCACGATATTTCTGAGGGTTTGCCGGTTGATGACCCGCGGCGGGCGGACCGCGTCGGCCACCGCCCGCTCCCGGCCCGCGTGACCGCCGCACCACCACCCCCGCTCCATTACGTGGTGTAGTCACACGCACACTCATCGCAGTGAAAGGATGGTCCCGTACCCGGCGGCGCACGGCGCGTCCCGCGCCTTCGCCGGCCGCCGCGGGACGTCCGTCAGCACGAGTCGAACTCCGGAGCATCCATGCGCGCACGTACCGCCGCACCCCTCGCCTGCGCCGCCGCCCTGGCGGTCCTGCTGTCCACCGCCCCGCCGGCGGGCGCCGCCACCGGGCGGCTGGAGATGTACTCCGCCCCCGGCCTGAACTACCACGTCATCGAGGGCGGCGGCTGCCACAACTTCTCGGAGCGGGCGGTGTCCTACGCCGACTCCACCCCCGTCGCGACCTACCGCTTCTACACCGGCCGCGACTGCACCGGGATGGTCCTCGGCGCCGGGCGGGACGCCACGCAGTGGATCCCGCCGCTGCTGCGCGCCCGCTCGGTCGACCTCCGGTTCGAGGACTGAGCCGCCGCCCCGCGCACGGCCGCGCGACTTGCGGGCCGGGCCTCCTCCGCCGCGCCGCGATGGCATAGCGTGAGGAGCGATGATCGACGACGCGGAGCCGGCGGCCGTCCACGCCGCAGGGCGTCCTCCCACCTACACCTCATGGCTGCGCGGCCGCTCCGACGACGACCTGGCGGCACTGTTCGCCGCGCGCCCGGACCTGATGACCCCGGTCCCGGCGGACATCGCGGCGCTCGCCGCCCGGGCGACGTCGCGCCCGGCGGTGCTGCGCGTGCTCGACCAGCTCGACCGCTTCGCCCTCCAAGTGCTGGAGGGCCTGCTCGCCCTCGGCGACGACCGCCTCGGCTCCGGGGTGCCCGGCGTCGGTCGGGCCCGGCTCGCGGCGGCGCTGCCCGCCCCCGCCCCCCTGCTCGACGCCGCGCTGCACCGGCTGCGCGTCCTCGGGGTGGTGTGGGAGGACGGCGAGCGGCTGCGCCCGGTGGCCGTGCTGCGCGACATCCTCCCCCAGCCGGCCGGCCTCGGTCCGCCGCTGCGCGCGCTGGTCGCGGGTCGGCCGGCCGAGTGGCTGAACCGGCTGGCCGCCGGCCTCGGCCTGCCCACCGGTTACGACGGCGGTGCCCCGGCGGACCGCGTCGCGGCGGAGCTCTCCCGTCCGGACCGCCTCGGCCGCCTGCTCGCGGAGGCCGGCGATGACGCCCGCCAGGTGCTCGACCGGCTGGTGTGGGGGCCGCCCCGCGGCACCGTCTCCCAGGCGGGCCGCGACGTGGACGCCGCCTCGGCGGCGTCCCCGATCGACCGGCTGCTCGCCCGCGGGCTGCTGGTCGCCACCGACGACCACACGGTGACGCTGCCCCGCGAGGTCGGCCTGCACCTGCGCGGCGGGCGGCTGTTCCGGCGGATCGACGCGAAGCCGCCCTCGCCGACCGGGCCGCGGCACCCGCCCGAGCGGGTGACCCAGGCCGCGGCCGGGCAGGCGTTCACGGTGATCCGGGCGGTCGCCGAACTGCTGGAGCTGTGGGCCGACGACCCGCCGGGCGTGCTGCGCAACGGCGGTCTGGGCGTCCGCGACCTGCGGCGCTCGGCGCGGGTCCTGGACGGCGACGAGGCGGGCACCGCCGTCCTCGTGGAGGCCGCGCACGCCGCCGGGCTGATCGCCGCGAGCGCCGAGGTCGACGGGGAGTGGCTGCCCACGCCGGCGTTCGACCTGTGGCTCGCCGCGGAGCCGGCGTGGCGCTGGCTCCGGCTCGCCGAGGCATGGCTGGCCTCCACCCGGGTGGCCCGGCTCGGCGGGACCAAGGACGCGCGGGGACGGCCGCGCAACGTCCTGGGCGAGGGCCTGGACCGGCGCTCCGCCCCCGAGGTGCGGCTGGACGTCCTGCGTACGCTCGCCGCCGCGCCCGAGGGAACGGCACCGACCACCGAATCCGTCGCCGAGCGGCTCGCCTGGGCCCGGCCCCGCCGGCAGGGCCCGGCCTTCACCGACCTCGTCCAGGCGGCGCTGGCGGAGGCCGCGCTCCTCGGGCTGACCGGTCTCGGCGCGCTCGCCCCGCACGCCCGCGCGCTGGTCGCGGAGGTCGACGGGCGCACCCGCGGCCCGTCCGGGAACGGCGGGCCGGCCGGCCACGCGGCGGAGCCGTCCGGCTCGGCGGCCGTCGCGGCCCTCGCCCCGGAGCTGCCCCAGCCCGTGGACCGCGTGCTGATCCAGGGCGACCTCACCGCGGTGGCGCCCGGGCCCCTCGTTCCGGAGCTGGCGCGGGAGCTGGCGCTGGCCGCCGACGTCGAGTCCACCGGCGGCGCCACCGTGTACCGGTTCACCGATTCCTCCATCCGCCGGGCGCTCGACGCCGGCCGCGGCGGCGCCGAACTCCTCGACCTGCTGGACCGGTGCTCCAGCACGCCGCTCCCGCAGCCGCTGCGCTACCTCGTCGCCGACGTCGCGCGCCGGCACGGACGGCTGCGGGTCGGCACCGCCTCCAGCTACCTGCGCTGCGACGAACCCGCCGTGCTCGACGAACTGGTCAACGACCGGCGGGCCGCCGACCTCATGCTGGTGCGGCTCGCCCCCACCGTGGTGGCCAGCCGCGCCACCCGGCCGGTCCTGCTGGAGCGGCTGACCGACCTCGGCTACCACCCGGTCGCCGAGGCGGTCGACGGCTCCCTCCAGCTGAACCGGCCGGAGTCCCGCCGCTCCGCACGGCAACCGGTGGGCGGCGAACTCGCCGAGCCCGCGGCGCCGGGCCCCGAACTGCGCGCGGCGGCGGTCCGAGCGGTCCGCGCCGGCGACGAGGCGGCCACGTCGGCCCGCCGCCCGGTCACCGCTCCGAGCGCGGACCCGCCGCGCTCCCCCACGGCGGCGACCCTGGCGGCGCTCGGCGCGGCCGTGTCGGAGGGCCGACGGGTGTGGATCGGCTACCTCGACGCCGAGGGCCGCGCGAGCAGCCGCATCGTGGAGCCGGCCCGGGTGGACGGCGGCTACCTGACCGCCTACGACGCCACCCAGGCGGCGGTGCGGCGGTTCGCCGTCCACCGCATCACGGGCGTGGCCGAGATCGGCACCGCGGAGCCGGCCTCCTGACATCCGCGCGGAACCGTTCCGCGCGCCGGCCCGGCACGGCCGAGGCGGGCGCCGCCCCGGCACGCCGGGGACCGCCCGCCCTTGCCGCGCTCCCGGAACGCGACGCATGTCCGGCCGGCGAGGTCCGCGTGGCCGCGGCGCGGGCATGTCCGGGACGCGATCGCGAACGCCGGTGGCCGCGCCTGGCACCCGGCTCGGCTGTCCCGAGCCGCGCCCGCCCGGTTGGGACGGGTCGTGGCCGATGGAGGGCCCCGTCCTCCGCCTCCCCGCCCGCACACCGCACCGGACGGTCATGCGCACCCGGTCGGCACCGAGAACCCGCGGGGCGAAACCGCCCGCCCTTCTGGCGGCCTCCCGTGGCGAGCACCCGCCTGGTCCGCCCGGCACGGCGCGACGCGACCGGCGGCGGGGAGCCGCACCGGCAACGCACGCCCGCACCAGCACGGCCCGGCACCGCACCCCGCTGCGGGTGCCAGCCCGCCATCCGCCCGTACCCCACGACCGCGGCGCCAGGCGGCGCTTCCCCGCTGGTCGGACGGGCGCAGCCCCACCAGCCCGCACCTGACCGGCGGCCGGACACCGGCCGCACCGCGGCACCGGCCTCCCGGGCCGGAACGCCTAGGCAGTTCCGCGCATCTGGTGAGATGGTTCCAGTCGGTCAACGGATCTCGCGGAGAGGGGCAGCGAACGCCCATGAGCAACCCGTCGCTACCGCCTGGAGCGTCCGCCCCCCGGGATGACCAGCCCGGCCGGGGGCGGGGACGCCGTTCGTCCGCGCCCGGCCGCGGAGAGGACCCGGAGCGCGGGCGGGACGCCGGCCCGGCGCGCGGGTCCGGGGGCGCCAGCAGCTCCACGATGGCCCTCATCCTGCACGCCCTTACCTTCCTGTGCTGCGCGAACTGGCTCTTCGGCGTCATCGGGATCTCGTTCGCGGTCCGCGCCGCGCACCGGCGCGACCGCGGCGACTACGAGCAGGCGGAGACCTTCACCCGCTACTCCTGGTACTGCCTGGGCGCCGCGGGGGTGATGTTCGCCGTCATGGCGATCCTGTTCGGCGTGCTGCTCACGCAGGCCGGTTCGTGGGTCGACTCCATCGCCCCCGTGACGAACTACTGACCCCGCGGCCCGCTCCGCGACGCGCACCCCGACACCGCACCGCCATCCGGCATCCCCCACCACGTGGACAGACCCGCCTCCCGCACCCGCGCGTGCCCTCCGGAGGCGGCGACCGCCCCGGACAGGAGACCCATGAGCAACCACTGGCCCGGCCCGCCCGACTACTGGGATTCCCGATCCGGGCAGCCGGGCGGCCACCCTGGCTACGGCTACGAGTGGCAGCAGCCCGGCCCGCCCGCCTACGGGCCGCCGCCCGGCCCGCCCCAGTACGGGCCGCCGCCGGCCCGGGGCAGCGCCGTCGCGGCCCTGATCGTGGCGATCCTGACGACGATCGCCTGCTGCACCACGAACATCCTGGGCATCGTCTTCGCCGCGATGGCGATGGGCGACCGCGAGCCGGAGCGCACCGAGCAGCTGGCCCGCTGGGCGTGGATCTCCAACATCATCCACATCGGGCTGCTCGTGCTGGCGATCGGCGGGTTCATCGTGTGGGGCATCACCACGGACTCGTGACCGCCCCCGCTCCGCGCTCCGCCGCGCGCTGACGGGGCCCGGTCCGCGCCGCTCCGGCTGCGCGGCGCCGCGGACGCGTTCCGCCTGCTGACCGGGCGCCGCGGCGTCCCCGCACGTGGGTGGTCCGGCCTCGGGCGGCCGCGAGCGGCTCGTCCGTGCCGCCCGGCCGCCCGCGGCCGTTGAGCGCACTTCCGCGGACGGCGGATCACTCATTCGGGAACGGCGGGCGGCCCGGGAGCAGGTTCGTGCGGACGCCGCCCCCGTGGACCGTTGACCAGCGCATCCGCGTTCGGTGCCCTCCGGCGCCGGGGACGCCGGCAAGCTCCGCACCAGCGCGGCGCGCCCGTGTCCGCTGTGCCGCCTCCGCCTTCCGGACGCGGCACCGCTCCGTCCGGGCCGCGGGCGGGTGGCCCGCGGCATCGCGGCCGGGTCCGCTCGCACCGGAGGTGGTGCACGCACCAGCACGCGACGGGGCGGCACCCGTGCGCGGGTCCGCTCCTTGGCGCCCCTGACCTGCGGCCCTACCCCCGCAAGACTCTCCGTGCCCCCCGTGAACGGAGAGATGCCCGTGACTTCCCTGCTGTCCCGGTCGCGCGACCCGCGCGTCGAGAGCCGTCCCGCCGCGCCGCGCGGCCGGCACCTGCCCCTGCTGGCCTACGCCGCCCTCGCCGGCGTGCTGGCGCTGGTGTGCTGCGCGGGGCTGCTGCTCGACGACCGCACGGTGCTGGGCGAGCCCACCTGGCTGAAGCCGCTGAAGTTCACCCTGTCGTTCGGCGTGTACGCGCTGACGCTGGCCTGGATGTACCGCATGCTGCCCAGATGGCGGCGCACGGTGTGGTGGCTCGGCACCGGGCTGACCGCCGCCCTCGTCGTGGAGACGGTCGCGATCGTGTTCCAGGCGGCACGCGGCCGGGCCAGCCACTTCAACGTCGGCACGCCCCTGGACGCCCGCGTGCTGGACTTCATGGCCGGCGCCGCCATCGCGCTGGTGCTGCTCACGCTGCTCGTCGGCGTGTTCCTGCTCCTCCAGCGGCTGGTGGACCGGCCCATGGCGTGGGCGCTGCGCTGCGGCATCGCGCTGGCGGTCGTCGGCATGGCCGTCACCGCCCTGATGACCGATCCCACCCCGGACCAGCTCGCGGCCATGGAGCGCGGCGCCGAGCCGGCGCTGGTCGGCTCGCACGACGTGGGGCCGACTGGCGACCACATGCCGCTGACCGGCTGGAACGCCTCCGGCGGCGACCTGCGGATCGGGCACTTCGCCGGGCTGCACGCGATGCAGTCGCTGCCCCTCGTGGCCGTGGCACTGGCCGCGCTCGCGCCGCGGTGGCGCCCGCTGCGCGCCGAGGGCACCCGCACCGGCCTGGTCGTGGTGGCGGCGCTGGCCCACCTGGGTCTGGTCGGGCTCGTCACCTGGCAGGCGCTGCGCGGCCAGGCGCTCCTCCAGCCGGACGCGGCGACGCTGCTGGCCGCGGCGGGGCTGGGCCTCGCGACCCTGCTGGCCGGCGCCGGTGTGCTGTGGGCAGGCCGTCTCCGGGAGCGGCGCGGCGCGGCGAGCTGAGGACGGCACGGCCGCGAATTGGCCTCCCGCGTCCCGCTGGGGTAGTTCTAGATACCGGGCCCGGCGCGCCTGTGACCCGTTCCCGGTGGTCCCGGAGCAGCTCCTCCGGGCGTGCGCGCCGCGGTCGGCCCCGCGCGCGGGCCGCCGTCCACCGCAGGCGCGCGGGAAACTCGGAGGAGGCCCGGATGTCCTGCCTGATCGTGCAGTCCGACAAGACGCTGCTGCTGGAGGTCGACCACGAGCTGGCCGACGACTGCCGGCGCGCCATCGCGCCGTTCGCCGAGCTGGAGCGCGCGCCGGAGCACGTGCACACCTACCGGGTCACCCCGCTGGCGCTCTGGAACGCCCGGGCCGCCGGGCACGACGCCGAGCAGGTCGTGGACGCGCTGCTGGCCTACTCGCGCTACCCCGTCCCGCACGCGCTGCTGGTGGACGTCGCCGAGACCATGGGCCGGTTCGGCCGGCTGCGGCTGCTCTCGCACCCCGCGCACGGGCTGGTGCTCCAGGCGCTCGACCAGGCGGTCCTGGAGGAGGTGGTCCGCTCGCGGAAGGTCCGGCCGATGCTCGGCGAGCGGGTCGAGCCCGACACCGTGGCGGTGCACCCGAGCGAACGCGGGAACCTCAAGCAGGCCCTGCTGAAGCTGGGCTGGCCGGCCGAGGACCTGGCCGGGTACGTGGACGGCGAGGCGCATCCGATCGACCTCGTCGAGTCCGACTGGAAGCTGCGCGACTACCAGCGGGAGGCCGCGGACGGCTTCCACGCCGGCGGCTCGGGTGTGGTGGTGCTCCCCTGCGGCGCGGGCAAGACGATCGTCGGCGCGGCGGCCATGGCGCGGACCCGGGCGACCACGCTGATCCTGGTCACCAACACCGTCTCCGTCCACCAGTGGCGGTCGGAGCTGCTGCGCCGCACCTCGCTCACCGAGGACGAGATCGGCGAGTACTCCGGCACGCGCAAGGAGATCCGGCCGGTGACCATCGCCACCTACCAGGTCATGGCCGCCCGCCGGAAGGGCGCCTACGCGCACCTGGAGCTGTTCGACGCCCGCGACTGGGGCCTCATCATCTACGACGAGGTGCACCTGCTGCCGGCGCCGATCTTCCGCATGACGGCCGATCTCCAGGCCCGGCGGCGCCTCGGGCTCACCGCGACCCTGGTGCGTGAGGACGGCCGCGAGGGCGACGTGTTCTCGCTCATCGGCCCGAAGCGCTACGACGCGCCCTGGAAGGAGATGGAGAACCAGGGCTGGATCGCGCCGGCCGACTGCGTGGAGGTCCGGGTGACCCTCACCGACGCCGAGCGCCTGGCCTACGCCACCGCCGAGCCGGAGGACCGGTACCGCTTCTGCTCCTCGACCCCCGCCAAGACGGCCGTGGTGCGCGAACTGGTCCGGCGGCACGACGGCGAGCAGATCCTGGTGATCGGCTCCTACATCGACCAGTTGGACGAGCTCGGCGCCGCGTTGGACGCGCCGGTACTCAAGGGCGAGACCCGCGTGAAGGAGCGGGAGCGGCTGTTCGACGCGTTCCGCTCCGGGGAGCTGCGCACCCTGGTGGTCTCGAAGGTCGCGAACTTCTCGATCGACCTGCCCGAGGCGGGTGTCGCGGTGCAGGTCTCGGGCTCGTTCGGCTCCCGCCAGGAGGAGGCGCAGCGGCTAGGCCGGGTGCTGCGCCCTAAGTCCGACGGCCGCTCGGCCCGGTTCTACGCCGTCGTGGCCCGCGACACGCTGGACCAGGAGTACGCGGCACACCGGCAGCGCTTCCTCGCCGAGCAGGGGTACGGGTACCGGATCGTCGACGCCGGCGACGTCCTGGCCGGTGACGAGCTGTAGGGTCGCCGACGCCGGGCGGCGCCTCAGACCGAGGGCAGTCCGCCGAGGACGAAGGTGAATCCGGCGATCGCCCACGCCGCCAGCGAGTAGCCGAGCGTCTGCGCCCGCAGTGTCGGGCGCTCCCGCAGACCGGGCGTGACGAACGCGGCCACCATGAGGATGAACGCGAGCATGGCGGGGATCAGCGACGCGATGGCGAACAGCGCCATCTGGTCGACGCACGCCGGGTAGCCCGAGGCGAGCTGGTCGCCACAGAACACGTTGTCTCCCGAATCTCCGAACACGAACCACGAGTACGAGACCGCCGACACCGCACCGAGCGCCAGCGGCACGGCGGGGACCGCGGACGGAGGTCGCCGGCGCCCCGGCCTGCCTCGCGTGGATGACACCTCACGACGGTACCGGTTCCGGCGCCGCCGCGCGCATAACGCGCGCCGGGCCGGGCGCGACCCGCGCCGATCGGCCCGCGGCGGCACGCCGCCGCGCGGTTCGGCGGGCCCCGCGCCGTTTACGCGGGGGGCTTTCCCGTCAATCATGGGGGCGAGACCACACGGAAGGTGCGCCCCATGGCTGTTCCGTCCCCGTCCGGTTCCGAGACCGCCGCGGCACGCGCGAGCTTCCACTCGCTGCGGGCCGGCGGACTCGACTGGGAGTCGCTTCCGCTCCGGCTGTTCGCGAAGGGCAACGCCCGCTTCTGGAACCCCGCCGACATCGACATGAGCCGCGACGCCGAGGACTGGCGGGCCCTGCCGGAGGCGGCGCGGGACCAGGTGGCGCGGCTGTGCGCCCAGTTCGCGGCCGGGGAGGAGGCCGTCACCCAGGACATCCAGCCGTTCCTGCGCGCCATGGGCGCCGAGGGGCGCATCGGCGACGAGATGTACCTCACCCAGTTCGCGTTCGAGGAGGCCAGGCACGTCCAGGCGTTCCGGATGTGGCTGGACGCCGTCGGTGTCACCACCGACCTGCACGAGCACGTGCGGTCCAACCCGGGTTACCGCGTGCTGTTCTACGAGGAGCTGCCCGCCGCGTTGCGGGCGCTCGACGACGACCCGAGCCTCCGCAACCAGGTGCGCGCCTCGGTGACCTACCACCATGTGATCGAGGGCTCCCTGGCCCTCACCGGGTACTACGCGTGGAACCACCTGTGCACGGTACGCGGCGTCTTCCCGGGCATGCGGGAGATCATCCGGCGTATCGGCGACGACGAGCGGCGGCACATGGCGTGGGGGACGTTCACCTGCCGCCGGCACGTGGCCGCCGACGACGGCAACTGGGCGGTGGTCGAGGAGCGGCTGCACGAGCTGCTGCCGCACGTCCTCGCCACCGTGGAGCGCACCGAGGACGGACCCGGGGACGGCGGCTACCAGCTGCCGCACGGCGCGCTGCCGCGCTACGCGAGCGACCGGGCCCTGCGGCGGCTGGGCGCGATCGAGACGGCGCGCGGGGTCCCGCTGGAGCGGATCGACGTGGACGCCGCCCCCGAGCTGCTGGAGGAGCGGTTCGGGGCGGAGGACGCGGCATCGCTCGGCGCCGCGGCCCCGGACGCCCACAACGGGCACGGGTAGCCGGCCGGCGGCACCCGCGCCGCGCGCGGGACGGCGTCCAGGGCGAGGCGCGGCGGCCGCCACGCCGACCGCGGTTCCCGCCCGTCCGCGCGTCGGCGCGGTGCACCGGCCCGCGGCGCCGGTCGGGCGCGGAAGCGGGCCGCGCGCGGCCTACAGTGGACGCATGCCGGCACACCGCTCCCCCGAGCCCTCCGCCCCTCCCCCGGCGGCACCGGGGGTCATCGACGCCGTCGCCTGGGTGCACGTCCGCGACGGGCGGCTCCTCAATGTGCGCTCGGCGGGCAAGGACGCGCTCTACCTGCCCGGCGGCAAGCGGGAGCCGGGCGAGAGCGACGTCGAGGCGCTGGTCCGCGAGGTGCGGGAGGAGCTGTCGGTCCGGCTGCGCGCGGAGACGGCCCGGCCGTTCGCGGTGGTCGACGAGGACGCGCACGGCTACCCCGCGGGCACCCGCGTCCGCCTGCTCTGCTACACCGCCGAGCATGAGGGCGAGCCGGTGCCGAGCCGGGAGATCCGGGAGCTGGCCTGGGTGGACGAGCGCGACGCCGCGCGGTGCGCCCCCGCCGGCCGCCGGGTCCTGGAGGCGCTGCGCGAGCGCGGCCTGCTCGGCTGACCCCGGCGGCGGGCCGGGGCGCTCCGGCGCGGGCCGGCCGGGCGCCCGGAAGCGGAAAGGGCGGCCCCCGCAGGGGCCGCCCTCAGAGCGGTGTACCGCGACGGACCGGTTAGAAGTCCATGCCGCCCATGTCGCCACCCGGAGCGGCCGGCGCGGCCTTCTCCGGCTTCTCGGCGATGACGGCCTCGGTCGTCAGGAAGAGGCCGGCGATGGAGGCCGCGTTCTGCAGCGCGGAGCGGGTGACCTTGGTCGGGTCGATGACGCCGTCCTTGAACAGGTCGGTGTACTCGCCCGTGGCGGCGTTCAGGCCGACGCCCGCCTCCAGGTTCTTCACCTTCTCCGCGACGACGCCGCCCTCGAGGCCGGCGTTGATCGCGATCTGCTTCAGCGGCTCCTCGACGGCGCGGCGGACGATGTCGGCACCGATGGCCTCGTCGCCCTCCAGCTCCAGCTTCTCGAAGGCCGGAACGCTGGCCTGGAGCAGCGCCACACCACCACCGGGCAGGATGCCCTCCTCGACGGCGGCCTTGGCGTTGCGGACCGCGTCCTCGATGCGGTGCTTGCGCTCCTTGAGCTCGACCTCGGTCGCGGCGCCGGCCTTGATGACCGCCACACCGCCGGCCAGGCGGGCCAGGCGCTCCTGCAGCTTCTCGCGGTCGTAGTCGGAGTCGGTGCGCTCGATCTCGGCACGGATCTCGTTGACCCGGCCGGCGATCGCGGTGGCGTCACCGGCGCCGTCCACGATGGTGGTCTCGTCCTTGGTGACGACCACCTTGCGGGCGCGGCCGAGCAGGTCCAGCTCGGTGCTCTCCAGCTTGAGGCCGACCTCCTCGGTGATGACCTGGCCGCCGGTCAGCACGGCGATGTCGCCGAGCTGGGCCTTGCGGCGGTCGCCGAAGCCCGGGGCCTTGACGGCGACGGACTTGAAGGTGCCGCGGATCTTGTTGACCACGAGGGTCTGCAGGGCGCCGCCCTCGACGTCCTCGGCGATCACGACGAGCGGACGGCCGGCCTGCAGGACCTTCTCGACAACGGGCAGGAACTCGTTGTTGTTGGAGATCTTCTGGTTGGCGATCAGGATGTAGGGGTCCTCGAGGACCGTCTCCATGCGCTCCAGGTCGGTGGCGAAGTA
Organism: Marinitenerispora sediminis; assembly: GCF_003336425.1. GTDB lineage: Bacteria > Actinomycetota > Actinomycetes > Streptosporangiales > Streptosporangiaceae > Marinitenerispora > Marinitenerispora sediminis. The sequence continues at coordinate 25,782 of NZ_QEIO01000025.1, read as the reverse complement.
GGGCGAGATGTAGCCCTTGTCGAAGCGCATACCCTCGGCGAGCTCCAGCTCGAGCCCGAAGGTCTGCCCCTCCTCGACGGTGATGACGCCTTCCTTGCCGACCTTGTCCATGGCCTCGGCGATGATCTCGCCGATCTGGGTGTCGCCGGCGGAGATGGACGCCGTGGAGGCGATCTGCTCCTTGGTCTCGATGTCCTTGGAGAGGTTCGCGAGCTCCTCGCTGATGCGGGCGACCGCGGCCTCGATGCCCTTCTTCAGCCCGACCGGGTTGGCGCCGGCGGCGACGTTGCGCAGCCCCTCGCGCACCAGCGCCTGGGCCAGGACGGTGGCGGTCGTCGTGCCGTCACCCGCGACGTCGTCGGTCTTCTTCGCGACCTCCTTGACGAGCTCGGCCCCGATCTTCTCCCACGGGTCCTCGAGCTCGATCTCCTTGGCGATCGAGACACCGTCGTTGGTGATGGTGGGCGCGCCCCACTTCTTCTCAAGGACGACGTTGCGGCCCTTCGGGCCGAGCGTCACCTTGACAGCGTCCGCGAGCTGGTTCATGCCGCGTTCGAGGCCGCGCCGGGCTTCCTCGTCGAACGCGATCAGTTTGGCTGCCATAGACTTCTGTCCTCCCGAGACCGGGCTGATACGCGAAGGTACGAGCCGACGCCCGCGACGGACGACCATGGCTCTCCGCGCAACCCGTCTGCCGGAAGGCCGTGGCCTCATCGCCTCGAACCTGATTAGCACTCACCATCGAGGAGTGCTAACGGTCCCTTTTTTAGCACTCTCCACAGGCGAGTGCAAACGCCATGGCCGGATTTCGCCACTGGGTTACCCGCAGGTCAGCCACGGGAAAACCATCGGCCCGCGTCCGTCCGGTGACGGGCGCGGGCCGAGGCGCTGCGGTGGCGCGGCGGTCAGCAGCCGCCGGCCACCGCCGGAATGATCGAGACCTGGCTGCCGCTGGGGGTGGCGGTCTCCAGGCCCTGCGCGAACCGGACGTCCTCGTCGCCGACGTAGACGTTGACGAAGCGGCGGATCCGGCCGCTGTCGTCGAGGATCCGGGCCCGGATGCCGGGGTGGTTGGCCTCGAGGTCGGCGAGCACCTCGCTCAGGGTGCCGCCCTCGGCGGAGACCTCCGCCGCGTCCGAGGTGTAGCCGCGCAGGATGGTCGGGACGCGCACGCTGACGCTCATGGCTGTGGAACTCCTTGCGGTGGTGGGAGGAACGGGGCGTGGGAGGACGGCGGCTCAGGCGAGCCCGGCGTCGTGGAACGCGGCCAGCGACGGGCGGATCGTGGCGGTGACCCCGGCGCTCGCGACGTTGAGGGTCTTGAGGCCGTCGCCGGTGTTGAGCACCACGGTCTCGGCCGCGGGGTCGAGCACGCCGTCGGCGAGCAGTTTGCGCAGCACCCCGGTGGTGACCCCGCCGGCCGTCTCGGCGAAGACGCCCTCCGTGCGCGCCAGCAGCGCCACGGCCTCGACCACCTCGGCGTCGTCGACGTGCGCCACGGCGCCGCCGGTCCGCCGGCAGATGTCCAGGACGTAGGGGCCGTCCGCCGGGTTGCCGATCGCCAGCGACTTGACGATGGTGTCGGGCTTGACCGGCTGGATGACGTCGTGCCCCTGCTCCCAGGCGCGGGCGACCGGCGAGCAGCCGGTGGCCTGCGCGCCGAAGATCCGGTACGGGCGGTCCTCGACCAGCCCGAGCTGCACCAGCTCCCGGAAGCCCTTGTCGATCTTGGTCAGCTGCGAACCCGACGCGATCGGGATGACGATCTGCTCGGGCAGCCGCCAGCCGAGCTGCTCGGCGATCTCGAAGGCGAGGGTCTTGGAGCCCTCGCCGTAGTAGGGGCGCAGGTTGACGTTGACGAAGCCCCAGCCCTCGCCGGCGGGGTCGCCGATGAGCTCCGAGCAGAACCGGTTGACGTCGTCGTAGTTGCCGTCGATCGCCACCACCTTGCCGCCGTAGACGGCGGCCATGCGGACCTTGGCCTCCTCCAGGCCGGCGGGGATGAACACGCACGACTCGAACCCGGCGCGCGCGGCGGCCGCGCCGACCGCGCCGGCCAGGTTGCCGGTGGAGGAGCAGGAGAGCGTGCGGAACCCGAAGACGCGGGCCGCCTCGACGGCCATGGCGACCACCCGGTCCTTGAAGGAGTGGGTGGGGTTGCCGGAGTCGTCCTTGACGTGCAGCGACCGCATCCCCAGCTCGGCGGCCAGCCGGTCGGCACGGACCAGGGGGGTCAGGCCGGGGTTCATGTTCGGCAGGTCGCTGACGTTCTCCGGGACCGGCAGGAGGGCGGCGTAGCGCCAGATGTTCTTGGGGCCGCTCTCGATGGCTGCGCGGTCGACGGCGCCGAACTCGTAGGCGACCTCAAGGGGGCCGAAGCAGAACTCGCAGGCGAAGCGCGGGCCCAGTTCGTAGCGCTCACCGCACTCGCGACAGGAGAGCGCGACGGCGGGGCCGAAGGAGCGGGACGTGGGCGTGCTGGTTTCCGTGGCGGTTACCGCCATGCGGGGCGTCTCCCCTCATCTTTCCTGGAGCCGATCTGACCCCAGGCCGGAGTTGGCACCTGTCCCGGCCGCCTCGCACCAGACGCGAAACGTTCACCGGGATGGTTGCCGGGGCTTCGCCGGGCCGGTCCCTCCACCCCTCTGGATGAGCAATATGAAGTTGTGGGCGGATCCCGGAGGATCCGTGCGCCACTGTAACCGACGCGGTGTCCGGTCGGCCATCCGGGGTGAGCGATATCGCGCCCCGCCGACGTGCTGTCCTTCCCCCGCCGGGCACGGCCGCGCCGGCCGGGGGCGGAGCCGGCCGGCGCGCCCGTCCTCGCTCCCCCGCGCTCCCGCCCCGCGCCCGGGCGCCCGGGCGGTTGCGCCCGGCAACTCCGCCCGGCGGCTGCCGGAGTTTGCGCGCCGCGCAGGAGGTCAGTAACCCTGCATGCGGGCGGCGTGACACAGTGCGTCCGCACCCGGTGACCCGCCTGTGATCGGCCGGTGGGCCATGTAGTTAAGTAGGGGTTCCTGCTATCCGGTGGAGAGGTGGACGATCAGGTGGACAAGGCTCAGATCCTCGTCGCTTCCAACAGGGGCCCGGTGTCCTTCTCCGTCGACGACGACGGCTCCCTCGGCTTCCGGCGCGGCGGCGGCGGGCTGGTGTCCGGCCTGAGCGCCGTCGCCGCGGAGACCGACACCCTCTGGGTGTGCGCGGCGCTGTCCGACGCCGACCGCAAGGCGGCGTCCTCCGCCCCCGGCGGCCGGCTCGACAAGGCCGGCTTCGACCTCGGCGGCGCGCTGGTGCGCATGCTCGACATCCCGCCCCGGACCTTCGCCAACGCCTACACGTCGGTGGCCAACTCCACGCTGTGGTTCGTCCACCACATGCTCTACGACACGCCGAACAAGCCGCACTTCGACGCCGACTTCCGCGGCCGGTGGGACGACTACCGCGAGTACAACGCCGCGTTCGCCGAGGCGCTGGTCACCGGGGCCGCCGAGAACGCCCGGGTCGCCGTGCAGGACTACCACCTCGCGCTCCTCCCCCGCATGATCCGCGGCCGGCGTCCCGACCTGCGCATCACGCACTTCTCCCACACGCCGTGGGCGCCGCCGGAGTACTTCCGGATGCTGCCGGCCGGCATCGCGCGCGAACTGCTGGAGGGCATGCTCGGCGCGGACCACGTCGGGTTCCTCAGCCAGCGCTGGGCCGACGCCTTCCTGCGCTGCTGCGAGACGTTCCTGCGCGCCGAGGTGAACTGGGGGACGCGCACGGTCGACTTCGGCGGCCGGCTGGTCCGCGTCGGGGTCCACGCCCTCGGTGCCGACGGCGAGGGCCTGCGCGCCCGGGCCGCCGCGGACGACGTCGCGGCGCGCCGTGCGGCGCTGCGGGAACTAGTCGGCGACCGGAAGCTGATCCTGCGCGTCGACCGCACCGAACTCTCCAAGAACATCGTGCGCGGGCTGGCGGCCTACCGGGAGCTGCTGGTGCGCCACCCCGAGTGGCGCGGCCGGGTGACCCACCTGGCCTTCGCCTACCCGAGCCGCGGCGACGTCCCGGAGTACCGCGAGTACACCGAGTCGGTGCAGCGGACCGCCAAGGAGATCAACGAGGAGTTCGGCACGGCGGACTGGACCCCGCTGATCCTGGAGGTCAATGACGACTACCCGCGGTCGCTGGCCTCCTACCAGCTCGCCGACGTGCTGCTGGTCAACCCGATCCGCGACGGCATGAACCTGGTGGCCAAGGAGGGGCCGACGCTGTCCCAGGAGGGATGCGCCCTCGTGCTGTCCACCGAGGCCGGGGCCGCGGACGACCTGCGCGACGACGCGCTGATGGTCAACCCCTACGACGTCACCGAGACCGCCGAGGCGCTGCACGAGGCACTCCTGCTGCCCGCCGAGGAGCGCCGCGCCCGCTGCGAGCGGCTGGCCGAGCGGGCCGTCGCGCTGCCGCCGCAGCGGTGGTTCGCCGAACAGCTCCGCGCGCTCGGCTGACGGATGCCGGTCCGCGCGGGGCGGTGGCCGCGGTCGGCCGCCGGCCCGCGCGGACCGGATCAGCCGCCCAGCGCGGCGGCGAGTTCGGTGAGCAGGCCCACCACGCCCGCCGGGCCGTCGACGACCAGGTCCGCCCGGTCGGCCAGCTCCGCGACCTCGTCGGACCCGCTGCACACGGTGAGCCCGGCCACACCGGTGTCCCGGAGCTCGCGTACCGCGTCGAACGCGGCGAGGTCCCCGAGGTCGTCCCCCGCGTACAGCAGGGAGGTCGCGCCGCGTTCCGCCACGAGGCCGGTCAGCGCGACGCCCTTGTCCATGCCCGGCGGACGCAGCTCGATGACCATGCGGCCCGGCTCCAGGGCCAGTCCCGCGCGGCCGGCGAGGCCGGCGAGCGGTTCGCGCAGCAGGTCGAGCGCCCCGTCGGGGTCGGCCGTGCGGCGGGTGTGGACGGCGAGCGCGTGCTCCTTGTCCTCGATCCAGGTCCCCTGCGGGGCCGCCAGCCGCTCCAGCAGGCGCGGGAGCTCCGCCCGGGCCGCCGCGACTCCGGGGGGCGGTTCGGGGACGGTCAGCCGGCCGTCGGCCCAGCGCTCCCTGCCGTACTGGCCGAGCACCGTGAGACCGGGCACCGCGCCCCCGTCGAACCCGCCGTACTCGACCGCGACCGCCGCCGGCCGGCCGGTGACGATGGCGATCCCGCCCACCAGCGGCGACAGGCGGGCCAGCACAGCGGCTGCACCGGGGTACGCCCGGGCGTCCCGCGGATCGGGGACGATGGGCGCCAGGGTGCCGTCGAAGTCGAACGCGAGCACCGCACCGGAGGGGTCGGCGAGCAGCCGGTCCAGGGCGGCCGCTCCCTCCGGAGTGCGCGGTCGCGGCAGAGTCATACGGCCTGCCTCTCGTCGCCGGATCGCTCGCCGAGGATCCGGCCGGCTGGGGGTCGGCGCCGGGTGGCCGCCGGGGACGGACTCCCTAGAGCTGGATGCCCAGCATACGGGCGGTGCGCTGGCGGCGGCGGTTGGCACGCAGCCGGCGCAGCCGCTTGACGGTCATCGGGTCGTGCGCCAGCGCGGCGGGGTTCTCAATGAGGCCGTTGAGCAGCTGGTAGTAGCGTGTGGCGGAGAAGCCAAACTCCGCGCGGATGGCCTGCTCCTTGGAGCCTTCGAGCTTCCACCACTGGCGTTCGAAGGCGAGAATGCGCTGCTCGCGTTCGGCGAGCTCGGGAGCGGACCGCCCGGTCTCGGCGGCGGACGTCCCGTCCGCCGGGGAATCGGACGGTTCTCTCATGAATGGCCCGACATCTGACATTGGGCGCCTCCTCGTCCGGATTGGCGCGACTTATGGTAGCGACTCGCGACCTCGCATGAGGAGGCGCGCTCGGGTGATCGACCACCGCGGTCACCGACGCCTGCCCCTCCCCCGGTCGGGCCCGGCCAGGGAGCGGCGCGCGCCGAAGGCACCGCGCGCCTTCCACGTTGCCACGGCCGGAGCCCCGTCCGCGCAGCCGGGCGGTGCTGGCGGCTTCCCCGGGAGCCGGGCCCGCGCGCATGGCAGAATGACGACCGCCCATGGGCCCGGCGGCACCGCGCCGGGCGGCCGGCGGAACGCGGGAGGGAAGCATCGCCATGCACACGAGGACGCCCGGCATGTCCGTCGCGTTGGGAAGCTGTGCGGCGGTCGTCGGGCTCGGCCTCCTCGCCCCGGCCCCCGCACTGGCGGACACCGCCCAGCAGGACCTGCGGGTGGCCCAGTGGAGCCTCGACGCGGTCGGCGCCGCCGAGGCGTGGGAGCGCACCGAGGGCGCCGGAGTCACCGTGGCGGTGCTGGACACCGGTGTCGACGACACCCACCCCGACCTCGCCGACAAGGTGACGGTCGGCACCGACTACACCGGCCAGGACCTCGCACCGGGCGACGAGCACTACGGCCACCGCGGCACCATGCTGGCCGGGATCATCGCCGCCAACGGACACGGCCGCGAGCACTCGGGCGGCGTCATGGGGGTCGCGCCCGCCGCGAACATCCTGTCGGTCCGGGTCGCCCCCGAGGCCGGCGATCCGCAGGCGGGCGACCCGGCCGCCCGCGCCGACGCGCTCGCCCAGGGGGTCCGCTACGCGGTCAACCAGGGCGCCCAGGTCATCGCCCTGCCGGCCGGCGAGGGCGCCGGTGCCAGCGACGCCGAGCAGCAGGCCGTCACCTTCGCCGTCGAGCACGGAGTGGTCGTCGTGGCCCCGGGCGGCGACGGCGGCGGTCCCGGCCCGGAGTACCCGGGCGGCTACGACGGCGTGCTGGCCGTCGGCGCCGTCAGTGAGGGCGGCCAGCTCACGGCCTCCTCCAGCCGCCAGGAGAGCATCGCCCTGACCGCGCCCGGTGCGGCGGTCCCGACCGTCGCGGCCGGCGGCGGCTACACCGAGGCCGACGGCACCGCCGCGGCGGCCGCGTTCGCCGCCGGCGCGGCCGCCCTGGTCCGCGCCGAGTTCCCGCAGCTCCGCCCGGAGCAGGTGACCGAGGCGATCGTGTCGGGGGCCCGGCCGGCCGCCGGCACGCAGGGGCAGCCGGGCCACGGCGCGGGCCTGCTGAACGTGCCCGGCGCCCTCGCCGCGGCCGAGGACGCCGCCCAGGACGTGCCGCCGTTCGACCCCGCCCTCGCCGAGGAGGCCGACGGCGGTCTGCCGGTGCCGGCCTGGACGCTGTGGGCGGGCGGCGGCGTGCTGGTGCTGGGCCTGCTGGTCGCCGGCGTGCTGGCGGTGCGCCGCAGCATGGCCAACCCCTACGGCCTTCCGCCGCGCGAGGAGGCGCCGGCTCCGGAGCCCGAGGCGCCGAGCCGCCGCGGCGCGCACCGCGCCGCGCGCTCCCGTAAGTGAGGCACCCGCGGGGACGGCGGCTCAGTCGGTGAACGCGGCGCGCACGGCGGCGCGCAGGTCGAACAGGCCGGTGCGGCGGCGGCCGTGGTGGACGGCGTTGGTGAGCAGTCCGACGTAGCGTCCGGTCTCGGGGTGCAGGAACAGGCTGGTGCCCGTGTAGCCGTTGTGGTACACGAGGCCGTCGTCGTTCACGAGCCAGCCCAGCCCCCGCGAGAGCCCCTCCTCGACCGCCACGTAGGGCTGCCAGCTCTGCCGGACGAACCGGGCGAACAGGCTCGGCCCCTGCTCACCGGAGTAGACCCGGAGCAGTTCGCGCGCGTAGCACCCGAGGTCGGTGGCGGTGGTGAACACGCCCGCGTGCCCCGCGACCCCGCCCATGAGCGCAGCCGCCTCGTCGTGCACCACGCCCCACACCGGCCCCGTGCCGGGGATGCGCCGCTCGGTGGGCGCGACGCCGGCGCCCCGGGGCAGCGGCCCGTAGGTGGTGGCCGCCATTCCGGTGCCGCGCCACATCTCCGTGGCGAGCCGGTCCAGCGGGTCGCCGAGCAGCCGCTCCAGCAGCAGCCCGAGGAGGATGAAGCCGCGGTCGATGTAGCGGTACCCCTCCTCGTCGAGCGGTTCGGACAGGATCGCCTCGGCGAGGTCCTGCTCCGTGCCCACGTAGCGTTCCAGCCAGGTCACCGGGTTCAGCCGGGAGGTGTGGGTGAGGATCTGGCGGACGGTCACCGACCCGCCGGCGTAGGGGCCGCCCGGCACGTACCGGGACACCGGTTCGTCGAGGTCGACGATCCCCTCGGCCACCGCCCGGCCGACCAGCGGCCAGGTGGCCATCACCTTGGTCAGGCTCGCGGCGTCGTAGCGCACGTCCGGCGCCGCCGGGGCGTCACCGCACTCGGCCGAGATCCGGCCGACGGCGACGAACTCCCACATGCTGCCGGTGCCCACGACCGCCACACCGCCGGGCAGCCACTCGGCGTCCACCATCACCTTGAGGACGCCGCGGATCTCCGTTCCGGTCTGCGCGACCCAGTCACCGTCCCGCATGTGCCCCTCCTCGCTGCCGCTACCCCCGTTCGGCCGATACCCGTCCGAAGCACAATCGTCACCCGGCGACCGGGCCTGCGGAAACCCTCCGGGACCGAAACCGGGGACCGAAATACCGAACCTGTGGTTTGCCAGGACCTCCGAAGAACGATTCCGCAACGGACAGTGCCGTCCCTAATACCCCGAGAGCGGAATCCCACGGCGGAATCACCACAACCACCAGGCTTGTGACACCGGACACACATTTCCGACGCATCGCCCGCAATCCCGACCACCGTGCACACCGCGTATTCGGGACAGCGAATTTTCGGCTGCTCCGGAGCGGCGCGCGCACGGTCGGACCGCCGCACCCGGAGCGGGCCGGGCCGGCCTCGGCCGTCCGCCGGGCGGACGCTGACCTCCGAGCTCCCGGACCGGACCCGTCGACGCCGCCACCGGCCGCCACCGCGGCCGCTGACCCCCCCTCGGCGGGTGAGCCTCGGACCGCCCCAGGGAGCCGTCCTCCGGGGACGCTCTTCGCAACCGGGAAAAAGAATCGGGCATCGGTCTCCGTCCTCGCGGAGGAGGCCGACATCGACGTCGTGGGCGAGGCCGGCGACGGCGAGCAGGCCGTCCGGCAGGCCGGCGACCTGCTGCCCGACGTCGTCCTCATGGACGTGCGCATGCCCCGCACCAGCGGCATCGACGCCTGCACCGGCATCAAGAACGCCGTCCCCAGCGCCAAGATCGTGATGCTCACCATCAGCGACGAGGAGGACGACCTCTTCGACGCCCTCAAGGCCGGAGCCACCGGATACCTGCTGAAGACCATCAGCGTGGACGAGCTGCCCGACGCGGTGCGCGCCGTCTCCGGCGGCCAGTCCTTCATCAATCCGTCGATGGCCACCAAGCTCATCACGGAGTTCACCACCCTCGCGCGGCAGGGCGGCGGCCGGGCGGAGCAGGCGGCGGCGCCCCGCCTCACCGACCGCGAGATGGAGGTGCTCCGCCTGGTGGCACGCGGGCTGAGCAACCGCGAGATCGCCAAGCAGCTGGTGATCTCGGACAACACCGTGAAGAATCACGTCCGCAACATCCTGGAGAAGCTCCAGCTCCATTCCCGGATGGAGGCGGCGATCTACGCCATCCGCCAGAACGTCATCCAGATGGAGTGACGCGGCTGCCCCTGCTCCGGGTCCCGGGCGCGCGGTCACGGTGGCGCTCCGGCCCAGGGCACGGTCGGCGGGGTATCTGCCGCGGCGGGCGCGGGCCACCAGCCCCGACCGCGGCGGCGCTCCCGCCGTCACGCATCCCGTGCACACCCGCTCGCCGGAGGCATGACCAGCGGGCCGCAGCCGCGCAGCCAGCGTCAAGGCGGTGCGGAGGTGCCCCCGCTCCTGCCCGGACCTCGGTGCCGCCGCCCGGTACCTCCTGGCGGTCCCGCCGGCGCGCCAGGCAGGCCGGAGGTGGCTGGTGAAGGACCGACGTGCGGGACCAGACGCGGCCCGCACGCCCCGGGGGTGCCAGCCCGGGTGGGCGGCGCGCGACAAGCGGCTGCTGTGGCAGCGGTGCGGCCAGCACGGGATTCCTGGCGCTCTCCTGGACCCGCACCTCAACGGGGGTGGAGCCGACGAGGGGACTTGAACCCCTAACCTGCCGCTTACAAGGCGGCTGCTCTGCCAATTGAGCTACGCCGGCCGGTGTCGAGACACCCAGGGGAATGCTACCGGTTCACCGTCCCTGACCGGACGAGCGGCGGCGGGCCACCTCGTAGAGGGCCACCCCGGCGGCCACGGAGGCGTTCAGCGACTCCGCGCCGCTGATCGGGATGCTCGCCACCGCGTCGCAGGTGGCGCGCACCAGCCGCGACAGCCCCCGCCCCTCCGAGCCGACCACGATCACCAGCGGGTCGGTCGCGAACGGCAGCCCGTCCAACGGGGTGTCGCCACCGGCGTCCAGGCCGACGACGAACACGCCGGCCTTCTTGTAGGCCTCGAGGGTCCGGGTCAGGTTGGTGGCCTGGGCCACGGGCAGCCGGGCCAGCGTCCCCGCCGAGGTCTTCCACGCCGACATGGTCACGCCGGCGGAGCGCCGCTCGGGGATCAGCAGGCCGTGCGCGCCGAAGGCCGCCGCGGAGCGGGCGACCGCACCCAGGTTGTGCGGGTCGGTCACGCCGTCGAGGGCCACGATCAGCGCGGGCCGCCCGGTCTCCGCGGCCGCGTCGAGCAGGTCCTCGGCGTCCCGGTAGCGGTACGGCGGCACCTGCAGCGCGATCCCCTGGTGGACCGCGTCGGGCTGTCCGTTGCTGTCGCACCGGCGGTCCAGCTCCGGCCTGGTCACCTCGTGGATCTCGATCCCCGCGGCGCCGGCGAGCTTCGCCGCCTCCGTGATGCGGTCGTCCTTGTCGAGGCTGTTCACCAGGAACAGCCGGGTCGCGGGCACCCCCGCACGCAGCGCCTCGACCACCGGGTTGCGCCCGATCAGCAACTCCTGGCCGCCGTCGCGGCGGCCGCCGCCCCGAGCGGCGCCGCCGGATGGTGCGGCACCCCGACGCTCCGTCCGCTCGACGTCGCGAGCCCGCTGCTTGTCGGCGTACCAGTGCCGCTGCTCGGCGGGCAGGGTTCCCTTCTTGCCCTCGAGCGCGCGGCGCCCCTTGCCGCCACTGCCCTTGGTCGGGCCCTTCTTGCTCTTGTTCGCCGGCATCGGCCGTCGTCCTTCCGTCTCTTCGCGCGCGTGCACGCCGCTGAGCCGCGACCGGTGACGGTCGCGGCCCACATGTCCAGTCTATGGATGTCGCCGGCCCGGGCGTGTCTGACGGACAGCCGCCTAGCCTCGCCGGAGTTCCCACCGCGGGCCGTGCGGGGTGTCCTCGACCACGATCCCGGCCGCGCCGAGCCGGTCGCGGATGAGGTCGGCCGCGGCGTAGTCCTTGCGCGCCCGGGCGGCCTGCCGCTGCTCCAGCGCCACCGAGACCAGCGCGTCGACGACGTCGCGCAGGCCGGCGGTGTCCTCCGTGCCGCCCCACTGCCCGGACAGCGGATCGAGGCCGAGGACACCGAGCATCGCCCGCAGCTGGCCGGCGAGGTCGGCGACCCGCTCCTTGCGCCCCTCGGTCAACGCGGAGTTGCCCTCGCGGACGTGGCCGTGCACGACGGCGAGCGCCGGGGACACGCCCAGGTCGTCGTCGAGCGCGGCGGCGAACTCCGCGGGCACCTCGGCCGCCGGGGCCACCTCGCCCACCACCTCGCCGGCGCGCACCAGGAAGCCCTCGATGCGCTGGTAGGCGGCCGCCGCCTCCAGCAGCGCCTCGTCGGAGTAGTCGATGACCGAGCGGTAGTGCGCCTGCCCGAGGTAGTACCGCAGCTCGACCGGCCTGACCTTGCGCACGATCTCGGGGATGAGCAGCGAGTTGCCGAGCGACTTACTCATCTTCTCGCCACCCATGGTGAGCAGGCCGTTGTGCAGCCAGTAGCGGGCGAACCCGTCGCCCGCCGCGTTGGACTGCGCGACCTCGTTCTCGTGGTGGGGGAAGACCAGGTCCAGGCCGCCGCCGTGGATGTCGAACGCGGGGCCCAGGTACTTGGTGGCCATCGCCGAGCACTCCAGGTGCCACCCCGGGCGCCCCGCTCCCCACGGCGTGGGCCAGCTGGGCTCGCCGGGCCGGGCGCCCTTCCACAGGGCGAAGTCCCGCGGGTCGCGCTTGGCGCGCTCGTCCGCGCTGTCGGCGGCGCCGCGCATCTGGTCGACGCGCTGGTTGGACAGCGCCCCGTAGTCGGGGAAGGACCGGACGTCGAAGTAGACGTCGCCGGAGCCGTCCGCGGCGGCATAGGCGTGGCCGCGGTCGATCAGGCGGGCCATGAGCTCGACCATCTCGGGCACGTGGCCGGTCGCCCGCGGCTCGACGGTGGGCGGCAGGCAGCCGAGTGTGTCGTAGGCCCAGGTGAAGGCCCGCTGGTTGCGCTCGCTCACCTCCCACCACGCGACGCCCTCGGACCGCGCGACATTGATGATCTTGTCGTCGATGTCCGTGACGTTGCGGCAGAGGGTGACCCGGTACCCCTTGTGGGTGAGCCAGCGCCGCAGGATGTCGAAGTTCACCCCGGAGCGGATGTGGCCGATGTGCGGCGGCGCCTGCACCGTGGCGCCACACAGGTACAGCGAGACGCGACCCTCGTGCAGGGGCGTGAATTCGCGGACCGTGCGGGCTCGGGTGTCGTAGAAGCGCAGGCTCACAGTGCCAGGGTAGCCGCTATGGCACCCGCCACGGAGTGAAAGCCGGATACCAGGGGAACATCGCTCCCCCTCCGCCGGGGCGACCTGCGGCGGCCCCCGGAGCGAAGCGCCGCGCCGCCGGCCGCCCCCGGCGGGCCGCCCTCCGCGGGGGCCGCGCCCCGGCGCTCCCGGAAGGTGTCCGGCGTCTCGGCCGGCCACCCGGGACCGCGGCCGACCTGCGCGGTCATGTGCCGGTTCGCCCGTCCGCGTTGCGGCGGGATACCCCGGTTTCCGATCTGTCCTCGTGCTCGCATGGTCCGCTGGGCTACCCTGCTGCGCACGATGGCCCCTCACACCTCCCCGAAGAGTCCCGGTCCGCGCCCCGCGCCCCGGAAGCCGGAGACCGGCTCCCGGATCGTCGCCATCTCGCTCACCGGCCTCGGTGTCCTGGTGATCGCGGCGTGCGCGGTCCTGCTCTCCTACAACGGCATCTACCAGATCGCGCTGCAGGGCAACGTCGACGAGAACGCCGCCCACCTGTTCCCGGGCGTCTTCACGCTGCTGCTGCTCATGGCGTTCTGGACCACCTACCTGCTGCGCGACGCGCCGCGGCGGCGGCGGATCTGGGTGGACCTGCTGATCGTCGCCCTGATCGCGCTCTCGGCCGGGGCGAGCACGCTGCACGCTCTGGGGTACCGGCTCGTCGAGGCGGTGGCCGTAGTCGCGGTGGCGGTGGCCCCGTGGGCGGCCCTGCTCGTGGCGTTCCGCATCTGGCTGTGGGTGATCGTCCACCTGCGCGGGGAACGCTCCGGCCGCTCCCACGCCGCCGCGCGTGGCCGGAGCCGGCGGACCGGTCCGTCCGGACCCGGCGAGGACCCCCGCCCCGCCGAGCGGGCGGAGGAGGCCGGTGCCGCCGAGCCCACCCGGCCGGACGCCGCCCGCGCCCCCGAGCCAGACCCAGCCCCGGCACCCGGCGACGCCCGTCCGCTCTCTCCGGACCCCGTCCGGCCGGCACTCGAGCCCGCAGCCGAACCGGCGGCCGAGGACAGCGGCGCGAGCGGGGAACCCGCGCTGTTCCGGCCGGCGGCTGCCGCACCCGGCCGGCCGGCCCCGGCCGCCGGTCCCGCGACCGATAGCGCGGAACCCCCGTCGTCGCCGGCAGCCGGTCCGGCGGCCGCGCCCTCGGACGATCCCGGTGGGGAGGCCGGAGCCACGGCGGAGGGCGGCGGCCTGCCGCGGCGGGTTCCCAGCGGACCGGACAACCCGATCAAGCGGGCGGCCCTGGTCGAGCCGGAAACCTCCGCCGCCGAGGCGCCCGGAAGCGCTCCGTCACCGGATCCGGCGGCCGCGCCGTCCGCCGCGGACGTCCCCACCGAGCCGCAGCGCTCCTTCGCGCTGCCCCGCAAGCGCCCCATGGTGAGCAAGCCCCGGCACACCCGCACGGCCGGCGCGGTCCCGCCGGAGCCGCCGTCCTGGCGGGTCCGCAGCGAGCCGCTGCCGCCGCGGGACTGACCAGCACGACGATCGCCGCCGCCCGTCCGGGCGGCGGCGATCGTCGTCGAGGTGTACCTGCGCGGGGATGGTCCTAGACGGGGGCCACCGGCACGCACAGCGCCGTGGCGACGGCCGCGATGCCCTCGCCCCGCCCCGTGAGCCCCAGGCCGTCAGTGGTGGTGGCCGACACCGTCACCGGCGCCCCGACGGCCTCGGAGAGCACCTTCTCGGCCTCGGCACGCCGGGGGGCGAACTTCGGCCGGTTGCTGATGATCTGCACCGCGACATTGCCGATCTCGAAGCCGGCCGCCCGCACCCGGGCCGCGGTCTCGGTGAGCAGCGCCGGCCCGGACGCTCCGTGCCAGGCGGGGTCCGACGTGCCGAACTGGGCGCCCAGGTCACCCAGCCCGCAGGCCGACAGCAGGGCGTCGCACGCGGCGTGCGCCGCGACGTCACCGTCGGAGTGGCCGCTCACACCGTCCTCGCCCGGCCATTCGAGCCCGGCGAGGAAAAGGGGGCGCCCCGAAGCGAATGGGTGGACGTCCGTTCCGACGCCCACCCGTGGCATATCACGCATCGAATGAATTTGTTCTCAGTTGGTGAGAACTTCGTCGAGAAGTGCCTCGGCCTTGTCCTCATTGGTCTTTTCGGCGAGAGCGAGTTCGCTCACCAGAATCTGCCGGGCTTTCGCGAGCATTCGCTTTTCACCGGCGGAAAGTCCGCGTTCCTTGTCGCGCCGCCAGAGGTCGCGCACGACCTCCGCCACCTTGTTGACGTCACCGGAGGCGAGCTTCTCCAGGTTCGCCTTGTAGCGCCGCGACCAGTTCGTGGGCTCTTCGGTGTGCGGTGCGCGCAGCACCTCGAAGACCCGGTCCAGACCCTCCTGGCCGACCACGTCGCGGACGCCGACGTCCTGGGCGTTGTCCGCGGGCACGCGTACCGTGAGATCGCCCTTGTCGACCTTCAGAACCAGGTAGGTCTTATCCACACCTTTAATGGTGCGAGTCTCGATAGCCTCAATACGAGCAGCCCCATGATGGGGGTAGACAACGGTGTCGCCGACCTTGAAAGTCATGTGACAAGTACCCCTTCCGCTAACACAAGGGTACCACGAATCTGTGACTTAACGTACCTATTTGGTTTACGAACGCGCAGGTCAACACCGCATTTCGGGTCTTGACAAAGCACAGTCGAGGTGCTTGCCACCCCTCGCGCAAACCGTTCCCGTCGCCGGTTTCGGGGCCTTCTCCACTGTACTCGCCCGCCACCACAGAGAGTGACGACACGGCACATAGGAGAACGCGAACGGGGCCGAGACATGCGTCTCAGCCCCGCCACGCCGCGGTTTCCCGCGCCCTCCGACTCCACCGAAAGTCTTTACCGTGATCTTTGCCACAATCATCGGACGCGTGTCCACGTGGCCGCGGCCCGCGGGACCACGCGTCCGGCATCCGGCCGCCCGGGCGGTTACACCTCCGGCTCGTAGTCCTTCGGCTTGCTGCCGGTGACCATGTAGACCAGGTGGTCCGCCACGTGCACCGCGTGGTCGCCGAAGCGCTCGTAGAACCGGCCGGCCAGGGTGACGTCCATCGTCGCCTCCACCCCGTGCTTCCAGCCCGGGTCCAGGATGCGGCTGAGCAGCTTGCGGCGGAGCTGGTCCATCCGGTCGTCGTCGCGGTCGAGCTCCAGCGCGGTCTCGGCGTCGCGCTGGGCGACGACCTCGCCGGCCTTGATGACGAGGAGCTCGGCCTGGTGGCCCATCTCCAGCACGATGGACCGCAGCTCGGCCGGGATCGCGGAGTCGGGGTGCCGCCGCCGGGCGATCTTCGCGATGTGCACCGCGTGGTCGCCCATTCGTTCGAGGTCGCCCGCCATGTGCAGCGCGGTGATGATGGTCCGGAGGTCCTTGGCGACCGGCTGCTGCCGGGCCATCAGGTCAAAGGTGCTCTGCTCGATCTCCTCGTCGAGGCGGTTCAGCTCCTCGTCACCGGAGATCACCTCCTGCGCGGCGCCCAGGTCGGCATCCAGCAGCGCGGTCGTGGCGCGCGCGATCGCGTGGCGGGCCAGTCTCGTCATCTCGATGAGGCGTCCGCTCAGGGCGTCCAGGTCCTCGTGGTAGGTGTCGCGCATGGTTGTCATCGTCCCAGGTGGTAACTGAAGCATTTCGTACGCAATGGTGAATTCTCCGCGAACCCCGGTTGTAACACATGGTCAACCGGGTAACGGGCGTCTCCGCCCGCTTACGATCGGACTGTGCAAGGGGAGTTGCTCGCCGCCCTCGCCGGGCTCGTCGGACTCGTGACGGGTGTCGCGGCCGGTCTGGCGTTCAGGATCAGCGAGGCGGGCCGTGGCCGTACCCCCACACCCGCCCCGCAGTCCGAGCTGCCCTCCGGTATCGCCGAGGTCCTGGCCGCGCTGCCGTCCTCGGCCGTGGTGCTCGACTCCGCCGACCGCGTGCTGCGGGCGAGCTCGGCCGCGCGCGCGTTCGGGATCGTCCGGGGCGAGGAGCTGGTCATCCCCGACCTGCTGGCCCTCGCCCGCCAGGTGCGCCGCGACGGCGTCATCCGCGAGACCGAGATCGAGGTGGCCGTCCGCAAGTTCGGCCCCGACTCCACGTCCTTCGCGGTGCGGGTCGCCCCGCTCGGCGGCACCGGCCTCGTCCTCGTGCTGGCCGAGGACCAGACGGAGCGGCGCCGGGTCGAGGCGGTGCGGCGCGACTTCGTCGCCAACATCAGCCACGAGCTGAAGACCCCGGTGGGCGCGCTGTCGCTGCTCGCCGAGACGGTGGCCGACGCGAGCGACGACCCGGAGGCGGTACGCCGCTTCACCGGCCGCATGCAGCAGGAGGCGGCCCGGCTGACCAGCGTCATCCAGGACCTCATCACGCTGTCCCGCATCCAGGGCGCCGAACCGCTGGCGGAACCCGACGAGGTCGACCTCGGCAGCGTCGTCGACGAGGCGCTGGACGCCGTACGCATGGCCGCCGACTCCAAGGAGATCGAGCTCGTCTCCGGCGGTGCGCCCGACACGGTCGTCATGGGCGACGAGGGCATGCTGGTGACGGCGATGCGCAACCTGGTGGCCAACGCCGTGTCCTACAGCCCGGAGCGCACCCGTGTCTCGGTCACGATCGAGACCACGGACCGGACCGTGGACATCAGTGTGGCGGATCAGGGTATCGGAATACCCCAGCAGGACCTGGAACGCATCTTCGAACGGTTCTACCGCGTCGACGGCGCGCGCAGCCGGGCGACCGGCGGCACCGGGCTCGGGCTGGCCATCGTCAAGCACATCATGACCCACCACCGTGGCGAAGTGACGGTGTGGAGCAAGGAAGGTTCGGGCTCGACGTTCACGCTGCGTCTGCCCCGACCGGAGCGGCCGGAGCGGAAGCGCTCCGCTGACATCACCCATCGGGAGGCCCCACAGTGACGCGTGTACTCGTCGTCGAGGACGAGGAGTCCTACAGCGACGCCCTGTCCTACCTGCTACGCAAGGAAGGCTTCGAGGTCGCGGTCGCGCCCACCGGGACGGTGGCCCTGGAGACGTTCGACCGCACCGGCGCCGACCTGGTCCTGCTGGACCTCATGCTCCCCGGCCTGTCCGGCACGGAGGTCTGCCGGACCCTGCGGCAGAAGTCCAACGTCCCGGTCATCATGCTGACCGCCAAGGACAGCGAGATCGACAAGGTGGTCGGCCTGGAGCTGGGCGCCGACGACTACGTCACCAAGCCCTTCTCCTCCAGAGAGCTGGTGGCCCGCATCCGCGCCGTCCTCCGCCGCCGCGGCGAGGACGAGGCCCTCCTCCCCACCACCCTGGAAGCCGGCCCGGTCCGCATGGACGTCGAGCGCCATGTCGTCACCGTGCGCGGCGACAACGTGCAGCTCCCCCTCAAGGAGTTCGAGCTCCTCGAGGTCCTCCTCCGCAACGCCGGCCGGGTCCTCACCCGCATGCAGCTCATCGACCGCGTGTGGGGCGCCGACTACGTGGGCGACACCAAGACCCTGGACGTCCACGTCAAGCGCCTGCGCGCCAAGATCGAGGAGGACCCGGGCAGCCCGCGCTTCATCGTCACGGTGCGCGGGCTGGGCTACAAGTTCGAGCCGACGGCGGGGTAGCCCGCCGTCCGGAGGCCGCCCGGGCGAGCCGACCGGCGAAGCCGACGGGTCGGGGGCCTGCGATGCCGTCGGCAGGCCCGCGCGGCTCGCCGCGGCCATGCCCCCGGCGCCACCCGGCCGGGCGCGCCGCCGGACTCACATCGCGAGCCTCCGGCCGGCGCGCTCGGCGATGCCCGCCTCCTCGGCACGCTGCTCCGCGGCGATCGCCTCGGCGTCCCGCGTCCGGTACCAGGGTTTCAGCCGGAGCAGCGCCGGTCGCGTCGACGTGGCGAAGAGCAGGGCGGTCCCCTTCCTGATCTCACGGACGTCGGAGACGTCCAGTATCAGCTCACGACGCCGGGACTGGCTCACACTCCGGCCCCCTCGACCGTCGGAGACCGACGCCTCGGTCACGTAGTGCGAACCCACGAGCCGGGAGATCCGCTCGGCGAACGCGGAGTCGCGACGCGCCGCGACCCCGACGCCCCGGCCCTCGTGAACGAGATCATGGACCAGGTCATCGAGGCCGCGCCGAACGCCTTCACGCGCGTCTCCGCCCGGCTCACGCTCACCGTCGACCCCGCGCGCGGAGTGACCACGGTCCGACGGCTGGACGACGGCGTGGCCGAGACACTGCGGACCTTGGGCGGGCTCGCGCTCTCGGCGGCCGGGGTCGAGGTCCTGCGCCGTGCCTCGGCCACCGACCTGGTGCGCATCGTGCGATCGGCCTACGATCCGCACACCCTTGAGGCGGCGAGTGATGCCCCCGAGACATGGGACGCATTGACCTGGGCCGATGCCGGGCCGGTGGCCGCCGAGGAGCACCTGGACTACTACCAGCACGAGAACATGTACTCGATGACCTGGTGCCTGGTGGAGGCGCCCCGCCAGCACGTCTCCCATGACGTGCTGCTGGCGCTGTGCTCGCCGGGCCGCTACCGGCGCCGGGTGACGATCCTGTACCGGACCCTGTCCCGCGACCAGGCAGGCAAGCTGCTGGAGCGTGAGGCGAACTCCGCTGCCGCACGGGAGATGTACCGGTCGCGCACCGGCCGCGACCCGTCGGCGCGCGACCGAGCAGACGCCGATCGCGCCCACCGCGCCGCCGCGGAAGAGGCCCAAGGGGCGGGACTGGTGGAGTTCTCGTTCTTCGTGACCGCGACCGTGGACGAGGTCGGCCAGCTCGCCGAAGCGCGCCGCGAGGTCGAGCAGGCCGCCGCCCAGTCCCGGCTCAAGCTGCGGCTCTGCCGCGGCGGACAGGCCGCCGCTTTCCAAACGGGCCTGGGGATCGCCGGCATCTACCCCGCCGACATCTGAGACGACAGGAAGCATGGCGAACAACAGCGAGAGCGGGCCGCGGTTGAGCCCCCGGGTGGTCGCGCCGCGCCGCGGCTGGCCCCAGCCGGCGGCTGGACGCACCGGCCACGTGGAAACCGGGCACGTGCACATCGGCACCACCAACCAGGTCGCCGGCCTGTACCCGTGGATCGAACCCGGCGGGCTGCCGGTCGAGGGGGTGCCGCTCGGCCACGACCTGCTGACCGGGGAGTTGCAGTGCGTGGATCCGGCCGGATGGGTCGGCCGGATCACCTCCAACCCGGGCATCTGGATCCAGGGGCAGCCCGGCGTCGGCAAGTCCGCGATCACCAAGCGGCTCGCGATCTGGCACATCGGACTGGGCTACCAGATGCTGTGCCCGGGCGACGTGAAGGGCGAGTACTCGTCTCTCGTGTCGAAAATGGGCGGGCAGGTCGTACGGATCGGCCGCGGCCTGGACCGGATCAACCCCCTGGACTCCGGGCCGCTCGGCCGACGGCTGCCCACGCTGCCGCCCGCCGAGCAGGAGCGGCTGCGCGCGGAGATCAACGGCCGCCGAAGCGGGTTCCTGCACGCCCTGCTGGCGACCGCGCACGGGCTCGGACAGCGCCCGACCGCCGCCGAGTCCACCGCGCTGTCCGCCGCGATCCGCGTCGCCGCCCAGGCCATCGCCGACGACCCGGTTATCCCCGACGTGATCCATCATGTCCCCCGACTTTCCTTCCGAACACGGCCCCCCTTCCCCCACCCCCGGGCTCGCAGGAGCGGATCGACCATCAGCGCACCGGTGAGGCACTACTGACCGACGACGGCCGTGTCACCAACGTCGGCCAGGGCAAGACCATCGCCATCCAGGCGATCGCTGCCCGGATGCGGACCGGGACGCACGAGCTGACACTCGCGGCGCTCGGCCTCAACGTCGGCACCGACATGACGAACCGCCTGGGCGACGGGCAGTACGTCCTCGCGCCGCACGACGAGCAGTACCTCTCCAAGGGAAGCTGCCGTCCTCCCTTCAGCGGGTCTCGCGGAACCACCTGCCCGCCGCCGGAGCCGCAGCCCCTCCGCGGCTGGTCTGTCCGGTACCGGCCAAGGTGTCGGCGATCCTGCCTCCGAAGGCCGAATATCGAGCTGTTCCGCGCACGCCGCTCCCCGGGTGCGGCCCCACGGCGCACTGGGCGTCCACTGTCATGCGCCGGTGCGGAACCTCTTTCGTACGGGGGAGGGAGGACCACCATGCCGGCCACAAGTGCCCGCGTCGCGCTCCTGGTCATCTACACCGAACGGATGGTGGAATGCGTGACGTTCTACCGCTCGCTCGGTCTCGGGTTCGCGGTGGAACAGCACCGGCACGGCCCGCTGCACCACGCCGCGGTGCTCGCTGACGGCACTGTCTTCGAGATCTATCCCGCCAGCGAGCGGCGGCCGACCAGCACGCTCCGGCTCGGGTTCGCCGTCGCCGGCCCGGCTGTTCAACCGCCCTTGGGGCCCGGTCGGCATGTGCTGACTGATCCGGATGGGCGGAAGGTCGAGGTCTATGCGGCGTGACGACAGGCGCACCTGCCGGCCGGCGGATTGGCGGATTGGCGCTCTTTCCTGACGCGGGGCGATCCGCCGGGCGTCACCACCCCTGGGACGATTCCGTCCCCTGTTACTCCGTCCCCTGTTACTTTTCCCCGGTTCTTCGGAGTTGTAGGCCACTAACGCCGATGTCCGGTCCCATGTCCGGTCGGTGGGAAATGTGCCTGGATGGGCACGGCGGCGGAGGTTCGAAAGAGGGGGTGCTCCTGGTCCGCGGCAGGCACAGGTGGGGATGTAGTCCGGCGGAAGGCAACCACACCCCGAACCGCAGGTCGAACGTCGATGGCACCGATCTGGTGGAGGGCAAAGGCGGCCACGACACAACGGGGACTACTGCGGCGCGGTTCGTCCCTCAACTTCCGCACAGCCGATCCTCAGCGCACAGACAGACAGGATGGAAGTCCAGGTGAACAATTCCACGCTGGCAGCAAAGTACGAGCGGCTGTACTCAGCCGCAGGTCGGATGATGTGGCTACAGCGAGGCGACTCTTGGCGAAAGGAAGGAAAGTGGCCTGATCACCGACGCCGGGCCTGGTTGGACCTGGAATCCGTACTGGCAGACGATCCGACATATCCGCCACAGGCTGGTGGGCTCTCGGATCCCGCCCGGCACGTCATATCTCGCAGGCACCCGACGGAAGACCGTCCGCTTACTTTCAGTGAGGCCGCGGCGGATTGGGAAGCCCGGTTCAAGGCCGACCCTGGGACCGAGTTCATCGACGTCGACGGCTTCTCCCGCCTCGCGCCATTCGCCTCGGTCATCCTCCCCGGATCGCTCTACAAGGACATGGGCTGGATCCAGTACGAACTGGATGCGCGGGTGGCTCCCGGCCGTCCCGCCTGCGTCATCGGGGACGACGCCGCAGATCTCAGCCTTGTGCTGCACGAGGTGGCAGACGCTCTTCGGTCCCCGGAAACAGGGGGAGAACCGACGCCGCATCCGGGGACGGCCCCTTGGATCGCGCGGGAGTCCGTCAAGGTGAGTGACCGTCCCGACCTCGCCGAGCACTACGAACACCTCCGGCGAGCAGCTCGGCGGGCTGCCGAGCTCATCCCCTCGCACGCGGAGCTCAGGGCGGCACGAGACTTCTCCGTCTCCAGGGACATCCTTCCAACCGCAGCGACCCTTGTACGGCTGGCGGACGATGACAACCGCGAAGTCGCCTGGGAAAAGGCTCCAGGTGCCGATCCCGGGCGCCATCTCGTCTGGGGAGACTCCCCCGAGCTCACGGAATTGAAGGACGAAGCCGCTACGTGGCGGGAACACCTCCGCAGCGACGGCCTTCCTCGTACCCCGGTCGCACCTGAACCTCAGCCGCAGTGGGACGGGGCAAACCCACTACTGGTGATGTCGAAGACACGCTCCCTCCTCTATGCCGAGGTGCTGGACGAGCTGGCGGCACGTCTCTATCCCGGACGATCTTCCGGGATGATCCACTACGACGGATACTGGCTCACCCGCGCTCTGCAATCAGGGGTCGGTTACGAGCTGCGCGGCCTGTACTGGTTCTGAGCGCCGATGAGCACGGACGACAGGTACCGGATCCTCCTCGTATCCGATGTCAGTGGCCCTGGCCTGGGGGGCGTTCCCGTTTTCAACCAGCGGCTCACCGAAGCACTCTCACAGAAACACGACGTGACACTTTTGACGGTCACAGCCAGAGAGGAAGGCCACGGAGACGCCCGCATCATCCGTCTTCGGAACCCCTACGCAGGCGAAGACGGCGGAGAGAGAAAAGCACTTCTGGAAGCCATCGAACGGGGGCATCCTCGCACCTTGGGGTTACCCAATCCGAAGAGGAATTCATTCGACCTCATCCTGGGGCATTCACGGTTCTCCGGACCGGCCGCAGTGATGTTGCGCGAGAAGTGGTACCCGAATGCGCGCGTTGTGCATTTCCTCCACACGTCTCCGGAACGACTCGCTGAAGTCAAGGGCAGCCTGAAGGGACCCGAACACGCCGGTATCGAGCTCGCGGTCCTTGAGAAGGCCGACCTCGCGGTCGGGGTGGGACCGCTCCTCACCAATGAAGTGCGGCGGCTAGCGAGAAACAGCCAACAGCGGCCCGCGTCCCACGAATTCGTGCCGGGAACGGACATCCATTCACTCGTCGCCCGTCGCCCAGCGGTTCACGGCCAGCCCTTGAACCTGCTGCTCCTTGGACGGGCCAACGATCCCATCAAAGGCGCTGACGACGCGGCGTGGGCCATGCGTCAGCTGCGGCAGGACGGCTACGACGTCCGCCTCACGATCCGCGGCGCCGACCAAGCCCAGCTTGCCCAGGAACAGGCCAAGTTCGACGAGATCGCCGGACGCGGCGTCATCCACGTCCTTCCCTTCACCAAGAACCCGCAGGAGATCATCGACGACGTCCGAGCCGCGGACGCCGTCATCATGCCCTCCAAGCACGAGGGTTTCGGCATGGTCGCCACCGAAGCCCTCGGCCACGGAGTGCCGGTGCTGGTGAACCAGGAAAGCGGCGCGGCGGAGTTCTTCTCCGATCCTCGACGGGTTCCCACCGCGGTCGGCGAGCACGCCATCGTCCCGGATCTCGGCGCGCCCCGAGACGAGCGCGTCGAACTCTGGTCCCGGCACATCGCCGAACTCCACGACGACCTCTCCGCGTACCAAAGGACCGCCTCCCAAGCCCACCAACACCTCGCCAACTACTCCTGGGCACACGGCGCCGAAGCCCTCGTCGACGTCGCCATGAAGACCCCCCTCGCCGCCGGGCGGTCCCCCGGCGACCTTCCAGCCAACACCGTCCAGGGACCCAACGGTCAGGTCATGGCGGCCCTCCCACCGCCGACGGCGGACTCGACGTCCGACTCCGCCCGGCAACAGGTCATCACCGCGCCCTCCGACCTCGCAGCCATCCGGGCAGCCAGCCTGGGACAGCGCGAGACGTCCACCACGGGCGAATCGAAGTCCCAGCACAGCGCCCCTGCCGCGACTCCTCCCGCCTTCCTCGCCGCCAGCAACACGACGTCACCCGGCGAAAAGGCGGTGCCGGCTCCGAAGGAGGACACGGGGACGGACACACAACGCCATCTTCGCGGGCAGCAGTCCGACAACACCCACCGCCCGGGGTCGGGGAGCCACACCTAGCCGTAGCGCCCAGCACCGTGGGGCCAGACCGCATTCGCGGTGCCGGTCCGTACCGGTCCACCCGGTGCTACCCGGCCGCGTGCGTGGGAACAGGCGGACGGGGGCGGTTCTCCGCGGAGAACCGCCCCCGTCCCCGTCGGCGGCCTTGTCCTGATCAGCCAGGACGCTACTTCTTCCCCTGGTTCTTCACGGCCTCGATGGCGTCCTTCGCTGCCTCCGGGTCGAGGTACTCGCCGCCGGTCTTGCGCGGGGTGAAGTCGTCGTTGAGGTCGTAGACCAGCGGGATGCCGGTCGGGATGTTGAGGCCCGCGATCGTCTCGTCGTCGATGCCGTCCAGGTGCTTGACCAGGGCGCGCAGGGAGTTGCCGTGGGCGGCGACGAGGACCGTGCGGCCGGCGGCGAGGTCGGGGACGATGGAGTCGTACCAGTAGGGCAGCAGGCGGTCGACGACGTCGGCCAGGCACTCAGTGCGCGGGAGGAGCTCCGGGGGGAGGTCGGCGTAGCGGCGGTCGCCGGCCTGGGAGTACTTGTCGTCGTCGGGCAGCGGGGGCGGCGGGGTGTCGTAGGAGCGGCGCCAGACCATGAACTGCTCCTCGCCGAACTCGGCGCGGGTCTGGGCCTTGTCCTTGCCCTGGAGGGCGCCGTAGTGGCGCTCGTTGAGGCGCCAGGAGCGCGTGACCGGCAGCCAGTGCAGGTCGGCGGTCTCCAGCGCGATGTTGGCGGTCCGGATCGCGCGCTTCAGAAGCGAGGTGTGCACGATGTCGGGCCGCAAGTCGGCGCCGAGCAGCAGTTCGCCGCCGCGGCGCGCCTCCTGCTCGCCCTTCTCGGAGAGGTCGACGTCCACCCAGCCGGTGAACAGTCCTTCGGCGTTCCAGACGCTTTCGCCGTGTCGCAGCAGAACCAGTGTCCCCATGGGGCCCAGCCTAGCGACTCGGGCGCCGGCACCCGGCGGCGGAGTCCGGGAGTGGTCTATGCCAATCGGGACCGCCGAGCGGCGGCAAGGCTCAGCCCTCGCCGCCCACCGGGCCGCCGATCAGGTGGCGGAACGCCTCCAGGTTGCGGACGCTCTCGCCGCGTCCGGTGCGCCACTCCCACTCGCGGCGGATGGCGGAGGCGAAGCCGAGCTCCAGGGCGCCGTTGAAGTTGTCGTCGGAGTAGCTGAGGACGCACCCGAGCAGCCGGTCGACCTCCGCCGAGGTGACGCCCTCCAGCGCCACACGGCCGGTCAGGTAGACGTCGCCGACCTCGTCGGCGGCGAAGGCGACGCCGTACATGTCGGTGTTCTTGCGCAGCAGCCAGCGGTAGAACTCCCCGTGGTTCTCGTCCGGCCGGCGGCAGAAGAAGGTCTTCACCAGGAGGCTGTGCGGACCGGCGTTCAGCAGGACCAGGGTCCTGAGCTTGCGCCGGCCCGGAAGGGTGACGACGAACGCCTCGGGGTGCGGCTGCTCGTACTCCAGGTCGGCTTCGCGCAGGGCGGTCCGGATCGCGGCGATCGCGCTCGCCCGCTGCTCCTCGGTGGAGGGCATCGTGGTGGTCTCCCAGGGTCGGACCGGCCGGGCCGACCCTGGGAGACCACCACGATGCCCTCCACCGAGGAGCAG
>NZ_QEIO01000240.1 GCF_003336425.1 Marinitenerispora sediminis | reverse complement strand
GGACGGGGGCGCGGCCGGGCCGGGCGGGCCGCGGCGTCCGGCGCGGCGCAATCGTAACCAACGGGAGACCGCCCCAATTGTCCGTCATACGAATCCGTTCACCGATCGTCACGTGACTGTGCTCACCGTCCGTACCGGCCCGCGCGACCGCGCCGGCGGGGCCGGGGCCGCCGGCGCGGCGGGCCGGCGGTCCGACCTCCGGGGACCGCGTGGCGGCGGTGGGCGGCCCGGGCGCGTACCGGCACGCGTGGATAATCTCTTGAGGACGCGCGACGCGGGAACGGGGTTGCCCCATCCCGGGACGCGATAGGGTCGGCCCTATTCCGAGCTTCTGGTCTCGTCGGCCGGGGCCGGACCGCACCGCGGGACCGCCCTCGCCGACGAGCACGGGCGGCGTGACCGCCGCCCTCGGCGACGTCGGGCCACCAAGGCCCCGTCCACACGCTCGCCGACGCAACGCCCCCAACCGTTAGCGGAGTCCGCATGCTGACCGGAGGAGAAGTCGCCGCCCTGATCGCCGCGGTGGTCTGGGCGGTCCTGGTCGCGTTCCTGTGCGTGGCCCTCGTCAGGCTCACCCGCCTGCTCGCCGAGACCACACGCGCCGTCGCGGAGTTCGGCGAGCGGGCCCGCCCGCTCCTGGACGACATGGCGGCGACCGTCCAGCGCGCCAACACCTCGCTGGAGCGCGTCGAGGAGATCACCGCGAACGTGGCCACCACGACGGAGGACGTGTCCAGCGTGACCGCGCTGACCCGCTCGGTCGTGACCGGCCCGCTCGTCAAGGCCGCGTCGTTCTCCTACGGCGTCCGCCGCGTGCTCGGCCAGCGCCGCGCGCTCGCCCTGGTCCGCACCCGCCGCCGCCGGGGTGACACGTGATCGGACGCCTGTTCAGCTTTGTCGCCGGAGCGGCGCTCGGCGGGTATGTTGTCCACAAGCTCAACCGCACTGCTCGTGCGTGGAGCCCGGGTGGTATCGCCGACCGCGTCGAGGGCCACGTCGCCGACTATCGCGCCGCTCTCCGCGAGTTCAACGAGGACGTCCAGGACGCCATGGAACAACGCGAGGCCGAACTGCGTCATCGTTATTACCCGTCGGGACCGGCCGTGCGCGCGGCCCAGCCGAAGCCACTCCCGGCCCCGCACACGAAGCCCACGACACTGAAGGACGGCCGCTGATGGAGACGGCAGAAATCGCTCGCCGCTTCCTCGCTTACTTCGAGACGAACGGACACACCGTGGTGCCGTCCGCGAGCCTGATCGCGGAGGACCCCACGCTGCTGCTGGTCAACGCCGGCATGGTGCCGTTCAAGCCGTATTTCCTCGGCCAGCGCACGCCCCCCTACGCCCGTGCCACCAGCGCCCAGAAGTGCGTCCGCACCAAGGACATCGACGAGGTGGGCAGGACCGCGCGGCACGCGTCCTTCTTCCAGATGCTCGGCAACTTCTCCTTCGGCGACTACTTCAAGGAGGGGGCCATCCCGCTCGCGTGGGACCTGCTCACCCGCCCGGTCGCCGACGGCGGGTTCGGGTTCGACGCCGAGCGGCTGTGGGTCACCGTCTTCCACGACGACGACGAGGCCGAGACGCTGTGGCGGGAGCGGGTCGGCGTGCCCGCCGAGCGCATCCAGCGGCGCGGCATGGTCGACAACTTCTGGTCCATGGGCGTGCCCGGCCCCTGCGGCCCGTGCTCGGAGATCTACTTCGACCGCGGTGCCGCCTACGGCCGCGAGGGCGGGCCCGAGGCCGACGAGAACCGCTACCTCGAAGTGTGGAACCTGGTGTTCATGCAGTTCGAGCGCGGCCCCGGCCCGGGCAAGGACGACTACCCGATCCTCGGCGAGCTGCCGAGCAAGAACATCGACACCGGCATGGGCCTGGAGCGCATGGCCGCGCTGCTGCAGGGCGTCGACAACATCTACGAGACCGACACGCTGGGCCGGATCCTCAACCGCGCGGCCGACCTCACCGGCGTCCGCTACGGAGGCGACAGCCGCTCCGACGTCGGCCTGCGCGTCGTCGCCGACCACATGCGCACCGCCACCATGCTGGTGGCCGACGGAGTCCGCCCGGGCAACGAGAAGCGCGGCTACGTGCTGCGCCGCATCCTGCGCCGCTCCATCCGCAACCTGCGGCTGCTCTCCGGCACCGACGCGCACTACCTGCACGACCTCGCCGAGACCGCCATCGACGCGATGGCCGGCCAGTACCCCGGGCTGCGCACCGACGCCGACCGCATCCACAACGTGATCGACGCCGAGGAGCGCAACTTCGCCGACACGCTGCGCTCCGGCACCGCGCTGTTCAACCGCGCCGCCGAGCGCACCAAGGCCGCCGGCAGCGCCGAGTTCTCCGGTGCCGACGCCTTCCAGCTGCACGACACCTACGGCTTCCCCATCGACCTCACCCTGGAGATGGCGGGGGAGCAGGGGCTCAGCGTCGACGAGGACACCTTCCGCCGCCTCATGCAGGAGCAGAAGGACACCGCCAAGCGCGACGCCCGGGCCAAGAAGCTCGGCAACGCCGACATCAGCACCTACGCGCGGCTGCTGGACGACTCCGGCGCCACCCGCTTCCTCGGCTACACCGACCACGAGGGCGACGCGCGGGTCCTCGGCCTCATCGTCGACGGCGAGGCGGTCCCGGCCGCGCGCGCCGGCGACAAGGTCGAGGTCGTGCTGGACAGCACCCCGTTCTACGCCGAGAGCGGCGGCCAGCTCGCCGACCAGGGCACCATCTCGGTCGACGGGCGCGGCGTCGTGGACGTGGACGACGTGCAGAAGCCCATCGGCGGCCTGTTCGTGCACCGCGGCACGGTCCGCTCCGGCGAGATCGTGGTCGACGACCAGGTGCACGCGGCCATCGACACCGACCGCCGGTCCTCGGTCTCGCGCTCGCACTCCGCGACCCACCTCATCCATTCGGCACTGCGCAACGCCCTCGGCCCGGCCACCGGGCAGGCGGGTTCGGAGAACCAGCCCGGACGGCTCCGCTTCGACTTCACCGCGAACCGGGCGCTGGACGGCGCCGAGCTCGCCGCGGTCGAGGAGGAGGTCAACACCGTGCTGTCCGGCGACATCCAGGTGCGCGACTTCCAGACCTCTCTGGACGAGGCCCTCGCCATGGGCGCGCTCGCCATGTTCGGTGAGAAGTACGGGGACCGGGTGCGCGTCGTCGAGATGAGCGACTACTCGCGTGAGCTGTGCGGCGGCACGCACGTCGCCGCCACCGGCCAGCTCGGCGTCGTGAAGCTGCTCGGGGAGTCGTCGGTCGGCTCCGGCGTGCGCCGGGTCGAGGCCGCCGTGGGGATCGACGCCTTCCGCCGGCTGTCCCGGGAGTCGCTGCTCGTGAGCCAGCTCGCCGAGCAGCTGCGCACTCCGCGCGAGGACCTTCCGCAGCGCGTCGAGGGCATCGTCACCCGGTTGCGCGCCGCTGAGAAGGAGATCGAGCGGCTGCGGGCCGCCCAGGTGCTGCAGGCCGCCGCCGGCCTCGCCGCCGGAGCCCGGGAGCACGGCGCCGCGCTCGTCGTCGCGCACCGCGCCCCCGACGGCACCACCGGGGACGACCTGCGCAAGCTCGCCCTGGACGTCCGCGGCCGGCTGGGCGAGGACCGCGCGGTCGCCGTCGCGGTCGCGAGCGTGCCGAAGGACCGCCCGGTCGTGGTGGTGGCCGTCAACAAGGCCGCCCAGCAGGCGGGCCTGAAGGCGGGCGAGCTCGTCGGCGTCGCGGCCCGCGCGCTCGGCGGCGGAGGCGGCGGGAAGCCGGACGTCGCCCAGGGCGGCGGTACCGACGCCGGAGCCGTCGACGACGCGCTGCGGGCGGTCGAGCGGCGAGTGGCGGAGGCCCGATGACACCCGCACACCGCGTGCCGGCCCGCGGAGCGGGCGGCGCGCCCGCCCGCGTGCCCGTTCTGGGGGAGCCCGCCCGTTGAGGCACGGCGTACGACTCGCGCTCGATCCGGGCGACGCCCGGATCGGGGTCGCGCGCAGCGACCCCGGCGGCATGCTCGCCACACCGCTGGAGACCGTCCGGCGGGGCCCCGGCGACCTCGACCGCATCGCCCGCCTCGTGCTGGAGCACGAGGCGCGCGAGGTCATCGTCGGGTATCCGGCGTCCCTGTCCGGTGAGGAGGGACCGGCCGCCCGCAAGGCGCGCTCCTTCGCGGCGGCGCTCGCCCGCCTCCTCGCGCCCGTCCCGGTGCGGCTGGTCGACGAGCGGCTCACCACCGTCACCGCCCAGCAGCAGCTGCACGCCGGGGCGAGCCTCGGCCGGCGGGGGGCCCGCGGCGGCCGCGCCCGCCGCGCGGTCATCGACCAGGCCGCCGCCACGGTGCTGCTGCAGAGCGCGCTGGACGCCGAACGGCGGACCGGGCACGCCACCGGCCGACTGGTGGGAGACGGCGATGAGTGACAGCGACGACTTCGGCCCGCGTCGGCGGCGCGCCCGCCACGGGCGGCACTCGCGCGGCGTTGACGAGATGGGCCCCGACCTCGGGGCGGACGAGCTCGACGGAGCGGACGTCGAACCGCTGCGCCGCCGCAGACCCGTCGCCCGGCGGGTCCCGGACGACTCCGGGTACGCGCCCGCGCCCGATTCCCGGGCGCGCGGTCGGCGCCGCCGCCTTGATCCCGGCGCGGACGACGAGCCGCCGCTCGCGCCCGCGGATCCGCCGCGTGCCTCGGCCGACCCGGATGCCGAACCCCGCGGCCGCCGCCGGCGCCGCGCGCCCGAGGACGAGTCCGCCGAGCCCGCCGCCCGCTGGGCGGACCGGGACGACGGCGAGCCGCCGCGCCGCAGACGGCGGCCGCTCGCCCCGGACCCCGCCCTCGACGCCGACGGCCCCGCCA
>NZ_QEIO01000239.1 GCF_003336425.1 Marinitenerispora sediminis | reverse complement strand
CGCCGTGGAACCCCGCAGCTCCGTGGTCCCCGTCATCGCGGCTGCCATCGGAGTCCCCGTGAGCGCCGCCATGCCCGACGACGCCCGCCCTTCGGCGTCGACGCCCAGGGCGGGCGGACCGGCGCAGCGGCACGGGAGCTCCCCACCCGGAGTCGCGCGGTGCCCGTGCCCGCCACACCCGGACGCCGGGGTCCCGGACCGCGGTAAAAGTCCCGGCAGCAAACGGCAGGAACCCCCGACAAGCGACGTTCCGTCACGGTTTAATGACCCGCAGTGGCGACGGCGGACGCGCGTCCGCCCGACAGAGACGAGGAGACGAGGGATCGTGCGGAAACGACAGTTGGGGGCCCTGCTGGCGGCGGCGGCCGTGGCGGCCGCGGGCGGAGTGGCGGCGGCGCCGGCGGCAGCGGCGCAGCCCGCGAGCGCGGCGGGGGCGCGCCTGGAGCTGACCATCACCCCGGAGCACGGGGAGGGCGAGCGGTCCGTGGTCCTGGAGTGCGGGCCCGCCGGCGGCAGCCATCCGCGGGCCGCCGAGGCCTGCGAGACCCTGGCCAGAGCGGGGGGCGACTTCGGGCGGGTCCGGGCGCGCTCCGGCGCCTGCACCATGCAGTTCGACCCGGGAGTCCTGCGGGCCGCGGGCCACTGGTACGGCACCCCGGTGGACTACCGCAGGGACTTCAGCAATCCCTGCGTCGCAGGGAACGAGACCGGCGGCGTCTTCGAGTTCTGACGCCCGCGCCCGTGCCGCCCGGTGGGGCGGCACGGGCGGCCGGCGCTGCTCACTCGTAGGGGTCGGGCGGGTTCTCCACCTCGGCCATCTCGGCCACCGAGAACCGGTGGTCCCGGATGTCCTGGATGTCGCCCTCCGGTTCCACCCAGGTGCCGTCCACCTGCCACCAGCTGTCCTTCGGCGGCTCCGGCTGGTCGGTGATGAGGACCCGGTTGACGATGGCGTCGGCCGCGCAGCACGCCATCTGCAGCCGGGCGAGGTACCAGCCCTCGCCCTCCGGGTTGGGCACCACGAACCCGGTCAGCCGCACGGTCCGCCCGGCCAGGGTGCGCTCCTGGTCGGTCCACGCCCGCATCACGAACTCCTGGAGCTCCATCTCCCGCGGCTCCGACGGGTCGCCCCAGTCCTCGTCCAGGTCGTCCAGCGCCGCCGCGGAGTCGCGCGGCGGCGCGGTCGCGGCGCCCGCCGCGGTGTAGGCGCCCAGCGCCGGGGGGCTGACGACGAACACCGCGACCACCGGGAGCAGCAGCAGCCACGCCACCCCGGGGGCGCGGTGCCCGTGCCCGTGGGAGTCGGCCCCGTGCCCGGAGTGGTCCGGCTCCTCGGCGGCGTCCGCCGCAGCCGGCCCGGCGGCGCGCAGGTCGACCGCGATCGCGATGACGCCGAGCGCCACCAGCAGCACGCCGGCCGCCGCCAGGAACGGGCGGAACGCCGCCTGCACGTAGTTGAGGTACAGGTCGGACGCGAGGGTGCAGCTCAGCGCGGCGGCACCGAGCAGGACGAGCACGATGCCCTGGGCGATCCGGTTCACAGCAGCAGCCCTCCGACGGCGAAGCTGAACAGCAGGGTGAGCACCAGGGTGAGCGGCACGAACCGCCGCACGAACGCCCAGCCGAACGTTCCGGCCTGCAGGGCGATCAGCTTGAGGTCGACCATCGGCCCCACCACGAGGAACGCGAGCTGGGCGGTGCCGGAGAACTCGCTGAGGCTGGCGGCCACGAACGCGTCGGCCTCGGAGCAGATCGACAGCAAAACCGCCAGCGCCGCCAGCACGAGCACCGAGACCACCGGCATGTCGGCGACCGCCGCGATCCAGTCGCGCGGCACCATGACGTTCAGCGTCGCGGCCGCCAGCGCGCCCACCACGAGGAACCCGCCCGCGTGCATGAGGTCGTGCTGCATCGACTCGCGGAACACCGTCCAGCGCGAGGCGCCGGGATCGTGGTGCGCGCGGGGCGGACGCAGCCAGCCGGAGCGGCCGAACCGCGCCCACAGCCACCCGACCACGACCGCCGCGCCGAGCGAGGCGACCAGCCGCGCGACCACCATCTCCGGCCGGTTGGGGAACGCCACCGCGGTGGCGACGAGCACCACCGGGTTGATCGCCGGCGCGGCCAGCAGGAAGGTCAGCGCCGCGGCCGGCGCCACCCCGCGCCGGATCAGGCTGCCGGCGATCGGTACCGAGGCGCACTCGCAGCCGGGCAGCACGGCACCGGCCACGCCGGCGACCGGCACCGCCGCGGCCGGGTGCCGCGGGATCACCCGCCGCCACAGCGAGGCCGGGACGAACGCCGTCAGCGCGGCCGACAGGGCCACCCCGAACACCAGGAACGGCATCGCCTGCAGGCTGATGGCGGTGAAGATCGTGGCCCACGCCAGGAACGCCTCGTGGGTCAGCCGGTCCGACAGCCAGGCGTGGCCGGCCCCCATGAGCGCGATGAACGCCGCGAACAGCCACACGGTCGCGGTGCGGCGCGGCCCGGTGGGGCGTCCCCAGTCGGGTGGCGGGAGGTGCTCGTCCTCGCGGTCGCTCCAGCCGGCGATGGTGTCGCCCAGGGAGGAGGAGCGGACCGGGGATCCCGCAGACCTGTCCGGCACGGAGGAGTCCTTGTCGTCGTTCGGCGGTGGGTCCGCACGCATCGTACCGGGAATCGTTTTCACTCCGGTCCGAAAACGCCCGCCCGCACCGCCGCGGGCGGATGCCGCGACGTCTCCGGTACCGGCCCGCCCCGCGGCCGCGACGCCCTGCGGAGCGGGCCCTCCCGTCCCCGCACGCCGGCTCCGGGCCCGGCTCCGCTGTGACCAGCCGGCCGGTCCCGACCGGTGGAGGCGCCGGGTGAGGTCCTCGTCCAGCTCGGCCGTGCGGCCCAAGGGCCGCGCGGGTCGCCGCCCTCATCGTCGGGCCTTGTAGGCCGCGGCGGAGAAGCGGAACCGCACGGGACCTCGGCGAGCGGCCGCCCGGTGGTGCCGGTGATCCGGCCGGTGACGGTGCCGGGGCTCCGCACCCCGGCTGCCTCGGGGCGGACCCGACGGGTGCCCGTGCCACGGCCGCGACCGCGGCTCGCCCGGTCCGGAGGGTTCGGAGCCATGCCCCGATGGCCGGGGCCGGGACGGCGGCCTCGGACCGTGGGGGGAGCTTCGTCGAATCGGGTGGCCGCCGCCCGCTTGGGTCTGAGCCGGTTCGTCCCGCCCGCCGCCGCGTGCCGGTCGCCGTGGCCAGCCCGGTCGGTTCCTCTCGCGCCGGGCCGCGTCCTCTTCTTCGCGGCCCCGGCCGCGTGCTGGGCGCGCACCAGGGTGGAGTCCACGCAGGCGTCGAGGCGTCCGCCAGCGGCGACGATGCGCGGGGCCTCGGAGACCCCCGTCCCCGGTCGCGTCCGGCGGCCAGCGGCGTCGCCCGGCCGCGGCGGCGGCCGGGCGACGTACCGGCCCTCTCGCCGCCGCGTCCCCTGGCGGCCAGGGGGAGCAGGACGCCGTACCCGGGCCCCGGCCGGGTCCGCCAGTCCCCCGGCACTGCCCGGGGGCGCGCCAGTCCGGGCGGGGTGCTCATCCGGCCTTCGCTGACTGGGCCGCGCCCCGCCCGGTCCACGCGCGCGATCGGGCCCGGCCCCGACACGCTCGCCGGCCGCTCCCCCGTCCGGGTGGCGGCCAGCCCGGTCCTTCAGGCTCCGCGCATGGCCCGGCGCGCCCGAGGCCGCGCCGGACCCGCTGCCCGACACCGCCCGGACGGGACTCCGCTCCTTCGGCGCCGCCGGGGTTCCCGTGCTGCCCGTGGTGCCCGGCGCGGTGAGCACCGGTGTCCTCGCCAGGTCGGGCGCGGCCGCACGCCTCCCCTCGCGGCCGCCGAGCCGGGAGCGGGCGGCGCTGTACCGGGTGCGGCGGGCGGCTGGCGCCGGGGCGGACGCTGCGGCGCGGGCGCCCGGAGCGGTAGGCGAGCGGCCTGTTCGGAGCGCCGTTCCCGGCTCCCGGTCCCGGCCGCGGCGCGGTCCGGCGGCCCGGTCGGCGCAGGCGGCGGCGCCGGGGGTGGGCCGCGCGCACACCGGTCGATCACCACATGTATGGCCCCGCACTATGGGCCAGGTCACATCCACGGCCTAGCGTGACGCCCATGCACGCCGACTCACCCGTCCCCGTCCCGACTCCCACCGCCGTCGCCCTCGACCTCACCGGCCGGAGCGCGCTCGTCACCGGTGCCGCCAGCGGCATCGGCCGCGCCTGCGCCGCGCGGCTCGCCGCCGCGGGCGCGCGGGTGCACCTGGTGGACGTCGATCCCGACGCGCTCGCGGTGGCCGCCGCCGCCGTTGGAGGCACCGCCCACGTGGCCGACCTCACCGACGAGGCCGCGCTCGCCGGCCTGCCCGCCGAGGTGGATGTGCTCGTGAACAACGCCGGGACGCAGCACGTGGCGCCGATCGAGGACTTCCCGCCCGAGGTGTTCCGCAGCATGCACGCCCTGATGGTCCTCGCCCCGTTCCTGCTGCTGCGGCGCGTCCTGCCGCACATGTACGCCCGCGGATGGGGCCGGGTCGTCAACATCTCCTCGGTGCACGGGCTGCGCGCCAGCCCCTACAAGTCCGCCTACGTCTCCGCCAAGCACGCCCTGGAGGGCCTGAGCAAGGTCACCGCCGTCGAGGCGGCGCCGCACGGGGTGACCAGCGCCTGCGTCTGCCCCGGCTACGTGCGCACACCGCTGGTGTCCCGGCAGATCGCAGCGCAGGCGGCCGCCCACGGCCTGCCCGAGGAGGAGGTGACCGAGCGCGTCCTGCTGGACCGGCCGGCCCTGAAGCGGCTCATCGAACCCGAGGAGGTGGCCGAGGCGGTCGCCTGGCTGTGCACGCCGCAGGCCAGCTACCTCACGGGGTCCTCGCTCTGCCTCGACGGCGCCTGGACGGCCACCTGACCGGCCGGCCGCCCTCGCCGCCGGCGGCGCGCCGCCGGCCCCCTCGCCCC
>NZ_QEIO01000238.1 GCF_003336425.1 Marinitenerispora sediminis | reverse complement strand
CCCCCGACTGGCGGCCCAGCCCCCTCGGCGACGCCGACCGCGGCTACCCCCGGCCGACCGGCCAACCCAACATGTCAGCGGGCTTCGGCCCCACCACCGGCATGACCGGTCCCTACGTGCCGTGGACCGGCACGTACGACGTCAACCTCGCCGTCACCGACCCCGCCCCGGGCACCGGCGGCGGCACGCCGCCCGACAGCGACGGTCGTGACGCCACGACCCCGGCGCCGCGCCAAGGCGGCGGCACCGCGACCGGGCCGGAGAGCACCGGTACCGGCCGCGGTGGCCGCTCGATCGAGGACGCGCTGACCGAGGTCGCCCGCGCCCAGACCGAGGTCGTGCGGTTCGAGACCGAACTGGAGAACACCCGCGAGCGCCTGAACCTCGCCGAGGACGACCCCTCCTACCTCGGCGGCAAGGTCGAGGCCGCCCAGCGCCGCGTCACCGCCGCCCAGGCCGAGACCGACCTCGCCCAGGCCCGCCTGGACGACGCCCGCGGCAGCCGCACGGGCACCGAACTGGCGCGCGGCGACATGGACCGCGCCCGGACCGAACTCGACCGCGCCCACGCCGACCTCGCCCAGGCCCGCGAGAGCTACACCCGGGCCGGCGGCACCACCGCCTCCGACGGGACCCCCCAGCAGGCCCTGCGGTCCGGCTTCTCCACCGACGCGCCCCCGTCCACGGGGACCACCCCCGTGAGCACACGCGACGCGAGCCCGCTCGACGGCTTCCGCGACCTGCCCGGGCCCATCCCCGACCTGGAGCCCCCCGAGGTCTGGGCGCTCTTCGAGACGACCACGAACGCTGCGGACGGCTCGCCGGTCCCGCAGGTCTCCGAGGACACCGCGCCGCCGCCGGCGGACACGCCGAGCCCGGAGAACACGGACGCGGACGAGGACCCGCACGCCCCCGTCATCCGGGACTTCGCGGTGACCGCCGCGGAGCAGCCGCCGCCACCGGAACCCGTGCGCCAGCGGCAGGCCGAGGCGGCCGAGGCGCTGACCGCCTACAGCGGCCTGCGGCAGCGAGTGCAGGACGCGCTCACGGAGCTCGAGAAGGCCGAGGCCCGGGTCAAGGAGTCCCAGGACGCGGTGACCTCCTCCACGTCCAAGCACGAGAAGGCCGAGAAGGCCGAGAAGCAGGCGCGGACCGACCGCACGACCGCGGTGGACAGTGCCCGGGACCGCGTGACCGAAGCCGAGCGGCGCGCCGCCGAGTCCGACCAGCGGGCGACGGAGTCCCGCGAGCGGGCCCGGCAGTCCGCGCGCGACGGGGCGGCGGCCGAACAGGCCCACAGGGCGGCCGTCCGCGACGCCGGCGGCATCCGCGCCTCGGCCGACGCCGCACACCGCGCGGCCCTCGACCGGGCCGCGGAGATCCGCGCCGCCGCCGACCGCTCCGACGACCCGGCGGCCGAGAACGCCCGCGCCGACGCGCTCGTCCACCAGGCGGACCAGGACCGGGACGCCGAACTCGCCCGCGCCGACAGGGTCGAGCGGGAGGCCGGCGAGGCCCTGCGCGACGCCCGGGAGCGGCACGCGCGCAACGTGCGGCGCCTAGAGGACGACGTCCGCACCGCCGCGCGCGACCACGGCACCGCGCGCCACGAGCGGCACGTGCGGGCTGAGACGACCTCCACGCACGACCGTGCCGTCCACAAGGCGGAAGAGGACCTGCGCAAGGCCCGGGACGTCCGCGAGCGGGACGAGCGCAACCTGCTGCGCGACCAGTACGACCTCGCGGTCGCCGGGCGGACCTACGGCGACCTGCTGCGCGACACCGCCGACGCCGGCCGCCGGCTGGTGGAGGCGCGGAGCAGCCTGCGCGACGCCCTCGCCGACCACTACCGCGCCACCGCGGAGGAGGCGCGGCAGGCCCGCGACACGGCAGAGGGTGAGCGGGACCGCGCGGTGGGCGAGCGCGACGCCCTGCTACGCGAGCAGGCCGGGCTGCCGGCGGTGATCGACCGCGCGGTCCGGGACGGCGACCGCGCGGCGGAGGCCGCGGCCCGCGACCGGTCGGCGGCGCTACCCGAGGAGATCTCCGCGGCCGAGCAGCGGGTCCGCGACACGCAGACCGAGTACGAGCGGCGGACCGGCGACTGGGAACGCGCCACCGCCGATGTCCGCGACGGCGAGCGGAACGCGGCACAGGAGCACGCCGAGGACCAGCAGCGGTCCGCGTCCTTCGGCGAGTTCCGCACGGAGGGCCGCGAGCTCTCCGAGGAGGCCGGGGACACCATCCGGAAACTCCAGGCACGGGTCGACGAGATCACGGGCGTGCCCGGCAAGTCCCGCGAGGACGACCTTGGCACCTACTCCCGCCAGCTCGACCACCTGCTCGGCAGCGAACTGCTGGAACCGCACCGGGTCCGGCTGAACGTGACCCACGGCGACCGCACCGGGTTCGACGCCGTCCTGCACCAGCTCCCCGACCTGGACGACGCGGCCAGGACGCGGCTCGCGGAGGACTACGCCAAGAACCCCTACCCGTCCTACAGCCACAGCGGCCACGCCGTGCGGATCGGAGACCGCACGTACAAACTGCGGCTGCGGTCCACGGGCAACGACTGGCGCCGCGCGGGCGACCCGCGCGCCAAGCCCGACGACACGGCGCCGGACCCCTACAGCTCGGACAGCACCACGCGCGACTCCAAGCACACCGACGCGCGCGGAACGAACACCCGCCGCAACGTGGGCGGGTCCGTCACCATCAACCCGATGTTCGTGAGCGATCCCATCGGTCGGGCGGGGCCGGCGATCGTGCCGATGCTGCAGTTCGCGCTGAACCAGCCGTCCGCCTCGGAGACGGTCAACCGCAGCGTCTCCGGCAAGACCGAGACGGGACTGCTGGGCAAACCGGTGGACTACTCGACCTCGCTGACGGCCGAGCTCACCGTGGACCCCGCCCCGATCATCAGGTACACCGCCGAGGGCGAGCGCATCCCCCTCCACCGGGCCACGGCGTTCCAGCAGGACGACGCCCTGACCATGACGGTGGAGCTCGCGGACCGTACCGTCTCCGAGGCGCCCGAGGAGATCACGCTCCACGACCCGTTCGCCCCGCGCCCCGCCGGCGAGGAGCCGACCGGCAACCCGGTCGGTCCGCGTGCGGCCTCGACGCACGGCGCGGCGGTCAACGGCATCCGCCACACCGGCCTCGACGACCGGTCCCTCACCGACTGGGTGGTCGCCTACGTCAACCAGCGGCGGCCCCGGACGCTCTGGCAGCGGTTCAAGGACGCGACGCTGCCGAACCTCCTCCGGCACTACAAGTCGGACCCGAAGAACGCGGACAGCATCCGCGAGGCCCTGTCGGACGACTCGATCCGCGACATGCTGCCCGACCTCACCCGGGGCCCGGTGCCGCTCATCGTCACCGACAACAGCGGCCGCGAGCATCTCGCGAAGATGTGGTCGGTTCCCGAGAAGTTCAGCCGGTTCGACGACAACCCCGCGAAGCTGGACCTGGACCGCAAGACCGAGACCGGCAAGGAGGTCGACGCCTCGCTGCAGCGCAGCGCCACGTTCAGCTCGGGCCTGGGGTTCGGGTCGGTCCTGCAGATCCTCGGCAGCCTGCTCCGCATCGAGGCCCCGATGGTGGACTACCGGCACGACCGGGAGCGCACCCTGGGGAACTCGCGCAGCTCCGGCGGGACGTCCAACGCGCTCACCAAGACCGGTGACACGGCGATCTACGACGTGCGGCGCAACTACTACGTGCAGTTCGAGGGCGAGGACTTCGCGCACCAGTTCACCGGGAACACGGTCGAGGTGCTCGCGGTGGACGACGCCCAGATCCTCGCCGACCCGCACCGCAACGACGCCGACGCGCGGTCCCGCGCCGACCACGCCCCCGTCTACCCGCACCTGCGCCGCGACCGGCCGGACCACCTCGGCGGCACGACCATCCGCGGCATCACCTGGGCCGACGGGAACCGCTACGCGTCCAGGGCACCGGACACCGCGTCCGAGGCTTCGCGATCGGGGGACGACGCCGCCACGACGCCGGACACCGACGCCCCCCGGCCGGAGACTGACGCCACCCGGCCGGACACCTCGGACACCGACACGGCCGAATCCTCGCCGGACCCGGTGTTCACCGTCCCCCACCCGCTCCCGCAGACGGTGTTCGACGCCTACGCCCAGCAGGTGCTCGACGGGCTCGCCCGCAAATACCCCGGCCTGGTGGTGCCGGAGATGGCGCGCTCCCGCGAGGACTACGCGCTGCGGCCGGGCGAGGAGCGCGACGGCTCGTTCTTCTCCCGCGAGAACCACTTCCGCCGCAACCACCCCGTCGCGATCTACAACACGGCTCGCGTCCTGGAGACGATCACCGAGCACAATCTGACCGGCCGGGGCCAGACCAGCGACTGGTTCAACGAGGGCGTCGACCTGCACCTCTACGAGACCGCCCTCGTCAACCCCGACCTCAGCAACTTCAACCCGTGGAACCCGGACAAGGAGGGGTGGTTCCTCCCCGACATCGTCACCGTGCGGCTCAGGGCGACCCCGCACGACCGGGAGTTCGGCGGCACCGTCACCAAGAACCGCACCGCCGACTCCGGAGCCGGAACCTCGGGCCGGCAGCGCAGCGAGGAGCACGAGCGCAGCCACGCCCTCGGACTGCGGGTGCGGGCGATGTTCCGGCCGCCCGCGACACCTTCCGGCCGCAGGACGAGCGGGGCCCCAACCTCTACGACGGCCACCGCGTCGACCTGATGACCGACGGCAACGGCCAGCCGGTGCACATCACCGCCCAGATGGAACTGGAGGCGCCCGCCCAGCCCGACGAGGCGGCCCGGGAGCGGCATCCGGAGAGCGGCGTCAACGCGCCCGCACGCGACACCTCCACCCAGCTGGCGCCGGACGCGGTCCGGCGGATGATCGACGGCGGCCGGCCGGACGCGCCGACGCGGACACCGCTGGCGGCCGCGCTCGCCCAGATCCCCACCTACACCTCGAACATCAGCGCGGCGACCGGGGACCGCACCCAGCGTCAGCGCGTCTACGAGCTCCTCGCGGGCGTCGCCGGACTGCAGCGCTACCTCAAGCGGGCGGCCGGCCACGACTTCTTCCCGACCTTCACGTCGGGCGAGACGCTGGCCGGCAATTCCGACCAGCTGTTCTCCACCTCCCCCGGGCACCGGACACGCAACTGGCTGCGCGGCTGGTTCCACAGCGGCCGGCACACCGTCGCGCTGTTCGCCGACCGCACCGACGTGCGCTTCCACGACCTGCTGCCGTCCTCCACCCTGAAGTGGACGACGCAGCAGGAGACCAGCATCAGCCGCAGCGAGGGCACGTCGAAGAGCGTGACCTTCGAAGGCGACATGCGCGGCGTCGGCAACCCGAACCAGAGCGCCGACGCCGTGCGCGCCGGCCAGGCGCCGAACGCCCCCGGCCGCGGGCTGCTGCGCGCCAACGACTCAAGCAGCCCCAGCATCCAGGCGGCATGGAACCTGTTCAGCCTGAGCCGCGGGACGAGCGACGGCACGTCGGAGTCCGCGACCTTCACGGAGAAGACGAGCTTCAAGCCGCACGGCGGGGTGCGCACCTTCAACTCCGACGTCCGGCAGACCGAGGTCGCCGAGATCCGCCACGACTTCGACTTCATGGCGAACGTCCCGCGCCATGCCAGGGACAAGCACCTCCGCGGCTTCCAGCACACCATCGGCAACGAGGAGTTCGGGTACGCCCCCCTGGCCGACCTGTACGAGGCCGGCCTCGTCAACGACCGGTACCACTCCCCCGAGACGGCCGGCGACGGCGCGGAGACGACCGGGGAAGGCGCCGAGGCAGGCGGCCGGACCGGGCAGCAGCCCAACCCGAACCTGCGTCCCGAGCGGTTCATGGTCCGGCCGGGCTTCGAGGACCGCGGCCAGCGCCTGACCAGCGTCCCCCGGACGCCGCCCTCAGAGGCCAGCGGGGACCCGGTCGGCGTGCAGCTCGCCGAGCGGCTGAAGCAGGACAACTACGCACTGACCGGTGAGAGCCGCGAGGCGGTCCTGGCCGAGATCAACGCGCACGCCACCGGACGGCGCGCACCGAAGAGCGTGCCCGTCAAGCTGTACGCGGAGAGCTACCGCGCCTCCCGCGGCCCCGCGGGGGACGACCGGCGGGAGCGGCCGCGCGTCGAGGCCGACAACCAGACCCGCGGCGGCACCATCCAGGTGGAGACCGTCCGCGGCCGCCCGACCGTCACCCGGCCCGGCGGCAAGGGGGCGTTCGGGCACGAGGTCTCACTGGCGGCCAAGACCAAGGTCAAGGACGCTGACAGCGACGGCCTCGGCACCCGGGTCGAACTCGCGCCGGTCGTCCCGGTTCCGCTGCCCGGCGGGGACCAGCCGCGCGACCTGCCCGCTGGGCTGCCCGCCGACCGCTTCAACACCATCACGCCGGCGCCGCGTTTCGGGACCTCCGGCTCCCGGAGCGAGAGCACCAGCACGGCGGAGAAGGAGACCACGACCTGGGCCACGGACCTCGACGGCCCCTACGCCGTCGCCGAGACCCCCGAACACATCCGGCTGACCGTCAGCTACGGGAGCCGGAAGTTCACCATCGAAGGCGACTACGCCACCGTCAAGGAATCGTTCCACTCCGCCTACCTGACCGCGGCCGCGGCCACGTCCGGCACCGACACCACCGAGACCCCGGACGGCGGCGGGGAGAACGGCGGCACGTCCACCACCGTGCGGCAGTCGCCCGACCCCGCCGCCGAAGGCCGGTCCGCGACCACACCGCGGCCCGCCCCGGCACCGCGGCCGGAGACCGCCCCCACCCGTCTCGACGGCGCCATCCGGGACTGGACCCCCCAGGGGCGGGGGACGGACCAGGCTGCTCAGCCCGAGATCGCATTCGTCCCGCTGTCCGTCGAGGCGGACGGCCGCGGGATCACCGACGCCGGCTACGTCGCGCTCGCACGGGCGCACGGCTGGTCGCACTCCGGCGACCTGGGTCCCGCGGACGTCCAGCGCGCCAAGGAGTACGCCATCAAGAAGGCGGGGATCCGGCCGGACAACGACCCCGTCAGCGGCAACGTCAACAGGGACTCCACCCGGGCCTACTTCAACGACGCCGCCGAGCCGGACGGTGTCGACCTGCTCGACATCGGCCACATCCGCTGGAAGCTCGGGGCGAAGCCGCGGTACGCCGAGGCGACCATCATCGACGTCGCCGTCGACTCCCAGACCAAGGACTCGCACTCCAGCACCACCACCCGCTCCACCGCCGTGGCGACCGCCGGCCACTCCGGCGGGGGGCTGCCGGTCCGGCCGGGGGGCATCTTCACCGAGAACGATTCCGCCGCCCAGAGCGGGACGACCGCCGGCACCCCCTCGGACGGAGTCCGCGGT
This sequence comes from Marinitenerispora sediminis, assembly GCF_003336425.1. Taxonomy (GTDB): domain Bacteria; phylum Actinomycetota; class Actinomycetes; order Streptosporangiales; family Streptosporangiaceae; genus Marinitenerispora; species Marinitenerispora sediminis. Next base: position 1,304 of record NZ_QEIO01000238.1, on the reverse strand, counting down.
GACACCGTCCTGCTGTCCGGCCAGCTCGGCCAGGACATCGGCTCCGGAGACCGCTCCACCCGCACCGACGACGAGGGGAGCGGCCCCCCGACCACCAACAGGGACCCGGTCGGCTCCAAGCGCTCCTACCTGGTCTCCATCCCCACCGACTGGGTGGTGGCCGCCCAGCGCACCCCCCGTCACCTCCTGGGCCTCGGCCGCGCGGCGACCTTCGGAATGGCCAGCGTCCGCTCGACGGTCACCGGCTGGATCAGCGAAGCCGAGGCCCGCGCGCTGGGCCTGCTGCCCCGGGACCCGGAGGACGCCAAGGAGTGGACGCGCGCCTGGGAGGCGGTCGCCAAGGCGCAGAAGGACCTGGCCGACGCGGAGAAGAGCTACTTCACCGAGCGCGGCAAGCTGCCGCTGCTGGTCGAGCGGCTCGCGGCGGCCGACCGGGCCGTCGCCGACGCGCGGGACGCCCTCGACGAGGCCGACCGGTTCGCCGACACGGCGGTCCGGACCGGCGACGGGACGGCGCGGGACGCGGAGGCCGTCGCCCGGGCACGCGACGTCCTCCGCGGCGCCGAGGCGGACGCCCGCGCGACCCGCAAGGAGTACACCGACGCCGAGACCGCGTACACCAAGGCGCGTGAGGACTTCGAGAACAAGTTCGACACCTGGTGGAGTGAGCTGGAGAAGGCCCGCCGCCACATCGGCGACCCCGGCGTGCGCACCGGCGGTACCGAGGACGCGACCGCGGAGGCGGCGAGCGGTGCGCCCGCACCGCGCACCGTGCGGCTTCCGGAGTTCGGCGCGAGCGGCCGGACCGGCACCACGAACACGGCGGACACGGCGGACACGGCCCCCGCGCCCGACACGGCCACCACCACCGGCGCCCGGCAGAACAACGACGTCATCGTCATGCGGGTGGAGGCCGGCCCGGGGACACCCCGTGCGGAGAGCGGCCCGGCCGACCGGCGGGTGGACGAGGCACGCGTCCGCGTGGCCCGGGCCCAGGCCGACGTGGTCCGGTTCGAGACCGACCTGGCGGACACCCGCACCAACCTCGCCCTGGCCGACGACGACCCGTACCACCTCGGCGGCCTCGTGGAAGCCGCCCAACGCCGGGTGGCGGCCGCCCAGGCCGAGGTCGATCTCGCCCGGGCTCGCCTGGACGCCGCCCGCGGCAGCCGCTCGGGGACCGAGACGGCGCGCGGAGAAGTGGACCGCGCCCAGACCGAACTCGACCGCGCCCGCACCGACCTCGACCAGGCCCGCGACAGGTTCACCCAGGCCGGCGGCACCTACCTGCCCGACGGCACCCC
>NZ_QEIO01000237.1 GCF_003336425.1 Marinitenerispora sediminis | reverse complement strand
CGGCGGGTAAGACGGGCCCGCAGCGGCCGGCCGAGGGTCCGGCCGGCGGGGTCCTCAGAGGCAGCTCCAGCAGTACAGCCGCTCGCCGGCGTCGCGGGCGCGCCGCGCTAGCTGGACCAGCCGCTCCAGGAACGCCTGGAGCGCGGCCTCGTCGACCGCTCCGTAGGGCGGCTGGAACTCCTCGATCCGCGCCCATCGGGCGGCCAGGTCCGGGAGGCGGGCGTTGTCGACGTCGGCGAGGGCGTCGCGGACGGCCGGATCGAGCTCCTCGATCCAGGGCCCGGTCACCCAGGGGGAATCCGCGGGGAGGTCCTCCCAGTGCTCGGGGCACGCGCCGGCCGGCCAGACCGGCGTTGCGTCGAGGAGCCGGGAGCGCCCCTCCGCACCCCGGGCGATGGCCACGAGTCTGGCCAGGACGACGTGGGGATCGACGCCCCTGCCGTCCAGCGCGTCCCAGGGCGAACCCCGCCCGGCGGGGCCTCCCGGCTGGTCCATGACCCGGACCGCGGCCGGTGCGTCCACCGCCCGGAAGTAGTCGTGCGAGACGCCCACGCTGGCCCCCTTCCGCCGTCACCGGCCACGAGCGCGGCCCGACCGCGGCCGGGGCGACTGCACGGGAGTAGACCAGCCGGGTCGGACAGTCCACCCCAAGCGGGCGGCCGGGTGTGTCCGGGCGCTCCCAGGGCGGTCCGGAGCCGGCGGGGCCGCGTCCCCAAGCGGGCGGCCGGGTGTGTCCGGGCGCTCCCGGCCCAGCCCCGGCCGCGGGCCGGAGCCAGGTCGGCGGCCGACCGGGTCCACGGAGCGTGGCGCCGCCGGCCCGGCGCCGACACGCTCCGTGGACCCGGCCTCGTAAGTTCTTGCAATTCTTGCTGATCTTGCAAAAGGGGCGGTTCGGGTTGCCGCTGGCCAGGGCGGGGGCTCGGATCGAGCGTTCGCGGGGGAGTTGGTCGCCTCCGCGGCGTCCTCGCACGTCGAGGCCAGTAATGCGACGGTGGGTCACGGAGTGGAAACGCGGCATTCACAATCCAGCGCGCCTTTGTTACCTTCGTCACTTGAAAGTTCTTGCAAGGGCTTGCGTTCCCTGATCCCCCCGGCGCCTCTCCCGTCCGCGGCGAGACGCGCCTGCCGCAGAGGAGAGCGTGATGCAACTTCGACCATGGGCCCGGGCCGCGGTCGCGGCCGTGCTCGGTGCCGTGCTGGGGCTGACGCCCCTGAACCTCCGGGAGACCCCCGCTTACGCCGCCGAGGACTCCGCCCCCGCCGCCGCCGCGGCCGAGGCCAACGGCGACGTCATCGTGCACCTGTTCGAGTGGCCCTGGGACTCCGTCGCCGCCGAGTGCGAGACGTTCCTCGGCCCCAACGGCTACGGCGCCGTCCAGGTCAGCCCGCCCCAGGAGCACGTCGTACTGCGCGACCAGGGCTTCCCCTGGTGGCAGGACTACCAGCCGGTCTCCTACCAGATCGAGTCCCGCCGCGGCGACCGCGCGCAGTTCGCCGCCATGGTGGCGACCTGCCGCGACGCCGGAGTGAAGATCTACGTGGACGCCGTCCTCAACCACATGACCGGCAGCGGGTCGGTCAACAGCGGGCCGGGCAGCGCCGGCTCGACCTTCACCAAGTACGAGTACCCCGGTATCTACGGCGACCAGGACTTCCACGGCTGCCGCCGGGACATCGCCAACTGGAACGACGCCAACGAGATCCGCACCTGCGAACTCGTCGCGCTCTCCGACCTGCGGACCGGGTCCGACTACGTGCGCGGCCGGCTCGCCGCCTACCTCAACGACCTGGTCTCGCTCGGCGTCGCGGGCTTCCGCATCGACGCCGCCAAGCACATGGCGGTCGCCGACATCGCCGACATCCGCGGCCGGCTGGACGACGTCCCGCACTGGGGCGGTCGGCCCTACCTCTACCAGGAGGTCATCGAGGACTCCGCCATCAGCCCGACCGAGTACGTCGGACAGGGCGACGTCACCGACTTCCGCTACCACCGCCAGGTCAGCCAGGCGTTCCGCAACGGCTCGCTCGGCGGGCTGCGCGACCTGCCCGGCGCGATGGCGGTGCGTGGCGACCAGGCCGTGGTGTTCATCGACAACCACGACACCCAGCGCAGCGACCCGACCCTGACGTACAAGAACGGCGCCGCCTACGACGTCGCCGAGGCGTTCATGCTGGCCTACCCGTTCGGCACCCCCAAGGTCATGTCCAGCTTCGCCTTCAGCGACAACGACGCTGGGCCGCCGGCGGACGGCGACGGCATGACCTCGCCGGCCGACTGCTCCGCGTCCGCCTGGGTGTGCGAGCACCGGCACCAGCCCATCGCCGGGCTCGTGGGCTTCCGCAACGCGGTGGGGGAGGCCGGCGTGACCGACTGGTGGGACGGCGGGGCCGGCCAGATCGCCTTCGGACGCGGCGACCGCGGATACGCGGTGTTCAACCGCGGCTCCGCCATCGGCACCCGCACCTTCCAGACGTCGCTGCCCGCCGGAACGTACTGCGACGTCGCCAGCGGGCCAGCCACCGACACCGGCTGCGCGGGCGACAGCTACACGGTCGCCGCCGACGGCACCTTCCGCGCCGCGGTGCCCGCCGACTCGGTGCTGGCCCTGCACGTGGCGGCGCCCGGCGACGGCAGCGGCCCGCCGCCCACCGACCCGGACGGCTGCACGACCGTGGCCACGGCCTTCCACGCGCGGACGACGACGTGGTTCGGCCAGAACGTGTTCGTGGTCGGCAGCCTCCCCGAGCTCGGCGGCTGGGACCCGGCGCGGGCCGTGCCGCTGTCCTCGACCGACTACCCGGTGTGGAAGGCGAGCGTGGACCTGCCCGCCGACACGGCCTTCGAGTACAAGTACGTCAAGAAGAACCCCGACGGCACGGTGGAGTGGGAGTCCGATCCCGACCGCGCGGGCCGCACCGGTGATCCGGAGGGCTGCGAGCTGACCCTCACCGACACCTGGCGGTGACCCGCCCGGCCGTCCCGCGGCGGCCGCCCCTCACGACCTCGGGGGCGGCCGCCGTCCGCCGGATTCAGGCGGCGCCGTGGAAGCGGACGTGCAGCGCGCGTACCTGCTCCGCGAGTCCGGGCGCCGGGCCGTCCACCACGGCCCCGGGAACCACCTCCCGGATCGCGAGGGGCCGGACCGGCGGTCCCGGGACCCCGAGTTCGCCGAGCCACGCCGCCAGCTGCTCGGACGAGCTCGCGTACACGATCCGCCCCAGCCCGACCCAGCCGTGCGCGGCCGCGCACATCGGGCAGTGCTCGCCCGAGGTGTACACGGTCGCCGCCGCCCGCTCCCCGGGAGTCAGGTTCGCGGCGGCCCAGCGCGCGATCTCGAACTCCGGATGCCGGGTGCGGTCGCCCGAGGCCACGTGGTTGTGGTCCTCGAACAGCACGGAACCGTCCGCCCCCACGAGGACGGAACCGAAGGGTTCGTCGCCCACCTCCAGCGCGGTGGCCGCCAGTTCGACGCAGCGGCGCAGGTGCCGCAGGTCGGTGTCGCTGAGCATGATCGCCTCCCGGGACGTGACTGGAGCGGATCATAGGGCGATACCGGCCACTGGTACATCGCAGGACGACGTCGAGGACTTTGTCATCCAACTGCTTGACGGTTTGTCACCCGACTGCTTGACGAAGGCCTTTAGCCTGGAACTCCCGGCATTCCACCACCCAGCATCGACCGAGGTACTGACCATGCGCCTGCGCCGATTTGAATCCTTCCTGCATGAGCTGCTCACCAAGGAGGCGGCTCCGGCGGTCCAGTCGGTACGGACGTTCAGTGAGGCCGGCTACCGTAAGAGGCCTGCCGGCATCGTCCTCGGCTTCACGAACGGCGGGGAGGTGTACCTGCAGGTCGTCCGCACTTCGCCATCGGACGGCTCCGACCAGCGCGAGGAAGAGCCGATCGTGACGGGCGAGCCGCCCGCGGCCGTTCCGCCGGTCGAGTTGTCCGCTGCCGGGGCCGTGCGCACCGCCGATATCGAGCGATGGCTGGTGTCCGTGCTGGCCAACAGCGGACACAACGAGCTTGCGCGGGTGAACGGTTATTCGGCTACGAAGGATCTGGGCGACGGACAGCAGCCCTATGGAGTTCGGGTTTCGTGCCACTCCGAGGCGGCGATCTACCTTCTGTTCCTGCACACCCTGAGGTCTGGTCAGTCGGCGTCAGGGAACGACTTCCAGGTACTGGAGGCAGTGTGACCGTCCGAATTCGAAATATGGCTGTTGTTCACGCCTCGTGTCCGGACTGCGGCGCTTATGTGGGTGACGCCAAGACGACACCGCACCACCAGCCTGCCGGGAGCAGGCAGGTCTGCTCCGGCGTGGGGAAGCCAACGGTCTGAGGCCAGACATCGGCCGCCTGCTCGCTAAGACGACCAGGCGGCCGATGTGGTGTGCAAGCCGGGAGGTCGCTGCGGAACCGTTATGCCCGCATGTGGGCCCTTGGGACAGGTCGTCACTACGACGCGTAGTAATGTGCGGAGCATGGACATCGTCTACTCGGCACTCGTCTTCCTCCACCTGCTCGGGATGGCCGGCATCATCGCGGGCTGGCTGCTGCAGCTCATCGCGAAGCACTCCGCGGCGCCCAAGGCGATCCTGCACAGCTCGCTGCTCCAGCTGGCCACCGGCCTGCTCCTCGTGGGCGTTGCCGAGATGGGCGACGGCGACCTCAACCACGTCAAGATCGGGGTCAAGGTGGTGGTCGCGTTCGCGGTCGCGGTCGTGGGCCTGCTCAACCTCCGCAAGCCCGACCTCAAGCTCGCCAACGCCGCCGGGGCGCTCACCGTCCTCAACGTCGGCATCGCCGTCTTCTGGTAGGCCTCCCGCCCCGAACTCCCGCAGGTTCCGCACCTCCCCGCACCCCGTCCGCGCACATGGCCGGGCCGCCCGTCGGCGGCCCGGCCTTCGAGTCTCCGGGGCCCCGGCGCCGAGGCGCCGGTCAGCGCGGCAGCGGCGTCCCCAGCCCCCTCTGCAGGGCGACCCGGTAGACGCGGTGCGCGATCACGACGTCCTCGATCGCCAGTCCGAACGGGTTCACCACCAGGAGCTCGTCGTCGGACAGCCGCTCCGGGCAGCCGCCCGTGCACACGCTGGGCGAGCTGTTCACCGGCGGCTGCCC
>NZ_QEIO01000236.1 GCF_003336425.1 Marinitenerispora sediminis | reverse complement strand
GGACGACGGAGAGGGAGGGCAGGGCGCGGGTGAGGACGCGCAGGACGGCCCAGGCCTCGGTGCCGGCGCCGAAGAGGCCGAGGGAGCGGGCGGCGGCGGGGGCGAGGTAGCGTGCGGCCAGGCCGGAGGGGACGGCGCGCCGCCAGGCGTCGAGGGTGTCGGCGGCGGCGAGGGCGAGCAGGGCGCCGTCGTCGGGGGCGACGAGCAGTTCGGCGAGGTCGGTGGCGTAGGGGCCGTGGGCGGGTCCCACGCGCAGGCCGACGCACAGGCCCTCCTGGGCGGGGCTGCGCAGGCGGACGCTGAGGCCCTGTCCGCGCTGGGCCAGCGGGAGGGTGATGGAGGAGGTGCGGGCCGGTTCGGTGTCGAGCATGAGGTCCTGCGCCATCTGGAACCCCTGTTCGAGGAATTCCGGGTCGGCGAACACCGTCTCCAGATCTCGCCGGGTTAGCAGGAGTGGCACGACAATCCTCCCGTCGCGGACAATCCGGATTATCTCCCGCGCGGGACGCCCTGATTTCGCAGTACTCCCCGCTCCGATTCGGCATAGCGTAAAGCACCCGGATTGCCGAGACGGAATCCCCATGCTCGAAGGACCGGAACCGGCCCTGCCCCCACGGCCTCTGGACAGCGCCGCGCGCACGCCCCGGGCCGCCGCGCCTCACACGATCGACAGCGCCCCGTCCAGCGCCAGCACCATCCCCGTCGCGTACTCGGCCTCGGGCCGGGTCAGCTGGGTGATCCACCACGCGACCTCTTCGGGCCGGCCCACCCGCCCGGCCGGGATCCGCCGCCGCATCTCCTCCAGGAACCCCGCGTAGGCGTCCCCCGACATGCCGATGCGCTCCCCGATCCCGGTGTCGATCACCCCCGGCGCCACCGACACCACCCGGATGCCGCGCGGCGCGAGCTCCACCGCCCAGCACCGCGTGAGGAAGTCCAGCCCCACCTTGCCCGCGCCGTGCACCGACATCGCCGGCCAGGAGCGCCGCCCGAGCGAGCCCGCCGAACTGACGTTGACCACCGTGCCGCCGGACTCCGCGAGCGGCTCCACCGCGCGCTGGGTGAGGAAGATCGGTCCCAGCAGGATGGTGTCCAGCTGGGTGCGCGCCGACGCCCGGTCGACCTCCTCCAGCGGCGCGAACCGCGCGGCCGTCGCGTTGTTCACCAGCGCGTCGATCCGGCCGAACGCCCGCAGCGCCCGCGCGACGACGAGGTCGGGCGCCTCGGGCGCGGTGATGTCCACCGCCAGGACCTCGATGCCGTCGTGGCCGCGGGCCGTCTCGGCGAGCGTGGACTCGGTGCGCCCGACCACGAGGACGCCCGCCCCCTGCTCGGCGAACGCCCGTGCCGTGGCCCGCCCGATCCCCGTACCGCCGCCGGTGATGACCACGGCTTTCGCGCACTCGCGCTCCTTGGATGTGCTCATGTATCCAAACCGTAGGCAGCGGCGCTCGAATCGAGGTTGATTTGGGCGCCGCCACGCCGGCCGCCCGCCGCGGGCGCGCGGCACCGGCTGCGTCCAGTGATGTTCCAACGCTTCTCAAGGCCCCGCCGCGACCATCGGGAGAAGGCGTGCGCACCCGGACCGCGCGACATCGGGAGCGGGCCCCGCACCGCGCTTTCGGACCGGCCGCGGCCGCCGCGATCCCCGCGGCGCCGCCAGCGGAGGCGAGGGACCGCCACCGGCCGACGCGGCCGGCCCCGGGCGGCCCCGACCACCCGAACGAGCGCTAGGAGACGCGATGTACGGTGAGGAACTCGCCGAGGTCTACGAACTGGTCTACCGCAGCCGCGGCAAGAACTGGGCCGAGGAGGCCCACGACGTCGCCAAGGTCATCCGCGCCCGCCTCCCCGAGGCCGACTCCCTCCTCGACGTGGCCTGCGGCACCGGCGCGCACCTGGCCACCTTCCGGGAGTCCTTCGCCCGCGCCGAGGGCCTGGAGATCGCCGAGCCCATGCGGCGGCTCGCCCGGCGCCGCCTCCCCGGGGTGCGCATCACCGCCGGCGACATGCGCGACTTCGACCTCGGCCGCCGCTTCGACGCTGTGTGCTGCATGTTCTGCGCCATCGGCTACCTCTCCACCGTCGCGGAACTGCGTGCGGCCGCCGCCTGCATGGCGCGCCACCTCACCCCGGGTGGCGTGCTCGTCGTCGAGCCGTGGTGGTTCCCCGAGCGGTTCATCGAGGGCTACGTCGCCGCGGACCTGGCGCAGGAGGGCGGCCGCGCCGTCGCGCGGATGTCGCACTCCACCCGGCAGGGCGACGCCACCCGCATGGAGGTGCGGTTCCTCGTCGGCGACTCCGCCGGCATCCGCGAGTTCACCGAGATCGACGTCCTCACGCTCTTCACCCGGGAGCAGTACACGGCGGCGTTCACCGACGCCGGGTGCGACGTGGAGTACCTGGAAGGCGGACCGACGGGTCGCGGCCTCTTCGTCGGGATCCGCCGATGAGGGGGCCCGCACCGGCCGGGACCCGGCGGGCGCCGTGCCGGTGCCCCGCCCGCGGACGCGAAACCGACGCACGGGAAGGCAGCGACACGAACCCATGACCACTCGCGTGTGGGACTACCGGCAGGAATACGAGAACGAGCGCGCCGACATCCTCGACGCCGTCGAGAAGGTCTGCGCCTCCGGCCAGCTGGTGCTCGGCGACAGCGTGCGCGGCTTCGAGCGGGAGTTCGCGGCCTACCACGGCGTGCGGCACTGCGTCGGCGTCGACAACGGCACCAACTCCATCAAGCTGGGGCTGCAGGCGCTGGGGATCGGCCCCGGCGACGAGGTGATCACCGTGTCCAACACCGCGGCGCCGACCGTCGTGGCCGTCGACGCGGTGGGCGCCACGCCGGTGTTCGTGGACGTGCGCCCCGACGACCACCTCATGGACACCGGCCAGGTCGAGGCCGCGATCACCCCCCGCACGCGCTGCCTGCTCCCCGTGCACCTGTACGGCCAGTGCGTCGACATGGCGGCGCTCACCGCGCTGGCCGAGCGGCACGACCTGGTGGTCCTGGAGGACTGCGCGCAGGCGCACGGCGCCCGCCACCACGGGCGCCTGGCCGGCACCATGGGCCGGGCCGCGGCGTTCTCCTTCTACCCCACCAAGGTGCTGGGGGCCTACGGCGACGGCGGCGCCACGATCACCGATGACGACACGGTGGAGCGCAACCTGCGCCGGCTGCGCTACTACGGCATGGAGGAGCGCTACTACGTCGTGCAGACCCCCGGGCACAACAGCCGCCTGGACGAGCTGCACGCGGAGATCCTGCGCCGCAAGCTCGGCCGGCTGGACGCCTACATCGAGGGGCGGCGGCGGGTGGCGCGGCGCTACGCCGAGGGGCTCGCCGGCACTGACCTGGTCCTGCCGGCCGTCGCGCCGGGCAACGACCACGTCTACTACGTGTACGTGGTGCGCCACCCCCGGCGCGACGCCGTCATCGAGGCGCTGCGCGGCTACGACATCGAACTCAACATCAGCTACCCGTGGCCGGTGCACACGATGAGCGGGTTCGCCCACCTCGGCTACCCGAAGGGGTCGCTGCCGGTCACCGAGGAGCTCGCCGGCCAGATCTTCTCGCTGCCGATGTACCCGTCGCTGTCCGAGGAGGAGCAGGGCAGGGTCATCGACGCCGTGCGCGAGGTGCTGGCCCGGGTGTGAGCGCCACGCCGGGCCGGCGGTCCGGAGCCGGTGGGGGCCCGCCCGGGCGGGCCCCCACCGGGCGGCGGTCGCGCGCGGCGGGCCGGGCGCTCAGCTGGCCGGGGCCGCCCCGGTGAGGCTGTGCAGGCAGGCCACCAGGCTGCGGGCCTGCACGTTGAGGTAGTGGCTGTGCGCGAGCAGGCCGGTGAGCTGGTGCAGGGTCATCCAGCGGAAGTCCGGCGGGTGCGCGCGGGTGCCGGGCTCGGTCTCCACGACGAGGTAGCGGTTGCGCGCGTGGTAGAAGCGGCCGCCCTCCTCCGAGAGCACCGCGTCGAACCTGATGTCCTCCGGCCGGGCCCCCAGCACCGTGTCGAGGTAGCGCGGCCGCGCCTCGCCCGGCAGCGCGTCGTAGGTCTGGGGCGTGGCCTGCACGGTCGGCGCCAGCTCGACCACGTCGACGTAGCCCGGTTCGGCCCGCGCGTGCACGAGGACGTGCAGGACGCCGCCGATGCGGCTCGCCAGGAACGCGATGACGCCGGGCGCGCGCGGTTCGATCATCGGCTGCGTCCACTCGTTGACCTCGCGGCCGCCGGCCCGCACGCTCACGCCGATGACGTCGAAGAACAGCCCGCTCTCGTGCGTGATGCCCCCGTCGGTGCGCCGCCATCCCGGCAGCCCGTCAAGCGGCGCCCACCGGGTGTGCACGTCGGTCGTGGCGCGCATCCGGGTGATCCAGCTCAGGATGTCGCCCGTGGGGTGCAGGGCGCCGGCGGCGCCGGAGCACGACCGCAGCAGCGCCGCCCGGAAGCCGTCGCCGCCGGCGGGGATCGCGTCGTGGAGGCCGGGGCCGGCGAAGGGCAGGCAGGACAGCACCGTGCGGGCGTCCATGTTCACCAGGTCCTCGGCGGCGAGCAGCTCGTGGACCTGGCCCAGCGTCATCCAGCGGAAGCCGTCGAGGACCTCGACGTCCTCGCGGACCTCCACCACCATGTTGCGGTTGCGTTTGCGGTAGAACCAGGCGCCCTGCTCGGACTGCCGCACGTCGGCGAGCACCCGGTGGCGGGAGGTGTCGCGGAAGTAGCCGAGGTAGGGCACGGCGCGGCCGCGGTGCACGCGGGTGTAGTTGCTGCGGGTGGCCTGCACCGTGGGCGAGAGCTGCAGGCCGTTGCAGTTGCCCGGCTCGACCTTCGCCTGCATGAGCAGGTGCGGCACGCCGCCGATGTCCTTGACGAGCAGGCCGAGGATCCCGACCTCGCCCTGGTCGAGGATGGGCTGGTGCCAGTGCGGGACGGCCGCGCCGGGCATGTGGACCTCAAGGCCGCGGACGGTGAAGAACCGGCCGCTGTCGTGGCCGATGTCGCCGGTCGCGGGGTCGCGGCGCCAGCCGGTGAGGGAGTCCAGCGCGATCCGCCGCACGCGGGTGTAGGCGCGGCGCCCGAAGTCGGCGTACCAGCGGTGGACGTCGGTGAGGTCGGTGCCGGGGGTGCCGCGCCGCAGCGCGGAGGCGGCGAGCCGGGCGGCGGTGCCGCGGTCGGTGGGCGGGGACAGCGG
>NZ_QEIO01000235.1 GCF_003336425.1 Marinitenerispora sediminis | reverse complement strand
AAAAAACAATGTGCGCGAACACCCAGCATCCGTGATGGACAAGCCCTCGATCGATTAGTACCGGTCAGCTCCACACCTCACAGTGCTTCCACACCCAGCCTATCAACCCAGTCATCCACTGGAGACCTTACCCACTCAAGGTGGAAGGAGACCTCATCTCGAAGCAAGCTTCCCGCTTAGATGCTTTCAGCGGTTATCTCTCCCGAACGTAGCCAACCAGCCATGCCCCTGGCGGAACAACTGGCACACCAGAGGTTCGTCCATCCCGGTCCTCTCGTACTAGGGACAGCCCTTCTCAAGTCTCCAACGCGCGCAGCGGATAGGGACCGAACTGTCTCACGACGTTCTAAACCCAGCTCGCGTGCCGCTTTAATGGGCGAACAGCCCAACCCTTGGGACCAACTCCAGCCCCAGGATGCGACGAGCCGACATCGAGGTGCCAAACCATCCCGTCGATATGGACTCTTGGGGAAGATCAGCCTGTTATCCCCGGGGTACCTTTTAGCCGTTGAGCGACACCGCTTCCACACGCCGGTGCCGGATCACTAGTCCCTGCTTTCGCACCTGCTCGACACGTCCGTCTCACAGTCAAGCTCCCTTGTGCACTTACACTCAACACCTGATTACCAACCAGGCTGAGGGAACCTTTGGGCGCCTCCGTTACCCTTTAGGAGGCAACCGCCCCAGTTAAACTACCCACCAGACACTGTCCCCGAACCGGATCACGGTCCCAGGTTAGATGCCCGAAACAGCCAGAGTGGTATTTCACCAGCGCCTCCACCCGAACTAGCGTCCAAGCTTCACAGGCTCCCACCTATCCTACACAAACCATCCCAAACACCAATGTCAAGCTATAGTGAAGGTCCCGGGGTCTTTCCGTCCTGCTGCGCGAAACGAGCATCTTTACTCGTAGTGCAATTTCACCGGGCCCATGGTTGAGACAGCGGGGAAGTCGTTACGCCATTCGTGCAGGTCGGAACTTACCCGACAAGGAATTTCGCTACCTTAGGATGGTTATAGTTACCACCGCCGTTTACCGGCGCTTAGATTCCCAGCCTCGCCGCCAAAAACAGCTAACCAGTCCTCTTAACGTTCCGGCACCGGGCAGGCGTCAGTCCGTATACAGCGTCTTACGACTTCGCACGGACCTGTGTTTTTAGTAAACAGTCGCTTCCCCCCGGTATCTGCGACCCCACCCAGCTCAAGACGCAAAGTCCATCACCAGACAGGGCTCCCCTTCTCCCAAAGTTACGGGGACAATTTGCCGAGTTCCTTAACCATGGTTCACCCGAACGCCTCGGTATACTCTACCTGACCACCTGCGTCGGTTTAGGGTACGGGCCGCCCACGCACTCGCTAGAGGCTTTTCTCGACAGCACGGGATCACTCACTTCGCCAAAAACGGCTCGACATCACGCCTCAGCCTCAACAGCGCACGGATTTACCTACACGCCAGCCTACACGCTTATCCCGGGACAACCACCGCCCGGTAGAGCTACCCCACTGCGTCACCCCATCACTTACCTACTACCAAATCGGACCCCACGCCTCAAACCCAACCAACCCGAAGGAAGGAAGAATCATCGGTAGTGGTTAGCATCAAAGGGTTCAGTATGGACGCGCATGAACGGGTACGGGAATATCAACCCGTTATCCATCGACTACGCCTGTCGGCCTCGCCTTAGGCCCCGACTCACCCTGGGCGGATTAACCTGCCCCAGGAACCCTTAGTCAATCGGCGCCAACGTTTCCCACGTTGGTATCGCTACTCATGCCTGCATTCTCACTCGCACACCCTCCACCACAAGGTCACCCCGCAGCTTCACCGGATGCACGACGCTCCCCTACCAACCCACCAAACGGTGAGCCCCACAGCTTCGGCGGTGTACTTAAGCCCCGCTACATTATCGGCGCAGAATCACTTGACCAGTGAGCTATTACGCACTCTTTAAAGGATGGCTGCTTCTAAGCCAACCTCCTGGTTGTCTCAGCAACTCCACAACCTTTCCCACTTAGCACACGCTTAGGGGCCTTAGCTGATGATCTGGGCTGTTTCCCTCTCGACTACGAAGCTTATCCCCCGCAGTCTCACTGCCGCGCTCAACTATACTGGCATTCGGAGTTTAGCTGATCTCAGTAACCTTGTCGGGCCCATCAACCAACCAGTCGCTCTACCTCCAGCAAGCAACACACGACGCTGCACCTAAATGCATTTCGGGGAGAACCAGCTATCACGGAGTTTGATTGGCCTTTCACCCCTACCCACACCTCATCCCCCAGGTTTTCAACCCTGGTGGGTTCGGGCCTCCACACGGTCTTACCCGCGCTTCACCCTGGACATGGGTAGATCACTCCGCTTCGGGTCCACAGCATGCGACTCAAACGCCCTATTCAGACTCGCTTTCGCTACGGCTACCCCACCCGGGTTAACCTCGCCACACACCATGACTCGCAGGCTCATTCTTCAAAAGGCACGCCATCACCCCAAAAGGCTCTGACGGCTTGACAGCACACGGTTTCAGGTACTATTTCACGACCCCTCACCGGGGCACTTTTCACCTTTCCCTCACGGTACTAGTGCACTATCGGTCACCAGGACGTATTTAGGCTTAGCAGGTGGTCCTGCCAGATTCACACGGAATTCCTCGAGCTCCGCGCTACTCGGGACTACATCAACAGCCAGAACAAGCCTTCACCTACGGGACTCTCACCCACTACGGCGCCGCTTCCCAACGACTTCAGCTAGCATGCTCCGTCACCGCGCCCAGCCGGCAGACTAGACAAGACGCATCCCACAACCCCGCACACGCAACCCCTGCCGGGTATCACACGCGCACGGTTTAGCCACATCCCCTTTCGCTCACCACTACTCAGGGAATCACTATTGTTTTCTCTTCCTGCGGGTACTGAGATGTTTCACTTCCCCGCGTCACCACCAACCACCCTATACATTCAGGCAGCGGCAACCCGACACAACTCGGGCTAGGTTTCCCCATTCGGACACCCACGGATCAAAGCTCGGTTGACAACTCCCCGTGGACTATCGCGGCCTCCCACGTCCTTCATCGGCGCCTGGTGCCAAGGCATCCACCGTATGCCACAATCACTTGGCCACCACAGATACAAGATGCTCGCGCACACTATCCACGAATCAAAACACCAGCCACAAACCCAGCCACAACAACCAGAACCCAAGGAGAAACAACCCCCAAGACCCCAGTGTCTTCACCAGAGTGGCACCCAGGAAACAACCAACAGGTTGCCCCCTCAGACACCCAACAGCGCGCCCCCAGCCTCTTCGAGAAAACCAAGGGAAACGTTCGCTCACCCAAGCGCCAATCCCAACCCCACCCACCACAACGGCAGGCAAGACCAGGTCCACTTACGAGTCCGCCAGCAGAATTAGGTTAAACACTGGCTGTGAAAGACTCCTTAGAAAGGAGGTGATCCAGCCGCACCTTCCGGTACGGCTACCTTGTTACGACTTCGTCCCAATCGCCAGCCCCACCTTCACTCGCTCCCCCCTCAAAAAGGTTAGGCCACAAGTTTCGGGTGTTGCCGACTTTCGTGACGTGACGGGCGGTGTGTACAAGGCCCGGGAACGTATTCACCGCGGCGTTGCTGATCCGCGATTACTAGCGACTCCACCTTCATGGGGTCGAGTTGCAGACCCCAATCCGAACTGAGACCGGCTTTTAGGGATTCGCTCCACCTCACGGCATCGCAAGCCCACTGTACCGGCCATTGTAGCATGTTTGCAGCCCAAGACATAAGGGGCATGATGACTTGACGTCATCCCCACCTTCCTCCGAGTTGACCCCGGCAGTCTCCCATGAGTCCCCACCATAACGTGCTGGCAACATGGAACAAGGGTTGCGCTCGTTGCGGGACTTAACCCAACATCTCACGACACGAGCTGACGACAGCCATGCACCACCTGTCACCGATCCCCGAAGGACCCACTGTCTCCAGCGGTTTACCGGCGATGTCAAACCTTGGTAAGGTTCTTCGCGTTGCGTCGAATTAAGCAACATGCTCCGCCGCTTGTGCGGGCCCCCGTCAATTCCTTTGAGTTTTAGCCTTGCGGCCGTACTCCCCAGGCGGGGCGCTTAATGCGTTAGCTACGGCACGGAACCCGTGGAAAGGCCCCACACCTAGCGCCCAACGTTTACAGCGTGGACTACCAGGGTATCTAATCCTGTTCGCTCCCCACGCTTTCGCTCCTCAGCGTCAGGTAAGGCCCAGAGACCCGCCTTCGCCACCGGTGTTCCTCCTGATATCTGCGCATTTCACCGCTACACCAGGAATTCCAGTCTCCCCTACCTACCTCAAGCCTGCCCGTATCCACTGCACACCCGGAGTTAAGCCCCGGACTTTCACAGCAGACGCGACAGGCCGCCTACGAGCTCTTTACGCCCAATAATTCCGGACAACGCTCGGACCCTACGTATTACCGCGGCTGCTGGCACGTAGTTAGCCGGTCCTTATTCCCCACCTACCGTCAACACCCGGAAAACCGGATGCCTGCGTGAGTGGTAAAAGAGGTTTACAACCCGAAGGCCGTCATCCCCCACGCGGCGTCGCTGCGTCAGGCTTCCGCCCATTGCGCAATATTCCCCACTGCTGCCTCCCGCAGGAGTCTGGGCCGTGTCTCAGTCCCAGTGTGGCCGGTCGCCCTCTCAGGCCGGCTACCCGTCATCGCCTTGGTAGGCCATCACCCCACCAACAAGCTGATAGGCCGCGAGTCCATCCCCAACCGAAACAACTTTCCACACCCCGCCATGCGGCAGGATGTCATATCCGGTATTAGACCGGGTTTCCCCGGCTTATCCCAGAGTCAGGGGCAGGTTACTCACGTGTTACTCACCCGTTCGCCGCTCGTGTACCCCGAAGGGCCTTACCGCTCGACTTGCATGTGTTAAGCACGCCGCCAGCGTTCGTCCTGAGCCAGGATCAAACTCTCCATCAAAGGTCAAACAACCAGCACCATCCGAAGACAGTGCGGTAAACCTCGAAGAGAAACCCTGACAACCAACCCCGAAGGGCCAGTCAATCAAAGGAACCCCGACACCATCACCAACGTGACAGTGCCACGGGGCCAAAACAAACTTTGGCACAAAGATAAACAAACACGCGCTGTTGAGTTCTCAAGAAGCAACCGCTAACCCGTATACAAGCCGACCAGATCCAACCGGTCCCGCTCTTCTATCGAGGCGGCGT